>NZ_JABBWW010000021.1:0-139187 GCF_014161385.1 Microbispora sp. H10670 | reverse complement strand
CTGGATCCGCGTGATCTACCGATGCTGGCGCGACGGCACACCGTACGACCCACGCAGACACGGCGCCGCTGCCGCCCTCATCGACCAGATCGCGGCCTGAGGTTGACACAGGGGGTGTCATCGGTTCTCCTTCGTACGGGGGGCCGGCACGGGGGCGGCCGGGTCGCGGAGGGGCAGGTCGCGGAGGGCGGAGTCACGTGTGCCCAGGTCACGGGGGGCGGAGTCACCGGAGGCCGGGTCGCGCGGGGCGAGGCCGAGGTGGTCGCGGAGGGTGGGCCCGGTGTATTCGGTCCGGAAGACGCCCTTCTCCTGCAGCAGCGGGACGACCTTGTCGACCAGGTCGTCCAGCCCGCCCGGGGTGAGGTGGGGCACGAAGATGAAGCCGTCGGCGGCGTCGGTCTGCACGAAGTGGTCGATCTCGTCGGCGACCGCGCGCGGCGTGCCGATGAAGGTCTGCGGCGAGGAGACCTCGATGGCGAGCTCCCGGATCGACAGGTTCTTCTCCTCGGCGAGGGCTCGCCACTTGGCCACCACCTCGCCGCGGTCACGGCGGAAGGCCGCGTGCCCCCTGGTCACGCCCTCCTCCAGGTCGGGCTCGATGTCGGGCAGCGGGCCGTCCGGGTCGTACGCCGACAGGTCGCGCCCCCAGACGGCCTCCAGGAAGTAGATCGCGGTCTGCGGGCCGACCTGCGCGCGGCGGATCTCGGCGGCCCGCTCCGCCGCCTCCGCGTCGGTGTCGCCGAGCACGTACGTCACCGCGGGGAGGATCTTCAGGTCCTCCGGCCGCCGGCCGTACGCGGCGAGCCGGCGCTTGACGTCCCGGTAGAAGGCGCGGCCCTCCTCCAGCCTGCTGTGCCTGCTGAAGATCACGTCGGCCGAGGACGCGGCGAACTCGCGGCCCTCGTCGGAGTCACCGGCCTGAATGATCACCGGGTGGCCCTGCGGGCCCCTGGGCACGTTGAACAGCCCCGAGATGTCGAAGTGCCGGCCCTGGTGCCGGAAGGCGGTGACGCCGCCGGGCCGCAGGAACCGCCCCGCCTCCGGGTCCGCGGCCACCGCGTCGGGGGCCCAGGAGTCCCACAGCTCCCTGGCGGTCTCCAGGAACTCCTTCGCCCGGCTGTACCGGTCGGACTCGTCCAGGAAGCCGCCGCGGCGGAAGTTCTCGCCGGTGAAGGCGTCGAAGCTGGTCACCACGTTCCACGCGGCCCGGCCGCCGCTCAGATGGTCGAGCGACGCCAGTCTCCTGGCCACCTCGTACGGTTCGTTGAAGGTGGAGTTCACCGTCGCGGCCAGTCCCAGGTGGGTGGTGACGGCGGCCAGCGCGGCGAGGACGGTCAGGGACTCCGGACGGCCCACGACGTCGAGGTCGTGGATGCGGCCCTTCGCCTCGCGCAGCCGCAGTCCCTCCGCCAGGAAGAAGAAGTCGAACCTGCCCCGTTCGGCGGTCCGGGCCAGGTGGCGGAACGACTCGAAGTCGATCTGGCTGCCCGACGCGGGATCGGACCAGACGGTCGTGTTGTTCACGCCCGGGAAGTGCGCGGCGAGATGGATCTGCTTGGTCATCGGGCGCTCCAGGTGACGGAAACCTAGTAACACAGTAGGGATTAAGGGTTTTTGCGTCAATCGTCACCGTCGAACTGATGGAGGGAGCGGGCCCTCGCCGGCCGCGAACGGCGGTCCGGCGGTCCGGAAAGAGACCCCGGTTGGCCTCTTGACGGGCGGTTGACCTATCCTCTCCGTCACGTCATCGAACTGCTCCAGGGTTGGGCGGGCCGTGAGACGCGGTGACGGACGCGGCGACCGCGACCGGGCGAGCAGTGTCCGGGCCGGCGCGAACGAAGGGGTGGCGTAGTGGCGCTCAGTGACGACGCCGAGCCGGTGACGGCGACCGGCGCCGACGTGTTCACCGCCGACGAGGAGATCGGCCGGGACCTCGCGAAGGTGGACTGGCGGGCGACTCCCCTCGGGCCGCCGGACGAGTGGCCGCAGAGCCTGCGGACCGCGGTGAGCATCCTGCTGTCGTCCCGGTTCTCCATGTGGATGGCGTGGGGCCCGGAGCTCACCTTCTTCTGCAACGCCGCCTACCGCCGCGACACCCTGGGGCGGAAGTACCCGTGGGCGCTGGGCCGGCCGGCCAGCGAGGTGTGGGCGGAGATCTGGGACGACATCGGTCCCCGGATCGGCACCGTGCTCGCCACGGGACGGGCCACCTGGGACGAGGCGCTGCTGCTGTTCCTCGAGCGGTCCGGCTACCCGGAGGAGAGCTACCACACGTTCTCCTACAGCCCGCTGCGCGACGACTCCGGCGCCGTGGTCGGCATGTTGTGCGTCGTCATGGAGGACACCGAGCGGGTGGTCGGCGAGCGCCGCATGGCCACCCTGCGCGATCTCGGCTCCGACCCCAGCGTGGTCCGCACCGAGCAGGAGATGCTGGCCTTCACCTGCCGCCAGCTCGGCCACAACCGGCGCGACCTCCCGTTCACGCTGACCTATCTCTTCCAGGACGACGGCGGCGCGCGCCTGGCGGGCGTGACCGGCATCTCCGCCGGGCACCCGGCCGCCCCCCTGACCCTGCCGGCCCGCGACTCCGGCGAGGCGGTGTGGCCCATGGCGGCGCCGGGCCGGGGGGAGTCGGTGCTCGTGGAGCTCGACGCCGCCGGGTTCGCGGTGCTGCCGTCCGGTGACTGGCCGGAGCCGCCCGTTCAGGCGCTGCTGGTGCCGCTGCTCCAGCAGGGCAGCGCGCCGTACGGGTTCCTGGTGGCCGCGCTCAACCGATACCGGCTCCTCGACGAGGGCTACCGCGGGTTCCTGGAACTGGCCGCCGGGCACGTCGCCGCGGGCATCGCGAGCGCCCGCAGCTACCAGGCGCAGCAGCGGCGGGCCGAGGAACTGGCCGAGCTCGACCGGGCGAAGACCGTCTTCTTCTCCAACATCAGCCACGAGTTCCGCACCCCGCTGACCCTGATCATGGGCCCGGTGGAGGAGCTGCGTAACCGCCTGCAGGGAGCCGACCCGCAGGTGCGCGAGGAGCTCGAGGCCATCCGCCGCAACGGGTTGCGGCTGGGCAAGCTCGTCAACACCCTGCTCGACTTCTCCCGCATCGAGGCCGGCCGGATGCAGGCCAGCTACGAGCCCGTCGACCTGGCCGCGGTCACCGCCGAGCTGGCCAGCCTCTTCCGCTCCGCCATCGACAAGGCGGGCCTGGACTTCGAGGTCGACTGCCGTCCCCTGGACGAGCCGGTCTACATCGACCGCGGCATGTGGGAGAAGGTGGTCCTCAACCTGCTCAGCAACGCGCTGAAGTTCACCTTCGAGGGCTCGGTCGGCGTGTCGGTGCGCGGGGAGGACGGCCGCGCGGTGGTGACCGTCACCGACACGGGCATCGGGGTCCCGGCCGACGAGGTGCCGCGGCTGTTCGAGCGGTTCCACCGCATCGAGAACGCCCGTTCGCGCTCGAACGAGGGCAGCGGCATCGGCCTGGCGCTCGTGCAGGAGCTCGTCGGCCTGCACGGCGGCACCATCACGGCCGAGAGCGCCGAGGGCGAGGGCACCCGCTTCACCATCCGCCTGCCGTTCGGCGTCGCGCACCTGCCCGCCGAGGCGATCACGACGACCGCCGGTGGCAGCATGGCGTCCGCCACCGCGGACCCCTACGTCCAGGAGGCCCTGCGCTGGCTGCCCGCGGACGACGCCGTCGCGGCGTCCGGCGGGGACGACATGGAGCTGACCGCCCAGGACCCCTCCGCCGCCCGCCCGGCGGGCGTCCCGGCGCGGGTGCTGGTGGCCGACGACAACGCCGACATGCGCGGATACCTCGTCCGGCTCCTCACGGGCGCGGGTTACCACGTCGACACCGTCGGCGACGGGCAGGACGCGCTGGACGCCATCCGAGCCGAGGCTCCCGACCTCGTGGTGAGCGACGTGATGATGCCCCGCCTGGACGGCCTGGCCCTGGTCGCGGCGCTGCGGGCCGATCCGCGCACCGCGGCCGTCCCCGTGCTGCTGCTGTCGGCGCGGGCCGGCCAGGAGGCGTCGATCGAGGGCCTGCAGGCCGGGGCCGACGACTACCTCGTCAAGCCGTTCGCCGCCGCGGAGCTGCTCGCGCGGGTGCGGGCCAACATGGAGATGGCGCGGCTGCGTCACCACCAGGCCCGCTGGCGCACCGCGCTGGTGGACTCGCTGCAGGAGGCGTTCTTCGTCTGCGACGAGGACGGCGCGGTCGTCGAGGTCAACAACGCCTTCGCCGAGATGCTCGGGTACGGCCCCGAGGGACTGCCGTACCGGCCGATCCATCCCTGGTGGCCGGACCGCGACGTCGACCCCGCCGCCCACCGGCAGGTCGCCGACGCCTTCGCGGGACTCGTCGGCCCCGGCCAGGGCAGCTACGCCATCCCCGTCACCCACCGGGACGGGCACCGGCTGTGGATCAGCGTCACCTTCAACAAGGCGCAGGACCCCGACACCGGCCGCCAGGTCGTCGTCGGCACCTTCCGCGACGTCACCGCCGAGCACTACGCCATCCAGCGGGAGAGCGCCCTCGCCTCCCTCAGCACGTCCCTGTCCCAGGCCGGGAGCCTTTCCGAGGCGATGTCCGGGGCCCTGGGGGAGCTGCGGACCCTGTGGCGCGCCCGGCACGTGCTGGCCGCCGTCTTCGAGCACGAGGGCGACCCCACCCTCACCGCCACCGACGCCTCGCTGAACTGGCGCGCGCTGCCCGCCGGACGCCGCGAGGCGCTCACCGGCCTGCGCCGCCGGCCCCTGCTGACGCCGGTCGCCGACGGCGGCGGAGTCGGCGTGCTGCTGGAGCACCCCGACGGCCCGATGGCGTTGTGGGTCGAGCTGGGCGACCAGCGGCCGTTCTCCCGGGAGGACGAGCTGCTCCTGTCGCTGCTCGCCGGGCACCTCGCCCAGGGGCTCGTCCGCGCGCAGCAGATCGACCAGCAACGCGAGACCGCGATCGCGCTGCAGCGCGCCATCCTCGGCCCCGCCGACCTGCCCGAAGGGTTCGCCGTCCGCTACGAGCCCGCCACCCGTCCCCTGGAGGTCGGCGGCGACTGGTACGACACCATCGCCCTGCCCGGCGGGAACATCGGCATCGTCGTGGGCGACTGCGTCGGGCGCGGCGTGGAGGCCGCCGCCGTCATGGGGCAACTGCGCAGCGCGTGCCGCGCGCTGCTCCTGCAGGACGCCAGCCCGGCTCGCACGCTCATGGCCCTGGACCACTTCGCCGCCGGAGTCCCCGGCGCGAAGTGCACCACCGTGTTCTGCGGCGTGCTCGACCCGGAGACCGGGGTGCTGATCTACTCCAGCGCCGGGCACCCGCCGGGCATCCTCGCCCACCCCGACGGCACCACCCGCCTGCTCGAAGACGGTCGGTCGATCCCCCTGGCCGTACGCCCCGGCGCGGCACGCCCGGAGGGACAGGCGGTCATCCCCGCGCGCGCCACGCTCATGCTCTACACCGACGGCCTGGTCGAGCGCCGCCGCAGCCCGCTGAACGCGGGCATCGACCAGGCCAGCCGGGCCGTGCAGGACGGCCGGGACGCCGCCGTCGACGACCTCGCCACGCAGGTGATGGTGCGGCTTGCTCCCGCCGACGGCTACGACGACGACGTCGCCCTGCTGCTCTACCGCCACCCCGCGCCGCTGGAGATGGCCTTCCCCGCCGAGTCGTCCCAGCTGGCGCCCGTCCGCAGGGCGTTGCGGAGCTGGCTCGCCCAGTGCGACCTGCCGGCCCAGACAGTCCAGAACGTCCTGGTCGCGGCCGGTGAGGCGTGCGCCAACGCCATCGAGCACGGTCACCGCGACGCCCCCGGCGACGTCGTCCGCCTGCGGGCCGAGGCCTTCGTGGACAACCTGCGCCTCGTCGTCGCCGACACCGGCCGCTGGAAGTCCCCCAAGGCCGAGGAGAACACCCACCGCGGGCGCGGTGTCGCCCTCATGCGCGCCATGATGCAGCAGGTCACCATCACGCCCGGCCCGTCGGGCACCATCGTCGACATGCACACGAGGATCGCCTGATGACCACGCCCCTCACCCTCACCTCCGGCCGCCGCGCCGACGGCGCCGCGCTGCTGACGGCCACCGGCGAGATCGACATGAGCAACACCGACGCCCTCGCCGAGGCCCTCGGCAAGATCCCGGGCCCTCTCGTGCTGGACCTGACCGCCGTCGAATACCTCGACAGCGCCGGCCTGAGCGTCCTGTTCGCCCACGCCGACCACATCACTCTGATCGCCAACCCGCTGCTCACCCCCGTCCTGGACATCTCCGGGCTCGCCGGTCTCGCTCCCGTGCACACCGCCGAGCACGAGGTCCCCATCTCGTCGTAGGGGCGGCCGCGCGCAGGTGACCAGGCGCGTCGCGGGCCGGGAAGGCGCCGTTCAAGACCGGGTAAAGCCCCTCCGGGCCATTCCGCGCGGGCGTTAGCGTCGCGCCGACCAGCCACGCAGCCGCCTCGCCGCCGTCTCTTCAGTCGCCGTGCGGCCGCCGCACGCGGCCGGTCGCCGTGACCGTACGGGGGGCCGGGCGCCGCCCCGCCATGTCGGGGGGATGCGTGACTGGTGCAGGGGTGACCGGTGCGGGGGTGACGCGTGCGGGCGTCCCGGAAGCAGGGGTGACAGGAGCCCGCAGGACCGTCGCGGTGACCGGGGTGTACGCGATCCTCTGGGGGCTCGTCCTCGCCGGTTGCGCGGCCGTGCCGCCCGCGCCCCGAGCCGTGCCGTCCTCCCCGCCGATGTCCCCGCCGCCGTCCCCGTCGCGGTCACAGGGGGCGGCGCCGCCGGAGCGGGAGAGACAGGAGCCCGAGGGAGCGGGGCGGGCCGACGTCTACGCGGCCGACCGGCCCGGGATGCTGAGCCCGGTCGTCAGGGGGTTCCGCTCCCTGGTGTACGTGCCCAACAGCGAGAGCGGCACGGTCGACGTCATCGACCCGGAGACGTACCGGATCGTGCGGCACTTCACCGTCGCGGCGCTGCCGCAGCACGTGGTGCCGTCCTGGGACCTGAAGACCCTGTGGGTGAACAACAACCGGGGCAACTCCCTCACCCCCATCGACCCCCGCACCGGCAGACCGGGCCGCCCGGTGCCGGTGGAGGACCCGTACAACCTGTACTTCTCGCCGGACGGCGCGTACGCGCTGGTCATGGCGGAGCGGAACAACCAGCTCGACCTGCGCGACCCGCACAGCATGAAACGGCTGCGCTCGCTGCCGCTGCCCTGCCGCGGCGTCAACCACGGTGACTTCACCGCCGACGGCTCGGTGTTCCTGGCCAGCTGCGAGTTCAGCGGCGACCTCGTCGTCGTCGACTGGCGCACGCCCAGCTTGATCCGCCGGGTCCACCTCGGCCACATGAGCATGCCTCAGGACGTGAAGCTGTCGCCCGACGGCCGCGTCTTCTACGTCGCCGACATGGAACGGCACGGCGTGTGGCTGGTGGCCGCGTCGACGTACGAGGTCGTCCGGTTCATGCCGACCGGCCGGGGCGCGCACGGCCTCTACGCCAGCCGCGACTCGCGCCACCTGTACGTGTCGAACCGCGGCGAGGGATCGGTGTCCGTCGTGTCGTTCGCGAAGCGGAAGGTGGTCGACGTCTGGCGGATCCCCGGCGGCGGCTCGCCGGACATGGGCGGCGTCTCGGCCGACGGCACCAAGCTGTGGCTGAGCGGCCGCTACCACGGGGTCGTCTACGTCTTCGACACCCGGACCGGCAGGGTCGTCCGCACCATCCCCGTCGGCGCCGGGCCGCACGGGCTGTGCGTGTATCCGCAGCCCGGCCGCTACTCGCTCGGCCACACCGGCGTCTTCCGGTGAGCCCGCGCCTCCGGTGAGCCGTCCTTCCGTTGTCCTGCGCCGTCTCCCGCTTCCGCGGGCGCTCACGCGCCCGCGGTGACGGCCCTCAGCTCGTCGAACGACTCCCGCATGAGCCGTGGCAGGTCCGGGCCGCCGGCGTCGCCGGCCCACCGCTCGAACGCGATCTTGAAGACGGCGATGCCCGCCTCCGCCGCCAGGCTCGCGGCCGGCTCGGCCACGCCACGCCCGCGCAACGCCCCGGCGAGGGACGCGGCGAGCGACGCGAGTTTGATCAGTTCGCGTTCCCGCAGCTCCGCGTGCGCGGCGACGACGGCCTGACGCCGCCGCGCGTACTCGCGGCGCTCCTCGAACATGCCGCCCGCGACGTCGAGGGCCGCGGCGATCGCGTCCATCGGCGCCGTCGCCTCGGGCGCGCCGGCGACGGCGTTCACGAGGAGCTCCTCCAGCGCGCGCGAGCCGTGGAACAGCACCTCGCGCTTGTCGGCGAAGTGCCGGAAGAACGTCCGCTCCGTGAGCCCCGCCCGCCTGGCGATCTCCGCGACCGTGGTCTGGTCGAACCCGCGCTCCGCGTAGAGCTCCAGCGCCGACCGCGCCAGCCGGCCACGCGCGTCCGGCTCCCATCGACCCATGCCCTGATCGTAGCGCGATGACAGTCACTGACATCGTGACGTATGCTGATGGCAGTGACTGACATCGATTCTCATGCGCGTCCGTGCGCCGAGGACGGTCACTCGTCGGGAGGTTCTCTCATGCGCGTTTTCGTCACCGGGGCGTCGGGCTGGATCGGCTCCGCCGTCGTGCCCGAGCTCGTCGGCGCGGGTCACCAGGTCACCGGGCTGGCCCGGTCGGACGCCTCGGCCGGCGCCCTCGCCCGGGCCGGGGCGCAGGTGCGTCGCGGCACGCTCGACGATCTCGACATCCTGCGGGCCGGGGCCGCCGAGTCGGACGGCGTGATCCACCTCGCGTTCAAGCACGACATCGCCTTCTCGGGCGGCTTCGAGGCGGCCGCCGACGCGGACCGGCGGGCCGTGGAGGCGCTCGGAGACGCGCTAAAGGGCTCCGGACGGCCGCTGGTGATCGCGTCGGGGACGCTCGGCGTCGCGCCGGGAGGCGTCGCGACCGAACGGGACGGAGCCGGAGGGCGGGGGAACGAGCCGGGCGCCGCCGCGCTTCCGGGCGGCGGCCTCCGGGGGCGGATGGGGACGGCGCTGCTGACGCTCTCCCTGGCCTCCCACGGCGTACGGTCGTCGGTCGTGCGCCTTCCTCCGACGGTGCACGGTGAGGGGGACCCCGGCTTCATGGCGGTCCTGGTCGGCATCGCCCGTCAGAAGGGCGTCTCCGGCCACGTCGGCGACGGGTCCAACCGCTGGCCCGCCACGCACCGGCTCGACGCCGCGCACCTGTTCCGCCTGGCGCTGGAGAAGGCCCCGGCGGGGTCGGTGCTGCACGCCGTCGCCGAGGAGGGCGTGCCGATCCGGGCCGTCGCCGAGGTGATCGGCCACCATCTGGACCTGCCGGTGGTCTCGGTCGCCGCGGAGGAGGCGAGCGCGCACTTCGGCTGGCTGGGCGGTGTCGTCGGGGCCGACAGCCCGGCGTCGAGCGCGGTGACCCGCGACCTGCTCGGCTGGCGGCCGGTGCAGCCCGGGCTCCTCGACGATCTCGGCAAGGGCCACTACTTCTCCTGACGGCAGGACCGGGCGGGAGATCTTACGGGTCGCGAACGGTCGTGCCCGGAGCGGTTCCCGCGCGGCGGCGGCGGTCTACCCTCGGCCCGTGAAGGTGCTGCTGACCGGCTCGGCCGGGTTCATCGGAAGTCACGTCGCCGAGGCGCTGACGGCGGCCGGACACGAGGTGGCCGGCCTCGACCTGCGGGCGGGCGGCGTCGAGCGCGGAGACGTGCGCGACGGGACGACCGCCGACCGCCTGCTGCCGGGCGTGGACGCGGTGGTCCACCAGGCGGCCAAGGTCGGCCTCGGCGTCGACGTGGCGGACCTGCCGGACTACGCCTCGGTGAACGTGCACGGCACGGCCGTGCTGCTGGCGGCGATGGCGCGGCACGGCGTCGGCCGCCTGGTGCTGGCGTCGTCCATGGTGGTCTACGGGGAGGGCGCCTACGAGTGCGGCGAGCACGGGCCGGTCCGGCCCCGCCCCCGGGCCGCCGAGGACCTCGACCGGGGGATCTTCGAGCCGCGCTGCCCCGGCTGCGCCTCGCCGCTCACGCCGGCGGTCATCGGCGAGGACGCGCCCGCCGATCCCCGCAACGCCTACGCCACCACGAAGCTGGCGCAGGAGCATCTCGCCGCCAACTGGGCCAGGGAGACCGGCGGCGTCGCCGTCGCCCTGCGGTACCACAACGTGTACGGCCCCCGTATGCCCAGGGACACGCCGTACTCGGGGGTCGCGGCGATCTTCCGGTCGGCGCTGGAGGCGGGGCGGGCCCCGCGCGTCTTCGAGGACGGCGGACAACGGCGCGACTTCGTCCACGTCCGGGACGTCGCGCGGGCCAACCTGGCGGCGCTCGCCGCGGGGCGGGAGGGCGCCCTGTCCGCGTACAACGTGGCGAGCGGACAGCCGCGCACGGTGGGGGAGATGGCCGCGGAACTGGCCGCGCGGCGGGGCGGGCCGCGCCCGGTCGTGACGGGGGAGTACCGCCTCGGCGACGTGCGGCACATCGTCGCCTCGCCCGGCCGGGCGAGGGCGGAGCTGGGTTTCCGCGCCCGCGTCGGGTTCGCCGAGGGCATGCGGGAGTTCGCCGTCGCGCCGCTGGGCTGAGCCGGGCGGGCGGGATGGCATCCTGGTGTCCCGTCGGGCATGATCCGTCAGACACGACCCGTCAGACACGATCTAGGTGAGCGAGTGCGATGAGAATCGTCGAGGACGACCTGTCCGGGCCGGAGATCGCTGAGTTCCTCGAGGAGCACCTGCGGGAGATGCGGTCCATCACGCCCCCGGAGAGCAAGCACGCCCTGGACCTCGACGGCCTGCGCCGTCCGGAGGTCACGTTCTGGTCGGTGATGGACGGCGGCGCCGTGGTGGGCTGCGGGGCGATCAAGAGGCTGGACGACTCCCACGCCGAGCTGAAGTCGATGCGGACGGCGGCGGCGCGCAAGCGCGCGGGGATCGCGTCCCTGCTGCTGCGGCACATCCTCGCCGAGGCCGGGCGGATGGGCTTCACCCGGCTGAGCCTGGAGACCGGCGCGGAGGAGCACTTCCTGCCCGCCAGGAAGCTGTACGAGAAGTTCGGGTTCACCTACTGCGAGCCTTTCGGCGACTACCGCCCCGATCCGCTCAGCGTGTTCATGACCAGACGGCTCTGAGGAGCGGTCACCTCCGGGAGAAGACCTCGGCCTGCCGGCGGACGCCCGCCGCCTTCACCACGGAGTGACCACGAGGCGACCGTACGGCCGGGGCGGACCGCGGGTCCCCGGTCAGGGGATCACGGCGACGCCGCCCACGATGCCGGCTCCGTGCCTGCGCTCCAGGAGCGTCTCCGGCGGCTCGGGGCGCCACTCCTCCAGCGGCACGACGCCGGGCTCCAGCAGGCGCAGGCCGTCGAACAGGTCCCGCACCTCGGCCGTGGTGCGCGGCACGGCGCCTCGGCTGGTGGTGGCGGAGTAGACGTCCCGGCTTCGCCTGACCGCGTCCTCGTCGAGGTCGCCGGGCGTGCCGTGGGAGATCACCACATGGCTCCCCGGGGCGAGCGCGTCGCGGA
Source organism: Microbispora sp. H10670 (assembly GCF_014161385.1). Taxonomy (NCBI): domain Bacteria; kingdom Bacillati; phylum Actinomycetota; class Actinomycetes; order Streptosporangiales; family Streptosporangiaceae; genus Microbispora; species Microbispora sp. H10670. The sequence goes on along the minus strand of NZ_JABBWW010000021.1, from coordinate 127,662 downwards.
ACGTGCCGACGATGCGCGCCGCCTCCGCGTCGTCGACGACGAAGTGGAGGACGGCGAGCATGATCAACGCGACCGGCCGGCTGAAGTCGAGGTGGCGGAGGACCGCCGGATGGGTGAGCACCGCCTTGGGCTCGCGCATGTCACCGGCGACCACGATGGACCGGGGGTTGTCGGCGAGCAGGGCGCGGGCGTGGACGAGCACGATCGGATCGTTGTCGACGTAGACGACCCGGGAGTCCGGTGCGACGGCCTGCGCCACCTGGTGGACGTTCTCCTGCGTCGGGAGACCGGTGCCGACGTCGAGGAACTGCCGGATGCCCGCCCCCGCGAGGTGCCGTACGGCCCGCACGAGGAAGGCGCGGTTGGCCCGGGCCACGTCGCGGGCGTTCGGCAGGATCTCAATGATCTTCTCGGCCGCCTCGCGGTCGGCGGCGAAGTTGTCCTTGCCGCCGAGGTAGTAGTCGTACATCCGGGCCACGCTCGGCGTGGAGGGGTCGATCACCCAGTCCGGTGCCTGCTCGTCGTGCACGCTCTGCCCCCAAGCGTCTCGATCTTCGACCATCATAGGGACGCTCACGGGGACTTTGACCAGTCCGTCAGGTAATCCGGAATACCGGCACCGCCACCGGTCAGCGGATCACGTTGTCCGGCCGGTCCAGCCAGATGTGCTGGCCATCCGGGGTGACGGTCAGTCCGAACCGGTCCCGGCCGGGGCTTCCCCACTCCACCCAGCGGAAGAACGCCTCTTCGACCTCGTCCCACAGACTGCGCTCACCGAACTGCCGGACCTCCGATCCGGTGATCCAGGCCCCGGACCGCCCGGCCCACAACCAGATCTCGGACTCCTCGCCCGTGCCGAGACTCACCGAGACATCGGGCAGAAGTCCCGCAATCGCGACATCGGCCCCCAATCCCGCCCGCAGCACTCGGCGGGGATCCACCGTCGCCGCGCGCCTGCCGTACCCGCCCTCATGCTCCGGCGGAGCGGGAACGCGCTGAGCCCGCATCATCATGTAGTGCGCGCCCCCTGCGAACCGGCCGGTCGCCGTGCCGTCCCGTCCGGCTGTCAGCCACAGCTTGTGGCCCGGCTCGAAGCCCGGCATCCAGGGCAGCACGATCGCTCCGCCAGGGCGGGTCTGCTCCACCCACGCATACGGCACCTCCCGCACACCGCAGGTGACATGAACCCGGTCGTACGGAGCCTGCTCCGCCCAGCCGTCCGCGCCGTCTCCCAGTACCAGGCGCGGGCAGAAACCGGCCTGCTTGAGGCTCGCCGCCGCCGCCTCGTGCACCGCCGGATCGATCTCGACGCTGACCACGTTCACTTCACCCAGGCGATGGGACAGCAGCCCGGCCGTCCACCCGGTTCCCGTGCCGATCTCCAGGACGCGGTCACCGGCATAGGGGCTCAGCAGTTCGAGGAAGTCCACGACAACCCCGGGAGCCGACAGTGAGGACGAAAACACGCCCTCCCCGCCGCCCACCTCGGTCGCTCCGTCGTCGAGCTGGGTGATGATCGGGTGGTCGGCGTACACCGCATCCCACCAGGCATCCGGATCGGTGTCCCGATCGATACGGTAGCCCGGCCCCGCATACGGCTCCGCCCAGGCCACCGCCGGGACGAACAGATGACGCGGCACGGCGTGCAGCGCCGCGCGCCATCCCTCATCGGTGAGCTCGCCATTGGCCGCCAGCGCGTCAGCGAGCGCGTCGATACGTCCGCGGAGATTCACTTGCCCCGAGTCCCTCCGCCTTTCCTCTGACCGTCCCCGCTTTCCTTCGTCGGCTTCTCCGGAATGAACGGCTTGTCCTGCTTCTGCGGCCCCGCATGCTTCGGCGGCTTCTTGTCCTCGTCATTGCCCACGCTTCTTCCCCCTTTTGATCAATTCTGCCTGGGACACCTTCACTGTGCGCCACGTTTTGCCTCTGCGCCACCCGGTCGGCAAAACGCACACGGTGCCGAAAGTGGCAAGTGGGGGAGTTCGAGTGTCAGATGGTGCCGGTGATGACCGCGACGATCGTGGTTCCGGGAGGGAACGTGCGCTTCCCGGCCAGATCGAAGATCCCGTACATCATCTTGCCGGTGTAGAGCCGGTCCAGGCGCAGGCCGTGCCGCCTCTCGAAGTCCTCGACGAAGGACAGCAGTTCCGGCTTCGTCTTCGCGTATCCGCCGAAGTGATAATCCAGGTTCACGTGCCATCTGCCGCGGGGGGCGGCGTGAGCGTCTTCCTGAAGGCGCCGGATCTCGTCGTTCAGCCAGCCGGCTCCCTTGAGCACCGAGAAGCCCATCGCCTCCTGGTCGCCGCGCAGGCCGGCGGCGATGCCCGCGAGCGTGCCGCCCGTCCCGCAGGGGCAGCAGATGAAGTCGAAGTCCTGCGTGATCTCGTCCGGGATCTCGGCGCATCCCCGCACCGCGAGTCCGTTGCTTCCGCCCTCGGGAACGAGGTAGAAGTCGCCGAAGCCGCGGTGGAGAGCCTCTATCACATCGCTTTCCATTTTTCTGCGATATGTCCGGCGGTCCATGTAGGCCAGGGTCATTCCCTGTTCCACCGCGTAGGAGAGCGTGGGATTGAGGGGGAGATGCTCTTCGCCGCGGATGACGCCCACGGTCCGCAGACCGAAAAGGGCGCCGGCCGCCGCCGTCGCCCTGATGTGGTTGGAATACGCGCCCCCGAACGTCAGGATCCTTCCGTGCCCGGACCGCCGGGCGGCCTGGATGTTGTACTTCAGCTTCCGCCATTTGTTGCCGGGGATCTCGGGGTCGATGAGATCGTCGCGCTTCAGCAGCAGGCGGACGCCTCGCGCTCCGAGGCGGGGATCGATCAGTTCCTCCACCGGCGAAGGCAGGCGAGGCGGAGAGCCGGCGTTCTCCGCGGCGCGTACGACCGGTTCGTCAGGCAACCGGGACGACCGGTTCGTCGTCGGTGCCCTCGTAGTCGAACCAGTCGAAGGCCGCGCTGCCCTCGGTCACGTACATGCCGATGACCCGTCCGGTGAAGCCGGTCGCCACCTCCGTGGACAGGTAGCGGCCGTCCAGTTCGGCGAGCAGGACGCCGTCCGCGGAGAAGGCGATCGTGTCCGGCCCGCGGGCGCCCACGCCGACCGGCCCGGCGCCGGCCTCGGCGGCACTGGTCACGGACGGCGGCAGCGGATCGGCCGTACGGCAGTGGACCGTGAGGGTGAGCGGTCCAGGAGCCACCGGGCGACGCGCCACGACCTGACGCAGCGGGCCGATCCTGGCGATCACGGACGCCTCTCCGCCGGACACCTCGAGGTCGTAGTGGTGGGCCTCGTCGAGCCGTACGGACAGCCCGGCCCGGCCGGGATCGGCGTCGAGACGGGCGCTGACGCGGCAGTCGTGGTGCTGCTGGCGCCGCCCGAAGAACGTGTGGCCGGGACGGTCCAGGGTGGGACCGGTGGCGTGCAGCGTCAGCCGGCCGGGGCGCTCGGTCAGCGACCAGGAGTCGTCGGGGCGGGAGCGCACCGAGATCCAGCAGGGCGCCGGAACGGGGGCGTCGAAGTCGTCGCGGACCGGGGGCGGGGGGAGCGGATGCCAGGCGGCGGGGGCGGGGTGACGCTCCTCGACCGGCCCCACGACCGGCCAGCCGTCCACCCACTCCACCGGGACGAGGAAGGTCTCCCGGCCGAGCACCTGGAACTCGGGGGAGTAGCCGCGGGGGCGGGCGCCGAGCAGGATCATCCACCAGGTGCCGTCCGGGGCGCACACCAGGTCCGCGTGGCCGGTGCTCTGGATCGGGCGGGACGTGCCGCGGTGGGTCAGGATCGGGTTGACCGGGCCGGGCTCGAACGGCCCGCGAGGGGAGCGGGCGCGGGCGATGGAGACGGCGTGGCCACGTTCGGTGCCGCCCTCCGACAGGAGCAGGTACCACCACCCGCCGATCTGGAACAGGTGGGGTGCCTCGGGGTACTTGCCGCCGGTGCCCGCCCAGATGTCGACCGGGCCCTCCAGGACCTCGCCGGACGCCGGGTCGATCCGCGCCAGCCGGGGGCCGGAGGTCGTGAGCCAGCAGTGGCCCTCCTCGTCCCAGGCCAGGCTGGGATCGACCCGGGGCAGGTCGATCCAGACCGGGTCCGACCACGGGCCCTCGGGGCGCTCCGCGGTCACCAGGAAGTGGCCGCGGTCGTCGCCCACGTTCGTCGTGATCATGTAGAACAGACCGTCGTGGTGCCGGATGGTCGGGGCGAAGATCCCGCCGGAGGCGAGGGTCCCGGGCGGCAGGTGAAGCTGGGACGGACGGTCGAGCACGTTGCCGATCTGCCGCCAGTGGACCAGGTCACGGCTGTGGAAGATCGGCACACCCGGGAAGTACTCGAAGCTGGAGCAGACCAGGTAGTAGTCCTCACCCACCCGGCAGACGCTCGGGTCGGGATGGAACCCGCCGATCACAGGATTCCGGTACGTCCGCATGTGCAGGGTTCGCCCTTCCGTGCTCCGTTGTGCCGGGAGTGTGCAGGGAGTGTGCCGGGGGTGGATCGAAGGCCTGGCTGGACGGGACCATAGGCAGATGATCCGCAACGCGTCAAGATCCACCCGGCGGCGCGCAGCTCTGGCGGCGCGCGGGCCGGCCGGTCACTGGGTCGTCACCTGGGCCTCGATGCCGCAGCTCACGGAGCCGGAGAACATGCCGCCCGCGCCGTTCGCCGGGGAAGGCCTCGTTTTCGCCGGCAGCACGCTGCGCCAGACCCTGCGGGTCTCCGTAGGCGGGCGGCGGATGCGGCTGCGGTTCTCCAACGCCTTCGGCGGCGCCGCGCTGCCTCTCACCAGGGTCGCCGTCGCGCTTCCCGGCGGCGGGCGGGCGGGGGCGGCGGAGATCCGGCCGGAGACCTCGCGGCAGGTGACCTTCCACGGCCGTCCGTCCGTCGTGGTCCCGGCCGGGGCGCAGGCGGTCTCCGACCCGCTGAGCTTCGACCTGGCGCCCCGGTCCGTCCTCTCGGTGACGGTCCATCTGGCCGACGGGCAGCGCTCCGCCGCCGTCACCTCGCACCCGGGCTCCAGGACCACGTCGTACCTGCTGGCCGGGGACCACACCGAGGCCGCCGATCTGCCCGGAGCGGCGGCCGTCGATCACTGGTACCTCCTCGGCGGCGTGGAGGTGTGGGCCGGGCCCTCGGTCGCCGCGGCCGTCGTGGTGGGTGACTCGCTGACCGACGGCAGGGGCTCGACCACCAACATGAACGACCGCTGGCCGGACCGGCTGGCCGACCGCCTGCACGCCCGGCGCGCGACCTCGGGGGTGGCGATCGTCAACCAGGGGGCCGGTGGCAACCGGGTGCTCGACGACGGCCTGGGCCCGAACGTGCTGGCCCGGCTCGACCGCGACGTGCTCGCGCAGAGCGGGGTGCGCTGGCTGGTGCTCTTCGAGGGGGTCAACGACGTCGGCACGGCCGAGGCGACGGAGGCGGCCCAGAAGCAGGTGGCCGAGGACCTCGTCGCCGCCTACGACCAGGTCGTCCGCCGCGCGCATGCCCGGGGCGTCCGGGTGTACGGCGCGACGCTGACGCCGTTCGGCGGCAACGACGCCTACGACGATCCGGGCGGATTGCGGGAGCGGTCCCGGCAGGCGGTCAACGAGTGGATCCGGGCGAGCGGCCGTTTCGACGCCGTGATCGACTTCGACCGCGCCGCCCGCGACCCGGCCGCTCCCCGGCGGCTGCTCCCGGCGTACGACGTGGGCGACGGCCTGCACCTGAACCCAGCCGGTTACCGGGCGCTCGCCGACGCCGTCCCCGCCCGGTTGTTCCGCGACGAGCCGCTGCCCCGTGCTTTCGGCTACGACTGAGGTTTCGGGTACGACTGACCTTGCCACCGCCGGGCCCACCCCGGAGGGGCGCGGTAACACGATCAGGGTAAAGTACGCGAATTGGCTGATTTGCCCAGATCGGTGAGGTAAAGGGTGTCGGGGGTTCAGGCAGTTCTGAAGCGCGTCGCACTCGACACCCGGCCCCTGGCCATCCCGGCGTACCGGCGGCTGCTGGTGGGCCAGGGCGTGTCGTTCGTCGGCTTCCAGCTCACCGCGGTGGCCGTGAGCGGCCAGGTCTACAGCATCACCCGGTCGTCGCTCTGGGTGGGCATGCTCGGCCCGGTGAGCCTCGTCCCGCTGGTCGTCTTCGGCCTGTGGGGCGGCGCGGTGGCCGACGCGATGGACCGCCGGCGGCTGCTGCTCGCCGGGTCGGTCGTGGCCTGGACGTCGACCCTCGCCCTGCTGCTGCACGCCTGGTCGGGGCTGGGCAGCGTGCACCTCATCCTCGCGGTGATCGCCCTGCAGTCGATCGGCTTCGCCGTCACCTCGGCGACGCGCGGCGCGATCATCCCCCGGATCGTCCCCACCGAGCGGGTCGCCGCGGCCAACACCCTCAACTTCCTGGTCAGCAGCATCGGCACGGTGGTGGGGCCGCTACTGGCCGGGGTGGTGCTCGCCCGGGGCGGCTACGCGCTGGCGTACCTCATCGACGCCGTGCTGTTCGGCGCGGGCTTCTACGCCGCCGTACGGCTGCCGTCGCTCGCGCCCCTCGGCGAGATCTCCCGGCCGGGTCTGCGGTCGGTCGCCGACGGGCTCGCCTACGTCGTGAGCCGGCCGGTCGTGCTGATGTCGTTCGTGGTGGACATCATCGCGATGGCCTTCGCGATGCCGCGGGCGCTGTTCCCCGAGATGACGGCGGAGCGCTTCGGCGGGTCGGCCGTGGCGTTCGGCTGGCTGTCGGCGAGCATCGCCATCGGGGCGGTCGTCGCCGGGCTGCTGTCGGGCTGGATCGGCCGCGTACGCCGGCAGGGGGTGGCGCTCACGCTCGTGATCGCCCTGTGGGGGGTCACGGTCTCCGCGGCGGCGCTGGCGCAGCCGCTGTGGCTGGTCGTCGTGCTGCTGGCCGTGGGCGGCGCGATCGACCTCGCCTCCGCCGTGTGGCGGCAGACGATCCTGCAGACGTACGCGCCGGACGAGATGCGCGGGCGGCTGCAGGGCGTGTTCATGGTCGTGGTGGCGGGCGGCCCGCGCCTCGGCGACCTGCGGGCGGGCGCCACCGCGGACGCCTTCGGGCTGGTGCCCTCCTGGGCGGGCGGCGGTCTCGTGTGCGCCCTCCTCGTGCTGGTCGCCGGGTTCGCCGTCCCGGCCTTCCGCCGCTACGAGGCCGGGACCGCCCTGCCCGAGACGGCGGCCCGGCAACCACAGCCGAGCGCGGACTGACCACACCTCTGCCGGACCGCGCCGGTCCGCCGGGACGGGCCCGGTTCGACGGGCGCGGTTCAGCGGGCGCGGGTCGACGGGTGCGGGTCGACGGGCGCGGTTCAGCGGCGGGCCACGCCGCGTACGCAGAAGGAGATCGGGTTGCGCACGCCGCAGGCGAAGACGAACCGGTCCAGGGCCTCGACGGTGAAACCCGCCGCCTCGATCGCCGCCACGCTGTCCCGGCCCGTGTGGCAGCCGCCGGTCAGGCGCGGCCACACCGTCGCGTCCATCAGGTCCTGGGCGCGGGCCCAGCCTGGGCTCCCGGCACGGACGTGTTCGAGGAAGCGCAGCCGTCCGCCCGGCGCGAGCACCCGGCGTATCTCCCGCAGCCCGGCGCCGGGGTCGGGCAGCGAGCACAGCACGAACGTGACCACCGCCGCGTCGAACTCCCCGTCGGCGGCCGGGAGCCGTTCGGCCAGGCCGCCCGCGACCTCGATCCGCGCGGGGGCCGCCCGGGCGGCGCGGCGGGCCGCCGCCCGCAGCAGCGGCTCCGGCTCGACGGCCAGCACACCGGTCACGGACGGCGGATAGTGGCCGAAGTTCAGCCCGTTGCCGGCGCCGACCTCGATCACCCGGCCCGACAGCCCGGCCAGCAGCGCCTCCCGCTGCCCGGCGAGGCCCCGCCGGTCGAGCACCTGGCTGAACCAGGTGTAGAAGCGCGCGAACAGTGGATGGCTGATCTCGGTCCCCGGCGTGGTCGTCCGCATGGCGCCCCCTCGCGAGGTTCATTCCCCGGGCGCGGCGGCTGTCGCGACGCTGCCGCGGGCGATTACCGAACCGGGGCGAACGGCCCGTCGTCGTGACCGGTCATCGCGGGTACGGGCGCAGTGAGCGGACGGAGAGGAGCACGTCATGACCGCTGCCGCGGAGCCGGCCACCCGGCTGCCGCTCATCGGTGACAGGGCCCCCGGCTTCGAGGCCGAGAGCACGCACGGGCCGGTCCGGCTCGCCGACTACGCGGGGCGGTGGCTGGTGCTGTTCAGCCATCCCGCCGACTTCACCCCGGTGTGCACCACCGAGTTCGTCGCCTTCAGCGAACTCGCCGAGGAGTTCGCGGCCCGCGGCGTCGCCCTGCTCGGCATCTCGGTCGACTCCGTGCACAGCCACCTCGCCTGGACCCGGGCGATCGAGGAGAGGCTCGGCGTGCGGGTGCCGTTCCCGGTCATCGCCGACGTCGGCACCCACGTCTCCCGCGCGTACGGCATGCTCCACCCGAACGCGTCGGCCACGGCGGCGGTCCGGGCGGTCTTCGTCATCGACCCCGAGTCGGTCGTCCGCGCGATCCTCTACTACCCGATGAACGCGGGGCGCATGGTCCCCGAGATCCTCCGGCTCGTCGAGGCGCTGCAGACGGCCGACCGCGACGGCGTCTCCTGCCCGGCCAACTGGCGGCCGGGCGACGACGTGCTGCTGGGCGCGCCGCGGACCCAGGCCGAGGTGGAGGCCAGGCAGGCCGACGAGAGGGTCAAGCTCGTCGACTGGTACCTCGCGGGCCTCCCCGGCCGTCCCGTCTGAACCGTCCGTCCGAGCCGTACGGCGCCACGCCGGGCCCGGCACGCGGGTGATGTTCCGGTAAAACTCGTTGGGTGACTCAAGACGTGACGAACTGGGCGGGCAACATCACCTTCACGGCCGGGCGGGCAGACCGGCCGTCCTCCCTGGAGGAACTGCGCGGGCTGGTCGCCCGGAGCGGGAAGGTCCGCGTCCTCGGCAGCGGCCACTCCTTCAACCACATCGCCGACTCACCGGGCGCGCTCGTCTCGCTGGACGGCCTGCCCCCCGAGATCGACATCGACTCCGCGTCGGCGGCCGTCCGGGTCGCCGCGAGCGTGCGGTACGGCGAACTCGGGCGGCGCCTGCACGAGAAGGGCTACGCCCTGCCCAACCTCGCGTCCCTGCCGCACATCTCGGTCGCGGGCTCCTGCGCGACCGGCACCCACGGCTCGGGCGACGGCAACGGCGGGCTCGCGACGTCGGTGCGCGCGGTCGAGATGGTGACCGCCGAGGGCGACCTCGTCACGCTGAGCCGGGACGCGGACGGCGACCGGTTCGGGGGCGCCGTCGTGTCGCTCGGCGCGCTCGGCGCCGTCGTCGCCCTGACGCTCGATCTCCTGCCGGCGTTCGACGTCCGGCAGCGCGTGTACGAAGGGCTTCCGGCGGAGGTGCTCGACGACCGGTTCGACGCCGTCATGTCCGCCGCCTACAGCGTGAGCCTGTTCACCGACTGGCGGACCTCGCGCGTCAACCAGGTCTGGGTCAAGGAACGCCTCGCCCCCGCCTCCGGCGGCCTCGGCGACGCGGAGCCGGACGGTTTCTTCGGGGCGGCCCCGGCCGACGGCCCGCGCCACCCCGTGCCCGGCGTGTCCCCGGTGCACTGCACGACCCAGATGGGGACGCCCGGCCCCTGGTTCGAGCGCCTGCCGCACTTCCGGCCCGACTTCACCCCGAGCAGCGGCGAGGAGCTCCAGGCGGAGTACATGGTGCCCCGGCGGCACGCGGCCGAGGCGTTCCGGGCGCTCGGCGCGATCGGCGACCGCATCGCCCCGGTCCTGCAGATCTCCGAGATCCGCAGCATCGCCGCCGACGACCTCTGGCTGAGCCCGAGCCAGGGGCGCGACACCGTGGCCTTCCACTTCACCTGGGTCAAGGACCCGGCCGCCGTGACGCCGGTGCTGACCGCGATCGAGGAGCGCCTGGCGCCCTTCGGGGCGCGACCCCACTGGGGGAAGCTCTTCACCCTCCCGCCGGACGTCCTGCGCTCCCGCTACGAGCGCATGGACGACTTCGCCGCCCTGGCACGGCACTACGACCCCCGGGGCGTCTTCGCCAACGAGTACGTCGAGCGGTACGTCTTCGGGCGGCGATAAGCCCGATTCGCGGGGATAGGCCGGGGTACGTGTGTGCCGCGGCCGCCGCCGCGTCCCCGGCGTACGGCCCCGGCCGTACGGGTGAGGGGAGGCGCCATGCGGATCGAGGACTACGCGCTCGTCGGCGACATGCACACCGCCGCCCTGGTGGGCCGGAACGGCTCGGTCGACTGGCTGTGCCTGCCCCGCTTCGACTCCGGCGCCTGCTTCGCGGCCCTGCTGGGCGGGCACCGGGCCGGGCACTGGCTGCTGGCGCCCGCCGCGGGAGGCACCTGCGCCGGGCGCCGCTACCGCGACGGCACGCTGGTGCTGGAGACGACCTGGGACGCGCCCGGCGGGTGCGCCCGGGTCCTCGACTTCATGCCGCCGCGCCAGGAGGCGCCCGACGTCGTCCGGATCGTGGAGGGCGTGCGCGGCCGGGTGGAGATGCGTACGGAACTGCTGCTGCGCTTTGACTACGGCGAGGTGGTGCCCTGGACGCGCGAGCGCGGCGGCGAACTGGCCGTGATCGCCGGCCCGAACGCCGCGTGGCTGCAGTCTCCCGTGCCGCTGACGCAGGAGTCGCGCCCGCGCGCCGCGACCGCCTCGTTCAGCGTCGCGGCGGGGGAGCGGGTGCCGTTCGTGCTCACCTGGCAGGAGTCGTGGCGGAGCCGCCCGCACCGGCTGGAGGCCGCCGAGGAGCTGGCGAACACCGAGCGCATATGGAGGGAGTGGCTCGGCCGGTGCCGTCACCGGGGTGAGTACGCCGAGGCGGTGTCCGGCAGCCTCGTCACGCTCAAGGCCCTCACCTACGCCCCGACCGGCGGCATCGTCGCGGCGCCCACCACGTCCCTGCCGGAGCTGATCGGAGGCTCCCGCAACTGGGACTACCGCTACAGCTGGCTGCGGGACGCCGCGTTCACCCTCCAGGCGCTCATCGGGGCGGGGTACTCCGAGGAGGCGACCGCCTGGCGTGACTGGCTGCTGCGGGCCGTCGCCGGAGACCCGGCCGACCTGCAGATCATGTATACGATCGACGGCGGCCGCCGGATGCCCGAGCGGACCCTCGACCGGCTGCCGGGATACGAGGGGTCCCGGCCGGTGCGGGTCGGCAACGCCGCCGCCCGGCAGTTCCAGCTCGACGTGTACGGCGAGGTGATCGACTGCCTCTACCAGGCCAGACAGGCGGGGCTGGGGCCGGAGGAGGACGCCTGGGACCCGCCGCGCGCGTTCATGGACTATCTGGAGGGCGCGTGGCGCGAGCCGGGCAACGGGCTCTGGGAGGTGCGCGGGCCGCGCCGCCCGTTCGTGCACGCGAAGGTCCTCGCGTGGGTGGCCGCGGACCGGATGGTCGCCTCGGTGGAGCGGCAGGGGCTCGACGGTCCGGTGGGCCGCTGGCGCGCCCTGCGGGAGGAGATCCACCAGGACGTGTGCGCCCACGGGTACGACCCCGGCCGCAACACCTTCACCCAGTTCTACGGCTCCAGAGGGCTGGACGCCGCGCTGCTGCTGATCCCCCGGCTCGGCTTCCTGCCGCTGGACGACCCCCGCCTGGCGGGAACCGTCGACGCCGTGTGCCGAGAGCTCACGGAGGACGGATTCGTGCTGCGCTACCGGCCGGAGGCCGACGGGGTGGACCGGCTGCCGGGCGGGGAGGGGGTCTTCGTCCCCTGCTCCTTCTGGCTCGCGCACGCGCTCGCCCTGCTGGGCCGGCGCAGGCGGGCGCGGGCGCTGTTCGAGCGGCTGCTGTCCCTGCGCAACGACGTCGGCCTGCTGGCGGAGGAGTACGACCCCGGCCTCCGCCGCCAGGTGGGCAACTTCCCCCAGGCCTACAGCCACGTCTCGATCGTCAACACGGCGGAGGCCCTGACGGCGCCGGCGCCATCTGCCTGACAGATGTACTTCATCTGCAATCCGCGCGTCTCGCGGTCTCCCCTCCGCGCCGTCCCCGGTTGCATGATGCAAGAGAGGGGTCTCGGGCCCCCGGCCACCTGGGAGAAGAGGTGACACATCATGGTGCAACCAGGTCTGGCTCGACGCCCGGACGTCACGAAGCTGCGCCAGACGTACGACCGGGCGGGATCGACCGCCCCGGCGCAGGTCATGGACGCGGTGACGCTCCTCGCCGGCCTCTACCTCGCCATCTCGCCGTGGATCGTGGGATTCACCGGGTTCGGCGGCCTGACGGTCAACAACCTGATCGTCGGGCTGGTCGTCACGGCGCTCGCGCTGAGCTGCGCCTCCGCGTTCGGCCGGACGTACGGCGTGAGCTGGGTGACACCGGTGCTCGGCGTCTGGGCGATCATCGCGCCGTGGGTGATCAGAGGCCAGCCGGCGACCACCGCGACCATCTGGAACAACGTGGTCACCGGAGCGGTGATCTTCCTGTTCGGCCTCGGCGCGCTCGCGTTCGCGGCCAACTACCGGCAGCACGAGCACGGCCGGCGGAGAGGAGTCGGCGCACCCGGCGGTGAGTGGTAGCCGGCGCGGCAGCCCGCCGCCTGCGGTCCACGCCAGCGGTCCGACGCGGCGGGGCCGGCCGGATCGACGGGGCGTGAGAGGGCCCGAGCCCGCTCACGCCCCGCCATCGTGCTTATGGGAGTCCGAGTGCCAGACGGGCCCGTACCGGACGATGTGGCGCATATCACGATTAGGTGCCGTCAGTGCGAGGACCTGCGGAAGCATGGTGCAGAAGGTGCAGAAATGGACCTGTTTGCCGGTTTTTCGGTCGTGTCCTACTCGTGATCTACTATGCTTCCGGTCAGTACGCCGGTGCGTGGTCCTCAACCCGAGGACGACCGGCGACCGCCGAATCCCGGATGTCATCGAACCCGGGAACCGGGGACCCACGTCTCTTCTGGGGTGAATCCGGACCATCCGGTAGGGCTACTCCTGGCCCGAACCCGTCAGCTAACCCGGTAGGCGGCCAAGGAGAGGAGAGCGCGTGGAGTGTCCGCTCCACCTGCCCACCCGGTCCGGCCTCCGTCGCCGGACCACATGCCCGCCCTGGAACGTCTCCAGGCTTCCGGGGTGACGGCGCGCCCGTGACGGGCTGCCACATCTCCCGTTTCTGAATCCCGTCCGACCCCGCCCGCCCGGGGACCGCCGCGGCCGTGTCCGCCGGTGCGTCCGCCGGCGTGACGGTCGGTGTGACGGTCATGCCCGCATGCCGTCGTGCCCGGCGGCGGGTTCGTCATGTTCTGACGCGCGCCATAGGAGCCTTCGATTTCTACCGATCCGATAGCACAGCAGTTGCTCGACGCCGTACGCCCGGAGCTCGGCTACCGGGAACGGCCCGGGAAGCCGACCAAGTTCGGCGAGTGGTACGCCGACAACATCGCCATGGACTCCGACTTCAAGGCGGCTCCCTGGTGCGACATGTTCGTCTCGTGGGCGGCCAGCCGGGCGGGCGTGCAGGACCACGTCGGCGAGTTCGCGCTGACCACCCGGCACGCCAAGTGGTTCGAGCAGCAGGGCGCCTGGAGCCGCAAGCCGGAACCCGGTGCCGTGGTCTTCTTCGACTGGTCGGGGTCGAAGCGCATCAAGGACATCGACCACGTCGGCATCGTCGAGAAGGTCGTCGGCGGCAAGGTCCACACGATCGAGGGCAACGTCGACGGCGTCTGGCTCAAGCGCAAGGTGCGCGACTCCAGCAAGATCGTCGGGTACGGCCTGCCGCGCAAGGTCAAGGTGATCCCGAAGGTGACCGTCACCGTGCAGCCCGTGGCGGCGGACGCGGCGGTCCAGGGGGCGGTGGTCCAGGGGGCGGCGTCGGCCACGCGGAGCATGGCCGCGGGTCACGGGCAGCCGCCGGGCACGGCCTTCTCGCCGAGCGACGCCGTCCTGCCGGCCGGTCTGCTGTTCGCGCTCGTGTCGACCGCGGTGACCGGTCTGCGCTTCAGGGCAGCCGCGGCGGCGACGTCCGGCGGACGGCACCGCAGGGGTGGCCCGCGGCGGGAGGGGTACGGCGGCGAGCGGCGCGGCCAGGAGGTCGTGGGAGCCGGGGTGTCCGGCCCCGCCGCGGCGCAGGAGCCGTTCCACCTCCCCGGCTGACCGGCCGGAGAGGCGCCTGGGAACACTCTGGGAGTTTGAGATCGTTTGCGGATGTCTGTGAAATTCGGTGACTCGCGCGGCTAGGGTGGGCAGCCACCCGCGGAAGCCGTGGAGCCTTCCCCCGATACGACCGCTGGGAGTTGTCTCACATGTACGGGCGCGTCCCCTCACAGACGAGCCAGGATGATCAGTTTCGTCAGGAGATCCTCTCCAGCGACGAGCCGTCCGGCGCGAAGAGCAGGAAGCCCCTCGTCATCGTCGCCGTGATCCTGGTCGCCGTACTCGCGGCGGCGGGCGCGGGCTTCGCGTTGCGCGGCGCCACGGACCCGGGCCCCTCCGCGGGCGGTGCCGGGCAGCAGACGGCGCCGGCGCAGGAGAACGGCGCCGGTGATCCCGCCGAGGCGGGACCGGACTCCGGGACCGGTGCCGAGGACGGCACGGATGACGGCTCGGATGACGGCTCGGCGGGCGACGCCGAGGGTGGTGGCGCGGACGGCGGTGCGGACGGAGGCTCCGCGCAGGCGCCCGCCGGAGACGGCACGGGCACCGGCTCCGGCGCCGGTGGGTCCACCGGTCAGGCGCCCGGAGGCACGGGCCAGGCGAAGACCGGGCCGGCCGGAAAGGCGGGCGGCGGCACGAAGGGCGGCGCGGGCACCGGCTCCGGCGGAGGCGACGACACGCCCTCGACGGCCGGTGGCTCCGGCGGCCTCATCCCGGGGGAGTGCGCCGCCTCCGGATGCTGAGTCCGCATGACGACCGCGTGCCCGGCGAGTGCGCCGCCGCCGCGAACCTGGCCGGCTTCCGGCGGGCGTACCGGATCACCAGGTCCGTGCGGGCGCCGGCTCAGGAGGACGGATCGGGCCAGCCGAGCGGGAACGAGACGGTCGTGGGCGGTTCGCCGGCCGCGTCGGTGAACTCGCGCATGGCGGTGATCAGAGCCTGACGCCGGGGAGCGGGCATCCGGGCGAGTATCGCCGCGATCTCCGCCTTGCGCCGGGCCGTGACCTCGTCCACGATGCGCGAGCCGACGTCGGTCAGCCGCAGCAGCGTCTCCCGCCGGTTCTGCGGGTTCACCTCGCGCTTCAGCAGCCCGGCGGCGGCGAGGCGGTCCGCCATCCGCATCGCGGTCGAGGGATTCACGCCGAGTCTCTCGGCCAGCGTGACCAGTTTGGTCTCTCCCAGCCCGACCACCAGCAGCATCCGGAACTGCGGCAGTGTGACTCTGTCCTCCGCGGAGGCGAGGGAGCGTGCGGAGATCGCGACGAGCACCCGCGACGCGGTGAGCACGGCGGACGTGACGGCCTCCAGGTCGTCCGCGATCGGCTCCTCGTCCCCATCCTTAGCCATAGGCATCGTTTTTACACGGTCCCAGCCGCCGTCTCGTCATTGCACCGGACAAAGGTTCCCACCCTGTGACCAGGAGTTGTACGGCGAGGACGGTGGCGGTGCGTCCCGACATGCACCTCTGTGCGAGCGCGTGTGCTGATCGCTTCTGTGGGTAGTCGCGGGGGCACGGAAAACACGGAGGGAAACGATGGGCTGGAGCTACCGTAAGTCAATCAAGATGGGGCCTTTCAGACTCAACCTGTCGCGCGGCGGCGTGGGCCACAGCTACGGCGGCCGCGCCTTCCGCGTGACCAAGACGGCGGACGGGCGTCGCACCCTCACGGTGAACCTGCCCGGCGGCTTCCACTGGAAGAAGACGCTCAGTTAGAGCGGGTGCGTGACGCGCCGGGCGCGGCCTCCGGCCCGCCCGGCGCAGGACCCCCGGCGGCGTCACTTCTCCAGGCGTCACTTCCCCGAACTCGTTTCTCCGTGCTCGTTTCTCCGGGCGTCACTTCTTCGGGTGCAGAGCCGAGGGCTTGTGCACCGCCGAGCCGCCGCTCTTCTCACTGCGCACCTTGTACTGCGGTTCCTCCGGAGACGCGGCCACGGTGCGGCCGGCCTCCTCGGTCCGTTCGGTGATCTTCTTCTCGACCTTGCCTTCGGCGGTCCCGCCGTGGCTCTTCCAGGTCACCTCGTCGCCGACCTTCGGTTCCTCGGATTCGCGCTTGTCACTCATGGGCCCGCGCATACCCCCCCCGTCTCGCCGGCACTCGGGATGGGAATCCAGGAAAAGGGCGATCCCTTGGGCGCCTGATCTCCATGCCGTTTCCCCGGCGTTTCCGCAGGGCGCCGAACCCGTATGTTCCACGCCGCCGCGGCGGCCGTCAGGCGGGCCGCTTACAGGCGTGATGGGACCTTTGCGGGTGAAGCGCCCGATCACCATGCTTGACCGGACATTGGTCGTGGGATGCGTGATCACTCCCTGGTGCGGCGCTTACCGTCGTGCTCGTACCATCCATGACCTCGGGGGAGTCTCATGCCTCTCTGCACTGCCGTACTGGCCGCCGCCCTCCTCTCCGGGCCGGCCGTCGTGCCGCCGGACCCGGCTCCGACCGGGACGACGGCCACCGCGGACACGAACGACGCCACGCCGTCGTGGCGGCCGGCGGGACCATTCGCTCTCACGCCCGGCGGGGCGCCGCAGGACGGGGAGTCTCCGTTCATGCTTCCGCAGGCGCCGCCGTGGATGGCGCCCGGCGGGACGGCGCGCGAGCGGGGCGACGCCGGCGCGGACTCCGCTCCGGGGAGCGCCCCGGACGTGCCGCGTGATCCCGGTGCGGACGCCGGGCCGGACGCGGACGGCGACGTCGTCAGGCCGGAGGAGAAGGCCGGCGGCGCGGAGAACGTCAGCCCGTCGGGATCGAACACCTCGATCATCCCGCTGATCGATCCCAAGACGCGCGACGTCGTGTTCCAGCCGGCGTCGGCGCCCGGCAAGCCGGGCGAGGCGCCGAAGCCGTTCACCTTCCACTCCGCGCAGGGAGTGCAGAAGACCAGGTCGTTCCCGCCGGTCCACGTGCGGAAGAAGGTCATCCAGCGCCCCCGGCAGCAGCAGCGGCCGCGCGGCTGGTGAACAACGCGCCCGAGACGGCCTGACGGACAGGCCCGCGCGCCCGGCCCGCCACCCAGCAACGACCTTTCCACGACTAAGGAAGCACCATCATGAAAACCCGTCTGCTCGCCTTTGCCGCGCTGACCGCGGCGCTGTCGATGTCCGCGGCGTGCGGTAGCCAGGGCGGCGACTCCGCGGCCCCGGTCGCGGTCAACGAGACCGCCACCGACATGACCACCGAGACCCCCACCACCAGCGCCGAGCCGAGCGAGGGCGCCTCCGCGACGCCCTCGGCCTCGGTGGCCGCGTCGCCGGTCGGGCCCGCCTGCGCCTCGCTCCCGGCCTCGGGCAAGGGCAGTCCCGCCGAACTGGCCAAGGTGCCGGTGGGCGCCGCGCTCTCCGACGTTCCGTCGCTCTCCACGCTGGCCCGTGTGGTGAAGAAGGCCGGGCTCGCGGAGACGCTCAACTCCGCCCAGGACATCACCGTGTTCGCGCCCACCAACGAGGCGTTCGGCAAGATCCCGAAGAACCAGCTCGACCAGCTGCTGACCAACCGCAAGTCGCTCCGGGGGCTGCTGGCCTACCACGTGGTCAAGGGACGGAAGGCGCCCGCGGACCTGAAGGGCGAGCTGACCAGCCTGGAAGGCCGCAAGCTCACCGTCTCGGGCGCGGCGCCCAACCTCAAGGTCAACGACGCCGCCGTGACCTGCGGGAACCTCGCCACATCCAACGCGACCGTCTACCTGGTCGACAAGGTCCTCATGCCGAGGTGACCGGCCGCCGTCCAGGACGGTGTCCTCCGGGGGTGTGCCGCATGCGGCGCGCCCCCGGATTCGTTTCCACCCCTTTTTCGCTCCCGATTCTCCGCGTGGGGTGCGGCCTATGTCCTGAAGCGGCTGATTCTCTTATTTGACCGGACACTGAGTGTCAGGTCCGTGAACGCCCGGCATCAGCCGCTTACCTTCGTTCTTGTACCGTCCACCAATATTCGGGGGAAATACTCATGCCTATAGCTACTGCCGTACTCGCCGCGGCTCTCCTGTCGGGGCCGGCGCCCGCCGACCAGAGCCCGATGGCCGCCAAGGAGCAGCTGTCGCCCGGCAAGAAGATCGCCGCGATGGCGATGAACCACCCGGAGGAGCCCGACTTCGTCGCGTCCAAGGCGCTGGAGATCCTGGACAAGGGCGCGAAGGTCACCCCGTTCACCAAGCCGGACGACGAGGCCGGCGCCCAGGGCATGGGCGGCCCGGCGGCCGGAGGCCCGCGGAGCGCGCCCCAGGCGAACACCGGCCAGGCGGCCGGGGCTCCGCGGGGCGCGGGCCAGGAGGGCGGCAAGCAGGGGGCCGCCGGCCAGGAGCCCGGCGGCACGAGCGGCTTCATGCCGCTGGGCAACGGCGGCATGTTCACCATGCCGGCGAGGAACAACAGCGGCGACGCCAACAGCGGCGCCAACAGCGGCGCCAACGCCCAGAACGCGCCGCGGGACATCTTCCTCAACCCCTCCACGCAGAAGCCCACCTACGCGAAGCTGTCGGGCGACGACCTGACCGGCGCGCCCACCGGCCGGCAGAAGAAGGAGGACGACGAGGCGGCGGACGCATGGCTCCGGCCGGCGAAGCCGGCCACCGGGGCCAAGAAGGTGATCAAGGCCAAGGGCCAGGCCAGGCCGAGGAGCGCCGACCCCTTCTCGATGCCGGGCTGGGACTGACCCCCACCGCCGCATGGGCGGCAGTGGGACGACCGAGGGGTGAGCCGGCCGGGACCGGCTCACCCCTCATCGCCGTGCGCGCGGGCGCCCGGCCCGTCGCAGCTCCACGACCTCCACCAGGTCGGCCAGGTCCACGTGGGCGGCCACCTCCTCGACGGTGGCGCAGAAGCCGACGTGATACCCCAGATGGCGCACTCGCAGGAGCCGCCGGCCCTCGATGACGACGGAGTCCACCTCGTGCCCCTCCGCACTCACCCACCTGCGCATGACGGCAGAGTAGGAAACCCCGGGTCATGAAGGAGTAAACCCCGGCAGGGCCCCGCCGTGCCGGGACCGTGCGGCGCTCCGCCGCGGCGGCCGGACAGGCCATACCGACATAACTGGCGATAAGGGGTGAAAACCGGCGCGGCGGAAGGGTATGACGGCAGCGTTGACGGGCGTGCGGGCCGGGGGGATCGGCATGACGGGCGGGTGGACGTTCGAGGGGCAGCCCAGCCCCATCGGCGCGGGCGCCGTGACGCTGGTGGCCGGGGGCTCGTTCTGCGTGTCGTCCCGCAACGGCGACATCCTGCCGGGAGCGGCCCAGGGGATCTACTACGCCGACACCCGGCTGCTGTCGCAGTGGGAGCTGCGCGTCGACGACGGCCCGATCGAGGAACTGCAGGTCGTCACCGGCGAGCCGTACCACGCGATGTTCCTCGGCCGGGCCGCGCCCAGGCCGGGCCAGGTGGAGAGCACCCTGCTGGTGACGCGCGACCGGTACGTCGGCGGCGGACTGTCGGAGGACCTCGTCATCCGGAACATGTCCCACGAGCCGGCCGGCCTCGTCGTGACCCTGCTCGTCGGCTCCGACGTGTGCGACCTGTTCGAGGTGAAGACCCACAGGGTGCACTGGGTGGCCGACGTGACGACCGCGGCGGAGGACCGCTCGCTGCGCATGTTCTCCGTCAGCAAGGCCCGGGGAGCGCGGGTGACGGCCGAGGCCGGCGACACGCCGGTGCTGGCGGTGCCGGCTCCGCGCATGCTCCTGTTCCGGGCGGTGGTGCCGCCACGGGGCGAGTGGAGCGCCGCACTGAAGGTCAACCCGATCATCAACGGGGTCGAGACCGAGGCGTGGTACTGCCACAAGCGGCTGACGCCCGCGCTCGCCGAGCAGGCGGGGTGGCTGTTCGAGTGGGACCGGAGCCTGCCGGAGGTCACCACCTCCAACACCGCCCTCGGCGCGATCCTGCGGCAGTCCCACCAGGACATCGGCGCGCTGCGGCTGTTCGATCCCGAGCGCCCGGACCTGCCGCCCAGCGTGGCGGCCGGGGCGCCCTGGTTCATGACGCTGTTCGGCCGCGACTCGCTGCTCACCTCCCTGCTGGTCCTGCCGCTCGACCCCGGCTTGGCGTACGGCACGCTGTGCCGGCTGGCCGACCTGCAGGGCACGAAAGCCGACCCGATGACCGAGGAGGAGCCGGGCAAGATCCTGCACGAGCTGCGGTACGGCGCCCGGCCGGACGACGCGGGCGCGGGCGTGGGCGGGCACGCCTACTACGGCTCGGTGGACTCCAGCCCCCTGTTCGTCGTCCTCCTCGGCGAGCTGCGCCGCTGGGGTCTCGACACCGAGGCGGCCTGGCGGCTGCTCCCGCACGCGGACGCCGCGCTGGAGTGGATCGAGCGGTACGGCATGCGCGACGGGTTCCTGTGGTATCGGCGCAAGACCGACCAGGGCCTGGTCAACCAGGGGTGGAAGGACTCCTTCGACGGGATCAACTTCGCCGACGGCGCCCTCGCCCGGCCGCCCATCGCGCTGGCCGAGGTGCAGGGATACGTCTACGCCGCCTACCTCGCCCGCCACTACTTCGCCCGCGAGGCGGGGGACGCCGAGGCCGAGCGGCACTACCGCAGGCGGGCCGCGGAGCTGCGGGCCCGGTTCAACGAGCGGTTCTGGCTGCCCGACCGCGGCTACTTCGCCGTGGGGCTCGACCACGAGGGCCGGCCGATCGACGCCCTCGCCTCCAACATGGGCCACTGCCTGTGGTCGGGCATCGTCGACCGGGACAAGGCGGCGTCGGTGGCCGGGCACCTGCTCTCGCCCCGGATGTTCACCGGTTTCGGCATCCGCACGCTCGCCTCCGACATGGGCGCCTACAACCCGATGAGCTACCACAACGGCTCGGTGTGGCCGCACGACAGCGCGCTGGCCGCGGCCGGGCTCATGCGGTACGGCTTCGTGGAGGAGGCTCAGCGGGTGGCCTGCGGCCTGCTCGACGCCGCCCGGGCCTTCGGCGACCGGCTGCCCGAGCTGTTCTGCGGCTTCGACCGCGGCGAGTTCAACCTCCCGGTGCCCTACCCGACCTCGTGCTCCCCGCAGGCGTGGTCGTCGGCCGCGCCGATCCAGCTCGTGCGCCTCCTGCTGCGCATCGACCCCTGGGTGCCGCACGGCAAGGTGTGGATCGCGCCCGCACTGCCGGCGGGGTTCGGCGACCTGCGCATCTCCGGCATGCACCTCGCGGGGACCCGGGTCGACCTGGACGCCCGGGAGGGCAGCGGCGTGCCGCACGTGACCGGCCTGCCCGGCGACGTGCTCCTCATCCCGGAGCCCCGCCCGCCGGCCTCCTCCCGTACCGGCGCGTGACGGCCGGGCAGCCGTGTGGCCGGGCGGCCGTGCGCGTCGTCTCGGGCATAGTGAAAGCGTGGCCGACGACCTGAACTACTACTCGACGCTCATCGCGGTCGCCGACGACTGCCCGGTGACCACCGCGAAGGCGCCCGAACCCCGAGGCGGCAGGCCGACCGTCGCCGTCCTGCAGTACGAGATGATCTCCGCCGCGCCGTACGGCCTGACCCAGGAGGACGTGCTGTTCGAGAGCTGGCTGCGCCGGCAGGACCTTCCGGACCTGACGGAGGAGCGGCGCGCGGCGCTGCGGAAGGACTTCTTCTCCCGCCCGCAGGCGTGCCTGCGGGGATCGCCGCTGCCCAAGAAGTACGGCTGGGGGCTGCTGTTCGACGCCGACGGCCGGATCGGGCTGTGCCCGATGGAGTCGGAGGAGTACCGGCGCATCGTGGGCGGCGAGGGGGCCGGCGCGGGAAACGGCGCGGCGGGCGGGGACGGCGGAGTGCGGGTGCTGAAGGCGCTCCGCTCGCGTCGCGCCTGACGTCCGGTTTGTCGTAATTCGCCGGGGGTATGCCCCCTGGTCGCGGAGGCGCGGCGTGCCGGAGGAGGCTGCGATGAGCGAGGTCGAGCTCAGCGTGCGGATCCCGGTGGGCGAGGTCGTCCTCGACGCGGACGTGGCCGTGCCCCGGGACGCGCGCGGAGCGGTGCTGTTCGCCCACGGCAGCGGCAGCGGCCGGCACAGCCCGCGCAACCGCTACGTGGCGGGAGAACTGCAGCGGGCCGGTTTGGCCACGGTCCTCGCCGACCTGCTCACCGCCGAGGAGGAGCGGGCCGACGCCCTCACCGGGCACCTGCGGTTCGACATCGGCCTGCTCGCCGCCCGGGTGGGGGCGCTGGCCGACCGGCTGCCCGGCGACGACCTCACCCGGGGCCTGCCCGTCGGGCTGTTCGGGGCCAGCACGGGCGCCGCGGCCGCGCTCGTCGCCGCCGCCACCCGGCCGGGCGTCGTACAGGCGGTGGTCTCCCGCGGCGGCCGGCCGGATCTCGCGGGGAACGCGCTGCGGGCGGTGCGCCAGCCGACGCTGCTGATCGTGGGGGAGCGCGACCCCATCGTGATCGGCCTCAACCGGGAGGCGATGGAGTCGCTCACCGCGCACGTCCGCATGGAGGTCGTGCCCCACGCCACGCACCTGTTCGAGGAGCCCGGCGCCCTGGAGACGGTCGCGCGGCTCGCCCGCGACTGGTTCGTACGCCACCTCCAGTCCACGCCGCCTGCTCCCTGAGCTGCCCCGCTACGATCTGACATCATGGAGCAGCGCGTTTTGGGCAGGACAGGCAGGCGGGTGGGCGTGGTCGGGCTGGGCGCCTGGCAGCTCGGAGCCGACTGGGGCGAGGTGAGCGAGGCCGATGCGCTGGCCACGCTCGGGGCCGCGGTCGAGGCCGGGACCACCTTCATCGACACGGCCGACGTGTACGGCGACGGCCGCAGTGAGAAGATCATCGGCAAGCTCATCAAGGAGCGGCCCGGCCTGACGGTCGCCACCAAGATGGGCCGCAGGGTGCAGCAGACGCCCGACGCCTACACCCTGGACAACTTCCGCGCCTGGACCGACCGTTCCCGGGAGAACCTGGGCGTCGACACGCTCGACCTGGTGCAGTTGCACTGCCCGCCGAGCACGGTCTTCGACACCGACGAGGTCTTCGACGGGCTCGACACGCTGGTGGCCGAGGGCCGGATCGCCGCGTACGGCGTCAGCGTGGAGACGGTCGCCGAGGCGCTGACCGCGATCGCGCGGCCGGGGGTGGCCACCGTGCAGATCATCCTCAACGCCTTCCGGCTCAAGCCGCTCGAAGAGGTCCTGCCCGCCGCGGAGAAGGCCGGGGTCGGCATCATCGCCCGGGTCCCGCTGGCCAGCGGCCTCCTGTCGGGCAAGTACGGCCCGCAGACGGTCTTCGCCGAGAACGACCACCGCAACTTCAACCGCCAGGGCGCGGCGTTCGACGTCGGCGAGACCTTCTCCGGCGTGGAGTACGGCGTCGGCCTCCAGGCGGTCGACCGGCTGCGCGGACTCGTGCCCGAGGGCATGACGCTGGCGCAGTTCGCCCTGCGCTGGATCATCGACCAGCCGGGGGTGAGTGTCGTGATCCCCGGCGCCCGCAACCCGCAGCAGGCCCAGGCCAACGCCGCGGCGGCGCAGTTCCCGCCCCTCACGGCCGAGGCGCAGGACGAGGTCCGCAACGTCTACGACGACCTCATCCGCCCCCAGGTCCACCACCGCTGGTGACCACGGCCGCAGAACGCCCTGGGGTCCGCCGCCGATCGCACGGGCTCACCCGCCCGCACGACGGCGGCGCGTCCCCGAGGGTCAGCGGGCGGCGAGCCGCCCGTGGTGCGCGCGGTTGGCGTCGATGAGCCGGTCGAGGGCGTCGCGGGCTGTCACGAGTTCCTCGACGTGCCGGCTGATCCGGTCCCGCTCCCGCACCAGCCGCTCGAACGCCTCGGTGGAGTTCTGCTCGCTCGGCGATTCCACGCACGGCAACAGCTCGGCGATCGTACGGCTGGAGAGCCCGGCGGCGTACAGGCGTTGGATGAACTCCACCCGTTCGACCTCGCCGTCGGTGTAGTGACGCTGGCCGCCGGCGCTGCGGGTGCTGGTGATGAGGCCCTGCTCCTCGTAGTAGCGCAGGGACCGGACGCTCACCCCGGCCCGTGACGCCAGTTCCCCGATCCGCATCGAACCTCCCCTGGGGAAATCTTCACTCGAAACACTTGCATCTGACGTCAGTGTCAGGTTCTAGCGTGGTCATTGTCCAGCCGGCGGACGCGACCATCCGCGAAGCACCTGAGAGGCACGCAGTAATGACGTCCCTGTTCGATCACTACCGTCTCGGCGCGCTGACCCTGCCCAACCGTGTGGTGATGGCCCCGATGACCCGCGTACGCGCGGCCGCGGGCGGCCTGGCGACACCGTCCATGGCGACCTACTACGCCCAGCGTGCCACCGCCGGGCTCATCGTGACCGAAGGAGTGCAGCCGAGCCTCGTCGGGCAGTCCAATCCGGGCACCCCCGGGCTCTACACCGACGAGCAGACCGAATCCTGGCGGCCGGTGACCCGCGCGGTCCACGCCAACGGCGGTCGTGTTTTCGCCCAGATCATGCATGGGGGCCGCGTCTCCCACCCCGACACCACGGGCATGCGGCCGGTGGCCCCGTCGGCCGTCCCCGCGCCGGGGGAGGTGTTCACCCCGGCGGGGCCCAAGCCGGCGCCCGTGCCGCGGGAGCTGCCCACCGCCGAGGTGCCCGAGCACGCCCGGTCCTACGCCGAAGCCGCCCGCCGGGCGGTCGACGCCGGCTTCGACGGCGTGGAGCTGCACGGCGCGAACGGCTATCTCATCGCGCAGTTTCTCTCCAGCACCGCCAACCTGCGCACCGACGCCTACGGCGGCTCGATCGCCAACCGCATCCGGTTCGCCGTCGAGGCGGTGTCCGCGACCGTCGAGACGGTGGGCGGCCACCGGACCGGGATCCGCCTCTCACCCGGCGCCGGCTTCTGGGGCGCGGAGGACACGGAGGTTCCCGGCCTGTACGGCGCACTGCTCGCTGAGCTGGCCCCCTTGGGCCTGGCGTATGTCCACCTCGAGGCCACGGCCGACGAGGAGGTGCTCCTCGGGCTGCGCGAGGCCTGGCCCGGCACGCTCATCGTCAACCCGGTCTTCCCGATGGGCCCCCGGCAGACGGACAGGGCGGCGGCCGACCACTGGCTGGGGTGCGGCGCCGACCTGATCAGCTTCGGCCGCGCCTTCATCGCCAACCCCGACCTCGTGGAGCGGCTGCGCCAGGGGCTGCCGATCGCACCGCACGACGAGTCCACCTGGTACCAGGGCGGCGACACCGGGTACCTCACCTACTCCGCCTACCAGCACGCCGCCTGAAGAATCAGCGCTGTCAGGGACCGGCCGGCCGAGGAGGCCGGCCGTGTCGTCCGGACCACCGCTGGTGACCATGGCCCTGGCGACCACCCGGATGGCCCCGCGCGGGGTTGCCGCGCGGGGCCCGTGCTCGTCAGACGCCCGTGCTCGTCAGACGGCCGTGCAGGTCACCTGGGACGGATTCGAGTTGGCGCCGTTCCAGGAGCCGTTGAAGCCGAACGAGGTGGAGGCGCCGGCGCCGAGCGCGCCGTTCCAGGACAGGTTCACGGCCTTCACGTCCGATCCGTTCACCGTGTGCGAGGCGTTCCAGAGCTGGGTGATCGTCTGGCCGTTGGGGAAGGTCCAGGCGACCGTCCATCCGCTGGTGGCGATGGTGCCGGTGTTCTTGACGGTGACGGTCGCCCCGAAGCCGCCGGGCCACTGGCTGGTGACGGCGTACGTCGCGGTGCACGCCTTACCCGTGCTCGCCGAGGGTGAGGGCGACGGGGAAGGGCTCGCCGAAGGCGAGGGCGACGGCGAAGGACTCGGAGAGGGAGACGGGCTCTGTGAGGGGGACGGTGACGGGCTGGGGCTGGGCGATTCCGAGGGCGAAGCCGACGGCGACGGGCTCGCGGAGGCGCCGGCCTTCTCCGCGGTCCAGGCGCTCACCCAGGCCAGCACCGCGTTCCAGTTGATCGCGACCTCGTTGACCGACCAGGCGTTGATGTCGTCCAGGTAGCACCTCTGCGGCTTGCACCCGCCGAGCCTCTCCTGGGCGACCGGGTCCTGCAGGCCGCTGTTGGGGCCGCCGGCCAGCGCGCCGGGCGGCGCGATCGGCAGCGACGAGTCGAGCTGGTGGGCCCAGAACCGGTGGTGGACGTTGCGCGAGGGCTGGTCACCGTACCCGGTCACGTACGACTGGCCCAGCGGGTTGCGGCCGAACTCGTAGGCCATCGTCTCGAACACCCCGTTGCGGAAGCGTTCCTGCCCGCTGAAGTCGTAGGCGAGCGCGAGGAGCGCGGCGTTGTTGAGGATGAGGTTGTTCGAGCCCCAGATGTAGCCGCCGCCGGCCGGTGCGAACGGCACAGGGTAGCCCTGGTTGCGCATCGCGGTGAGCAGGGTGTCACCGTTGCTCACGAAACGGTTGCGCAGTTGCGTCCCGATCGTGGAGGTCAGGCCGTTCGGGACGAGCGCGAGCGTGATGTCGCCGAGCGAGCCGACCTCCGACCACTGGGCGCCCTCGTTGGTGAAGCTCCTGCCGTAGTAGAGGGACGAGCCGGTGAGGGCGTCGCGGTAGGTCTGCTTGCCCGTGGTGACGTACAGCTCGGCGGCCGCCCAGTAGAACTCGTCGGTCAGCTTGGTGTCGACGTACGAGCCGCCGCCCTGGTCGTCGTTGCTCGGGGCGATGATGGACGGGTTGGCCTTGGCCGCCGCGTACGCCTTCTCCGCGGCGGTGAGGCAGCGGCTGGAGAAGGCCGAGTCGATGGAGGCCCACACGCGGGCGCACTGCGCGGCCGACGCGGCGAGGTTCAGCGTGGCGGCGGTGGTGGGCGCCGACAACAGCCGGGGCTGGGGGTCCTGGTCGGGCCGCAGCGGCAGGCCGGTCCACGCCTGGTCGTGGATCTTGGCGTGTGCCATGCCCGCCAGCGACCTCCCGTCCGGGACCTGCATCTTCAGCATGAAGTCGATCTCCCAGCGGGCCTCGTCGAGGATGTCGGGCACGCCGTTGCCCCGCTCGGGAATGGCCATGGTGCCGTCGCCGAAGGCCGCGGGGTCGGCGCCGGAGACATACTTGGCCCGCTCGTAGACGTTGACGAGCTGCCACGCCGACATGCCGCCGTTCACCACGTACTTGCCGTGGTCACCGGCGTCGTACCAGCCGCCGCGGACGTCCAGGGTGTACCCGCAGCTCGTGCGGCAGGACACGTTGTTGTCGCCCTGGTTGGGGGAGACGTTCAGGTGCCCGGCGGGCCGGGCGTACTGGCCGCCAACGTACTGACCGTTGATGGCGATGCCGCTGCGCTGGTGGTAGAAGAACGCGAGCGCGTCGTACGGCAGCTTCTTCCAGGCGTCCGCGCCGATGTCGAAGGGCCGGCTGGACTCGTTGCCCACGGTGAGCACGTAGTTCGTGCCCGTCCCGGTGTACGAAGAAAAGTCGATCTTGTGAACGCTGTCGCCCGACGGCGAGTCCTGCCCGAAGACGGTCGTGGTCCCGGTCGCCACCACCTGGTCGGAGCCGTTGAGCAGGCTCCACGTCAGCGGAGAGGTGGAGGAGTTGACGACGGTCGCCTGCTTGGCCGCGCCCGGCGCGTAGGCGACCTGGTTGACCTTGATGTTCTGCCCGAGCGGCGGCCGCGTGACGGCGTGCACCGGGCTCGTCGCGGTCACGACGGCGACCGACGCCGCGCCGACGGCAAGCGCCAGGGACAGCGCCGCTCGGGGGCGGCGCGTCCATCCTGGCTTCTTCATGATTAACACCTCCGGCGTTTATGTTTCGTGACCCGCATCATGAGGGGGAGTCGTGGCCGGGGGACATTCCTCAGCCGCACGCGTTTCGCACCCGCAGGTCATAGAATCGGGCCGACGAACGATTCTGAATATTTCACGAACGCTTTCGCGGACTCTCTAAACTCTCGCGTGTGACCGGCACAAGCCTTCCCACCGAGCTAGGACCGCGGCGCCGCCAGGAGATCACGGTCGCGCAGATCGCCAGGCTGGCCGGGGTGTCCCCGCCGACCGTGTCCAAGGTGATCAACGGACGCCCCGGCGTGTCGGTCGCCACCCGGCGCCGGATCGAGGAACTGATCCGCGAGCACGGCTGGCAGCGCCGCCCGGAGAGGACCGAGTCCGCGGCCATCATCGAGGTCCTCTTCCAGGCCCTCGACAGCCTGTGGGCGCTGGAGCTCATCCGCGGCGTCAACGAGGTCGCCCAGTCCTACGGCCTGACCGTGGCCGTCACCGACATGCACGGGCACAACTCCCCGCACCGCGAGTGGATCGAGGAGGTCCTGGCCCGGCGCCCCACCGGTGTGATCGCCGTCTCCGCCGAGCTGAGCGACCACGAGTACGCCCAGCTCGCCAGCAGGTCCATCCCGCTCGTCGCGCTGGATCCGCACGGCGAGCCGAGCCATCGCGTCCCCTCGGTCGGCGCGACGAACTGGAACGGCGGCCTGTCGGCCACCCGCCACCTGCTGGAGCTCGGGCACCGCAGGATCGCGATGATCAACGGCCCGGCGGCGCTGATGTGCTGCCGCGCCCGGCTCGACGGCTACCGCGCGGCCATGGAGACCGCGGGCGTGCCCGTCGACCCCCGGTACCTGCGGACCGGTCCGCTCTACGTGGAGACCGGCCGTACCGAGGCGCGAGCGCTGTTCGCCCTCCCCGACCGGCCCACCGCCGTCTTCGCCGGCAACGATCTGCAGGCACTCGGGGTCTACCAGGCGGCCCTGCGGGCCGGGCTGCGCGTGCCCGACGACCTCAGCGTCGTCGGCTTCGACGACCTGCCGCTCGCCCACTGGACGGACCCGCCGATGACCACCGTCCATCAGCCGCTGGCCAAGATGGGCGCCGCCGCCGCGGAACTCGTCATGGCGGTCAGCGCGGGCGACACGTCCGAACACCACCGCATCGAGCTCGCCACCCACCTCGTCGTACGTGGGAGCACCGCCCCACCGGCCTGACCGGCGGCGGGCCGGAAACGGTTGCGAGGCGTCGGAGTCCTCGGGTCATCGGCGATCGAGGCGATGAGGTGAGGTTGTGTCCGCCCGGGGCATCCGGTCGCCGGGGTCCGTTCGAATGACCGTACGTGGAGAGATGGGAGACCGCTGAGAAGCGGGAGGCCGAGGCGGACGGCACGCCCCCCGCGCGGCGCGGCGGCCGGCCGCCCTCGCGACGGCCGGGCGGGCCGGACCACGGAGCGGCCGGCGGGTCGTCGCCCGTGCCGGGAGCGCCGGAGCCGCCGGACGCCCCCCGCCCGACCGTGCGACGGCGGGGCGGGCCCCGTCCGCCGCGGTGGTGGCTGAACGCCGGCGGCGCCGTGCTGCTCGGCGTCATGGTGGCCGCGCAGATCGCGACCGGCCTGCGGCCCGATGACCTGCGCCTGACCACCGTGGTCGTGGTGCTGGTCGCGGCGAGCGCGCTCGCCTTCGCCTCCGCGGCCACCTCGCCGCGCAGGGCGGCGGGGGCGTTCGGGGCGGCGGTGGCCGCGGGCTACGCCGCCGAGTGGATCGGCACGCGGACGGGCCTGCCCTTCGGCGACTACCACTACACCGATGTGCTGTGGCCGCGGCCCGGCGGAGTCCCGCTGATCGTCGCCCTCGCATGGGGCGGCATGGGCCTGGCCGCCCACGCCGTCGCCACCCGTGCCGTCCCTGGCGGCACCGCCCTTGGCGGCACCGTCTTCGGAGTCACCGTCTTCGGAGTCACCGTGCCGTACGGCGCGGTGGCCCGGGTCTGCGCCGGGGCCGTCGCGCTCACCGCGTGGGACCTCTTCCTCGATCCCCAGATGCTCCGGCTCGGGCTGTGGGTCTGGGCCGAGCCCGGGCCGTACCGCGGTGTGCCGCTCGGCAACTTCGCCGGATGGCTGCTGGTCTCGCTCCTGGTCATGACGTTGATCGAACGCATCGCGCACCACCCCGCCCCGGAGGCGGCCCCGCGACAGGGTGCCGAGGGCGGGCAGGCGGGGGCGACCGGGCTGGTCGCCCTCTACACGGTGATGGCGGTGATGGAGACCATCGGCTTCGCCGTGGTCTTCCGGCCGACCGACCCGCTGGTGGCCGCCGCCGGAGGGGTCGCGATGGGCACGTGCGCGCTGCTCGCCTGGAGGGGCACATGGCGGAGGTGATCGTGGTCGGGGGCGGCGTCGGCGGCATGGTGGCCGCCCTGCTGCTCGCGCGGGACGGGCACGACGTGCGAATCCACGAGCGGCTGCCCCGGCTCGGCGGCAAGCTGGCCGAGCACAGGCGCGACGGCTTCACGTTCTCGATCGGGCCCTCGCTGCTCACGCTGCCCGGCCTCTTCCTGGACCTCGGCGTCCCGCTCGACCTGCTCGAACTCGACGAACTGTGCCGGTACCGCTTCGCGGACGGCTCGGTGCTGTCCACGTACCGCGACCCCGGCCGCACGGCCGGCGAGGTGGACCGGCTCGCGCCGGGTGAGGGCCGCAACTGGCGGGCCTACCACCGCTGGGCCGAGCGGTGCCTGGACGCCGCGATGCGCACCTTCTTCGCGGGACCGCTGACCGGGTTCGTCGTCGAGCCGCCGGCCCCCCGGCGGGACGGTTCCGGGCCCGGGCGGCCGGGTGGCGTCTCGTCCGGAGCCGGCGAGGCGGCCGGTGGCGTGGGAGGAGACGGCTCGCGGGCCGGTGGCGCGGGAGGCGGGGGGCGGGGCGGGGCGGTCCCGCGGGCCCGGCTGGGCGACCTGTTCGCGGTCGCGCCCGGCCGCACCCTGGACGCGCTGGCCGGCGGATTCTTCCGGGACGCCCGCCTGCGCCAGTACGTGGACCGCTACGCGACCTACGCGGGATCGAATCCCTACCGCGCGCCCGCCGCCCTCGGCTGCGTCCCCGCGATCGAGCACGGCGACGGCGGGTGGTACGTCCGGGGCGGGCTGCCCCGCCTCGCCGACGCGCTGGCGGCGGCGCTCGACAAGGCGGGCGTGGAGGTCCGGACGGAGAGCGAGATCACCGAGGTGATCGCGGACGCGGACCGGGTCCGCGGCGTGCGCACGGCAGGAGGCGAGGTGGTACGCGCCGACGCCGTGGTCGTGAACGCCGACGCGGCCTCCCTCTACGGGCGGCTCCTGCCGGACCGCGCCCGGCTGCGCCGGATCGCCGGGCTGGGCCTGTCCTCGTCCGCCTTCCTGATGCTCGCCGCCGTCGAGGGCCGCACGGAGGACATGCCCCACCACTCGATCGTGTTCTCCGGCGACTACCGGCGGGAGTTCGGCGACATCTTCGACCGGCGGCGGCCACCGGAGGACCCCACGGTCTACATCGGCTGCCCGTCCGTGCACGACGCCACGATGGCCCCCGCCGGTGCGGAAAGCTGGAGCATGCTGGTGAACGTCCCAGCCGGCGACCCGGCCCGGTGGCCGATGTCGCCCGAGGCGTACGCGGAACTCGTCCTGGAGCGCCTGGCGAGCCGGGGGCACGACCTGTCCGGGCGGCTGCGCTTCCTCGACCTGCTGACCCCGGCCGACCTCCGGGACCGGTACGGCGCCTGGGGCGGTGCCATCTACGGCGGCGCGTACGGGGGCCCGCTCGCCCCCTTCCGCCGTCCCGGCAACCGGGGGCCCAGGCGCGGCCTCTACCTCGTGGGCGGGTCCGCGCACCCCGGGGGCGGCCTGCCGCTGGTGGCGATGGGCGGGCGCATCGTGGCCGAACTCGTGGCCCGCGACTTCTCCCGCTCCGACCGGCGACGGCGACGGGGAAGGGCGTGACCGTGACGACAGGCCGGAGGATGCTCGGGGCCGCCCAGGCGGCCGCCGCCCTGGTGGTGCTGGCGCGGCTCGCCCGCGGACGCCGGCGCCTGCCCCCGCTCCACCCGCCCGCCCTGCCCACGGAACCGGCCGGCGGCGGGACCCGGAGTGGCGGGATGCCGGGCGGCGGGGGTCCGGCGATATCCGTGGTGATCCCGGCGAGGAACGAGGAGCACCGGCTCGGGCCCTGCCTGCGCGCGGTGCCGGCCGATCCGGCCGTCGCCGAGGTGATCGTGGTGGACGACGAGTCCTCCGACGGCACGGCCCGCCTCGCCGCCGCGCTCGGCGCCCGCGTGGTGCCGGGCCGGCCGCTGCCGGACGGCTGGGTGGGCAAGCAGTGGGCGCTGCACCAGGGGCTGCGGGAGGCGCGCGGCGAGATCGTGGTGACCCTCGACGCCGACACGCGGCCCCGGCCCGGCCTGTTCGCGGCGCTGGCCGCCGCACTGGACGACCACGATCTGGTCAGCGCCGGTCCGCGCTTCGTCTGCGACGGACTCGCGGAGCAGGCGCTGCACGCCTCGTTCCTGGCGACGCTGGTGTACCGGTTCGGCCCGATCGGTCCCCCGGTCCCGCCGCCTCCGCACCGGGTGATGGCCAACGGCCAGTGCCTGGCCTTCCGCCGTGAGGCGATGCTCCGGGCCGACGGCTTCGCCCGGGTCCGGCGGCACATGACCGACGACGTCGCCCTGGCCAGGGCCCTCGCCGCGGACGGCTGGAAGGTCGCCTTCCTCGACGCCCGGGATCTGCTGGAGGTCGACATGCACGAGTCGGCCGCCGAGGTGTGGCGGGAATGGGGACGGTCGCTGCCGCTGGGCGACGTCACCCACCCCGCCTGGCAGGCCGCCGACCTCGCCGTCGTCTGGCTCGCCGCCGCGCTGCCGGTGCTCCGCCTGGCCGCCGGACGGCCGACCCGGCTGGATCTCGGGCTGCTCGCCGTGCGACTGCTGCTCACCACCGCCCTGCGCCCGGCCTATGCCCGGCCGGGGATGGGGGTGGCGCTGTCGTTGCTGCTCGACCCGGCGGCCGCCGTACGGCTGACGCAGGCGACCCTGCGGCCCGTGCGCACCTGGCGCGACCGTGCCTACCCCACAGCGCCGACGACCGCCCCCGCCACGACGACCGCCGCAGCGCCGCGGACCGTCCCCGCCACGCGGACCGCCGCAGCGCCGCGGACCGCCCCCGCCACGCGGACCGCCCCGGCGACGCAGATCGCCCCCGCGCCGACGACCGCCGAGGTCACGGAGCCTCCGGTGCCCGGGAAGGCTCCCCAGGACGCGCGCGTCGCGAAGGGCGCGCACGCTTCGCCGGCTGGAGAGGCCGCTCAGGTCATGCCGGTCAGGGGCGGCGGGCGGCCAGCGCCGCCTGCCCGAAGCGGAGACCGATGAGGCACATCAGCGCGCCCGTGGCGGCGACGTGCCCGATCGGCGAGAAGGCCAGTTGCAGCACCGGGATCGCGAACACCCCGGCCCTGGCGCCCAGCGCGAACGACCCGGTGGCCAGCCGCGTCACCGCCAGGACGGCGAGCGCGAGCACGAACGCGGGCGGGCAGATCACGGCCATCCCCCCGGCGAAGGTCAGCACCGACCGCCCGCCGCGGAACCCGGCGAACACCGGCCACGCGTGGCCGAGCATCGCCGCTCCCACCGCGAGATACGCGGCGGAGACGCTCGGGCCGGTGACCACTCCCAGCGTCGTCGTGTGGGCGCCCCCCGCCACCAGGCCGAGCAGCCCGGCGGCCACGCCCTTCGCCATGTCGCCGGCGAAGACGGGCGCCGCCGCCCGCGCGCCGAGCCGTTCGCGCACGTTCCAGAAGCCGGGGTTGCGGTCGCCCTCCTCACGGGGATCGACGCCGCGCCGCCCGGCGACCAGCACCGCAACCGGGATCGAGCCGAGAAGGTAGCCGCCGATGACCGCGACGAGCAGCGGAACGAGCGAGGGAGCCGGCGAGGGAGCCGGCGCGGAGACGAACGGGGGAACCAGCGCGGAAACGAACGGGGGGACGAGCAGCGGGAGCGTCGTCACATTCCACCTCCACAGGTACGCGGATCGGGGGGCGATGCGCCACATGGCCTTCGACCGTCCGGTGCTGCGCCGGACCCCCGGACTGCTGTTCTGGCGGCTGCTCGGCACCGGCCGGGGGCCGTCCACGACGCTCGGCGCCGACCTGCGCCGCTGGGCGCTGCTGGCCGTGTGGCGGGACGAGCGGGCGCTGGAGGAGTTCCTGGAGCGCTCGCCGATCCCGGCGCGCTGGCGGCGCGAGGCCGTCGAGACCTGGCACGTACGGCTCGCGCCGATCTCCTCGCGCGGCCGCTGGAACGGCGTCGAGCCGTTCACCCCCGCATCCTTCACCCCTGCGCCCCTCACCCCTCGGACCGGGCAGCACCCGATCCAGGGCATGACGCCGCCGGGCGTGGAGCATCTCGCCCAGGGCATGACGCCGCCGGGCGTGGAGCATCTCGCCCAGGGCATGACGCCGCCGGGCCTGGAGCATCTCGCCCAGGGCATGGCGCCTCCGCGCCTGGAGCATCTCGCTCAGGAGACAGTGCTTTCGGGCGCGGAACGTCTCACACAGGGGCGGGAGCCCTCGGGCCTGGAGCGCCTTGCCGCTCGGGAAAGGGCGTCCTCGCCGGCGGGGTCTCCGGGGGAGCGGGCGGGTGGCGGACCGGTGGCGGTGCTCACCCGGGCGTCGATCCGGCCGTCGCGGCTCCTGGCGTTCTACCGGTCCGTCCCCTCCGTCGACCGGCTCCTGCGGGCGCAGGAGGGCTGCCTCGCCTCGGTCGGGCTGGGGGAGTGGCCGCTGGCGCGGCAGGCGACCTTCTCCCTGTGGCGTGACGCCGCCGCCGTACGCGCGTTCGCCTACGCGGGCCGCGCGCACCGCGAGGTGATCGAGCGCGTCCGCGCGCACGACTGGTACTCCGAGGAGCTGTTCGCCCGGTTCGTGCCGTACGCGAGCACGGGCACCTGGGACGGTGCCGACCCCCTCGCCGATTCCGTCGCCGCCCTCCTCGCCGGCCCCCAGGCCGACCCGGGCGCCGGTCGCCCGCCGGGCGCGGCGCCAGGGTCGTGACGGTCCCACCCCCATGTCATCAGGGGTCACGAACGTCTCACCCCGTCTCACCGCTGTCTCAACGGGCGGGGCGGACGGCGAGACGATCGCCGAGGCGGGCCACGACCTCGCCCCGGGCCAGATCGTGGGCCACGACGCAGGCCCGCGCGATGGTCGAGGCCCGTGAGGAGCCGTGGGCCACCACGACGGTGCCGGTCAGGCCGAGCAGCGCCGCGCCGCCGTGCGTCTCAGGGTCGTAGCGGCCGGCCACCCGCCGCAGCGCCTCGGGACCGGCCGCGTCCTGGGCGCCGAGCCCCGCGCCGTCCACAGTGCCGACCCCCGCGCCGACCTCTGTGGCCAGCAGGGCGAGCGTGGCCCGGACGGTGCCCTCGACGTTCTTCAGCACGACGTTGCCGGTGAAGCCGTCGGTCACGATCACGTCGGCCACCCCGGTGAGCACGTCGCCGCCCTCGACCGGGCCGTGGAAGCGCAGCGGCAGGTCGCGCAGCAGGGTCTCGGCCCGGCGGGTCAGCCGGTTCCCCTTGCCGGGCTCGGCGCCGATCGACAGCAGCCCCACGCGGGGCTCCGCCACGCCCAGCACGAGCTGCGCGTACGACGCTCCGAGCAGGGCGAACTGGGCGAGCATCTCGGGAGTGGGGTCCACGGTGGCGCCGGCGTCGATCAGCACGGTGGCCCCGCCCGCCGTCGTCGGCAGCGCCACGGCCAGCGCGGGGCGCAGTACGGCGGGCGCGGGGCCCAGCCGGTCGGTCGCGCAGGCGGCGACGGCTCCCGTGGAACCGGCCGACACGAAGGCCGCGCCGGCTCCGTCCCGGACGAGGCCGAGCCCGACGGCCAGGCTGGAGTGGGCCATGCGGACCGCCCCCGCGCCGCGCTCGGTCATCGGGACGACGTCGTCGGCGTGCGCCACGTCGATCTCGCCCACCGCCCCGAGCCGGGCCAGTTCCGCGCGCACGACGCCCGCCCGGCCGGTGAGGACGACCGGCACGCCGTGCTCCCGCCGGGCCTGGACCGCCCCCCGGACGATCTCGGCGGGCCCGTGGTCTCCGCCCATGGCGTCCACCACGACCGGCGAGGCGTTCGGCACGTCCCGCATGTCAGGCCACCCCCACCCGGCGCTCGGCCTGCGCGGCGGCGCGGGCCGCGAGCAGGTTCCGGGTGAAGATCGCGAGCCTGCGCCCGCGTGGCACCGTGGCCCGCCTCGCCAGCACGTCGTGACCGGCCGCCGTGATCTCGTCCAGGATCCCGCCGTACAGCTCGTACGCCGCGCGGATGCAGGGCCGCGACGACGGCGCGAGCAGCGCGATCCCCTCCCACGCCCGGCGGTAGTGGTCACGGGCGCGTTCGCAGTTCAGGGCCACGAGGTCGCGTACGGCCGGGGTGGCGTGCGGCGCGGCGAGGTCGGCCGGGGTCACGCCGAACTTGTCGAGGTCGGCCAGCGGCAGGTAGATCCGGCCCCGCGCGAGGTCCTCGCGCACGTCGCGGATGAAGTTGGTGAGCTGGAATCCCAGTCCGAGCTGCCGCGCGGGCTCGCGGGCCCGCTCGTCCTCCCCGGGCAGGGGCTCCAGCACGGGCAGCATCATCGTCCCGATGGCCGCCGCCGAGCCCTCCATGTAACCCAGCAGGTCGTCGTACGTCGCGTACCTGCCCACGGTCAGGTCGGCCCGCATGGACGCCAGGAACGCCCTCACGTCGGCGTGGTCGATCCCGAAGGCCCTGACCGTGTGCGCGAAGGCGGGCAGCACCGGGTCGCGGACCGGCTCCCCGCCCAGCGCGGCGGTCAGCCGGGAGGCCAGCCGCTCCAGCGCCTGGGACCGGTCGCCGCTCATCCCGAAGGAGTCGACGATCTCGTCGGCGTAGCGGGCGAAGCCGTACAACGCGTGGACGTGCGGCCGTTTCCAGGAGGGCAGCAGCCGGGTGGCCAGGTAGTAGGAGCGGCCGTAGCGGGCGTGCAGCCTGCGGCACCGCTCATAGGCCGCCGTCAGCGTGGCGGACGACGGAGGGGACGACGTTCTCATGGAGTGCTCTCCAGGATGCGTTCGGCGGCCAGGCGGCCGGAGATCAGCACGGGCGGCACTCCGACGCCGGGGGCCGTGTACATGCCCGCGAAGTGGAGGCCGGGGACCCGCCGGGCCGCGCCGGACGGCCGGAACCAGGCCGTCTGGGTGAAACGGGCGTCGAGGGCGAACGGCGTGCCCGCGGAGTGGCCACGCCGCCGCCAGGCGGGGGGATCGAACACGAGCCGGGGTGTCGCGGACAGGTCGCCGTACCCGAGGCCGGAGAGCCGGTCGAGCATGCGGTCCACGAGACGTGGGGTGAGGGCGGCCCAGTCCGCGCCGCCCTCCAGGTTCGCGGTGGGCTCCAGCACGCTCAGCACGGCGGGGCCCGCCTCACCGGGCCCGAGGTCGCCGGGCCCGTGGTCGTGTGGTCCGTGGTGGTCTTGTGGCCCGTGGTTCTGTGGACAGGTCACCAGCAGGCTCGGGTCCGGCTGCGGGCGACCGGCCTCCAGCGCCCCGAACGTCGCCCGCCATTCCCGCCCGAAGTGCAGGGTGTGGTGGGCCTGGCCGTCCGGCCGCCGGTCGAGGGCGAAGTGCGCCACCAGGCACGAAGGGGAGAACCGGGGACGGCGCAGCCGCCAGTCGGCCGCCTCCTCCGGCAGCAGGCCGTCGCCGCCGGCGCCGTGGGCCCGGACGAGGTCGCAGGCCACCACCGCGTGCCGGGCCGCGAGCCGCTCGCCCGTGTCGAGCCGTACGGCCGTCACCCCGGCGCCGTCGGTCTCGATCCGGGTGGCCCGCACGCCGTACCGGAGGACCGCCCCGGCCTTCTCCGCGGCGGCGGCCATGGCCCGGGGGACGGCGTGCATGCCACCCTCGCGGGGGAAGTAGACCCCGCCGACGGTGTCCATGTGGGCGATCACCGCGTACACGCCGAGCGCGCGCTGCGGCGACCTGCCGACGTACAGCGACTGGAACGTGTGCGCCCTGATCAGCCGCTCGTCGGTGAGGTGGCTCCGCACGAGGCGGTCCAGCCGGCGGAAGCCGCCGAGCGCGGTCAGCCGGGCCAGCGCGTACGGCCGGGCCAGCGCGCGCAGCCGGGTCATGTCCCGGTCGATGAACGCGTCCCACTCGGCCTCGAACATCTCTCCGAGCAGCCGGCGGAACCGGCGGTAACGGGCGGCCTCCGCGGGCCCGCACAGCTCCCGCACCTGGTCCTCCATGGCGTCCGCGCCCGCGACCACGTCGAGTCGCGACCCGTCGTGGAAGGTCAGCCGGTAGTACGGGTCGAGCCGGCGCAGCGGCAGCCAGCGCTCCATGTCCTGCCCGGCCGCGGCGAAGGCGTCGGCCAGCACCCCCGGCATGGTCAGCACGGAGGGGCCGGTGTCGACGCGGTGCTCGCCCAGGGCGGCCGTGCCGCAGCAGCCGCCCGGTGCGTCGGAGGCCTCGACCACCGTCACCTCACGGCCGGCTCCGGCGAGGCGCATGGCGGCGGCCAGGCCGCCGAGGCCCGCGCCGACGACCACGACCGGCCCGCCCGCGGTCACCAGACGGTCCTGCGGGTCGTCGTCATGCGCGGTGCTCCTTCGGTCGGTGATCGGCGGACGCTTCGGTGATCGGCGGCCGGTTCCGTGATCGGCGGCGCCGTCAGTAGAGTTTTCGCGCCCTCCCGCTCCGGCGGTTGCATCCGCGCGGTTGCATCCGTACGGGGCCTCCCGGCCGAAACAAGGCGAGGGGCGGCCGGAACGACGTGGTGGCCGGAGGACGGGAGCGGCGGGACGGCAGGGGCCCGAGCCACGACGGGCCGCGGGAAACGGCGGCCGTAAGCGGAAGCGCGGGCCGGAAGCAGCGGCTGGAAGCACTCGGAAGCAGCGGACGGACACGGGGTGAGCGGGTGAGGCGGGAGGGGCAGCCGGAGACGGGCGGCGACGCCGTCTCCGAGGAGGAGCCGGGGTACGGCATCGGAGCCGTCGCCCGCCGGCTCGGCGTGCCCGCGTCCACGCTGCGCACCTGGAACCTCAGATACGGCATCGGCCCGAGCAGGCGCAGCCCCGGCGGACACCGTCGCTACGACGAGGCGGACCTGCGCCGCCTCCAGGAGATGAACAGGCTGGTCCGGTCGGGGATGCCGCCGGCCGACGCCGCCAGGCTGGCGCTGCGGCAGCGCCCGCCCGCGGCGGGGGAGCGGAGCACCGGGGAGCCGGGGGCCGGTGAGCAGGCGGCGCCCCCGCCAGGAGGGGCGGCCGCGGCATCGGGGCGCCCGGCGCGCCGCGACGCGGGCCGCCTCGCGGGCCCCTCCGCGCCGCCCGAGGCCGCGCGTGAGGCCGAATCGCCGGCCGCGGAACCCGGCCTGCTGTCCGCGGCCATGCTGGCCCGCGCCGTGGCGGCGATGGACGCCCCGGCCGTGAGCGTGGCCCTGGACGCGGCGCTGGCCGCGCACGGCGTGCTGTGGACGTGGGAGCGGCTCGCGCTGCCGGTGTTCGCGGCGATCAGCCGCCGGCAGTGGGAGACCGGAGCCGGGATCGACATCGAGCACCTGTTCTCCAACAGGCTCCAGGCCGCCCTGGTGCGCTTCTCCGCGCACGCGCCCGCGCCCGTCCACCCCCGGCCGGTCCTGCTGGCCGCCGCCGAGGAGGAGCAGCACACCCTGGCGATCCAGGCGCTCGCCGCCGCGCTCGCCGGCCTCGCGGTGGAGACCCGGGTGCTGGGGGCCCGCACGCCGTACTCCGCGCTGGCGGACGCCATGCGCCGGGTCGGCCCGGCGGCGGTGTTCGTCTGGTCGCAGACCCCCGCGACCGGTGAGCCGGCCCCGCTCGGCGGCCTGCCGGGGCTCCGCCCCGCGTGCCGGGTCATCGCCGGTGGCCCGGGGTGGGGCGAGGGCATGCCTACGGAAGTCGTTCGGGTGACTACGTTTCGTGACGCCATCTCGGCGGTAATGACCACTCTGCGGTAATTCGCCCTCTTTGGCGCACTCTTGACCTGGGGCTCGGTCGATTTTGTTGCCATGACGACGCGCGGGGGGCTATGAATAGGTTTTGAATAAGTTCTTGGGGCATGGGGGGACCATGGAGACGACGCTGGAGTTCCGCCTCGCCGCGGGTGACACGGGCGCCCTGGGAGAGTGCTACCGAGAGCACTCCCCGGCCGTGCGCTCCTACCTGCGCAAACTTGTGCCGCCGCAGGATGTGGAAGACGTCCTCCAGGTCGTCTTCACGGAGGTCTGGCGGTTCCGGCACCGCTTCGACCCGGGCCGGAGCCTGCCGGCCTGGCTGTTCGGGATCGCCCACAACCGCGCCGTCGACCACCTGCGGGCGCGCACGCCGACGACGGTGCCGCTGGAGGCGGTCCCCGACCCGGCGGGACACGACGGGCGGCAGGACGGCGACGAACTCGCCGACCGCGACCGGGTGCTCCGGGCGCTGGCCGCGCTGCCGCAGGTGCAGCGCCAGGCGATCGAGCTGGCGTACTACGGCGACCTGACCCAGCGCGAGATCGCCGAGCACCTGCGGGTCCCGCTCGGCACCGTCAAGGCTCGCACGGCCCGGGGTCTGCACCGGCTGTCCGCACTGCTGGAGGCGGCGTGAACACGACGGAGAGCACGACGGAGAGCACGACGGAGGCCGCGGTGGAGAGCACACTGGAGAGCGCGGCGACGCAGGTCAGGCCGAGGGTGGCGGTGTCGAGCTGCCTGCTGGGCGCTCCCGTGCGGTTCAACGGCGGCCACAGCCGCGACCGGTTCCTCGCCGGCGAGCTGGACGAGTACGTGGACTGGGTGCCGATCTGCCCCGAGATGGAGATCGGCCTCGGCGCGCCCCGCGAGACGCTCCGGCTGGAGCGCGGCACGGACGGGCCCCGGCTGATGACCCGGCGGACGCGCCGGGACCTGACCGCCGAGATGGCCGGCCTCGCCGCCGAGCGGGCGGCGGAGATCGGCGCCGTCGACGGCTACGTCTTCAAGTCGAAGAGCCCGAGCTGCGGGCTCCACGGCGTCCCCGTGTACGGCGGGTCCGCCCCCGGCGCCCCCGGGCGCCGCGGTCCCGGCCTCTTCGCCTCCGCGATCACCGGCGCCCACCCGTCTCTGGTCGTCGAGGACGAGGGCCGGCTGCACGACGCCGTGCTGCGGGAGGCGTTCGTCGAACGGATCTTCGCCGCGGCCCGGCTGCGGGCGCTGCTGTCCGGCGACTGGCGCCCCCGCGACCTGGTCGGCTTCCACGCCCGGCACAAGATGCAGATCCTCGCCCACTCGCCCGCGGCGTACCGCGTGATCGGGCGGCTCGTGGCCGCCGCGGGCGACCTGCCCCGGGAGACGCTGGCCCGCGAGTACGGCTGGGCCTTCCGCACCGCCCTCCTGGTCAGGGCCACGATCGGGCGCCACGTCAACGTGCTGCACCACTTCCTCGGCCGGATCAGCGGTGACCTCGACCCGGTCCGCCGGGCCGACCTCACCGAGGTCATCGAGGCGTACCGGGCGCACCGGGTCGCCCTCGCCGTGCCGCTGGCCCTGCTGCGCCACCACGCGAAGGGCGCCGGAGCCGGCCAGGTCCAGGAGCAGACCTACCTGTCGCCCTACCCGGACGCGCTGCGCCTGCGCAACCACGTCCCCGCCTGACGGGGGCATGCGGGGACCGGTGCATACGGCTGGCTGGAAGGGAAGAAAGGCTCCTTATGGGACGCACCTCGAAGAAGACGCTGACCGGCACCGCCCTCGCCGTGACCGCCGCCGCCGTGGCCGGCGGCCTCGGCACCGACCCCCGTTCCTCCTGGTACCACCGGCTGCGCAAGCCCTCCTGGCAGCCGCCGAGGCAGGCGTACGGACTGGTGTGGACGCCGCTGTACGCGACGATCGCCTACGCGTCCGCCCGCGCGCTCTCCGTGGGGGACGAGCGCTCCCGGCCGGCCCTGCGCCGGGCGCTCGCGGCGAACCTGGCGCTGAACGCGGCCTGGCCGCCGCTGTTCTTCAAGGCCCGCAACCCGCGCCTCGCGCTCGCCGAACTGGTCGCGCTCAACGCGTCGAACGTCCTGCTGACCCGCCGCTTCCTGCGCCAGGACCGCGCGGCGGGGCTCCTGCTGCTGCCGTACACGGGGTGGACGCTCTTCGCCACCGCGCTCAACGCCTCCATCGCCCGCCGCAACCCCCGGGCCTGACCGGTCCCGCTCGGCCTGCCGCCGTGACCCGCCGCGAAAGCGGTCAGACCCGCGCGGCTGCAAGATGCCGGCGGACTGGATCTCAGGAGGCCGTCATGGAGCCGCGGGGTCGAGCTGGCGGGGCCGCTCGTCCTCGCCCGGCGGTTCCTGGGATTCAAAAGCCGTGAGGATCGTGGTGAGGACCTCCCGGAACCTCCGCACCTGGGCCGGGGTGAGGGGGTCGAACAGCACGCGGCGGACCTCCTCCACGTGGCCCGGCGCGGCCTGCACGAGCGCCGCGAAGCCCTCGTCGGTGAGCTCGGCGACGGTCGTGCGCCGGTCCTCGGGCCGCTTGACCCGCCGCACCCAGCCCTTCTCCTCCAGCCGCGAGACGGCGTGGGAGAGGCGGCTGACGGAGTATCGGAGAATGGAGGACAACTCGCTCATCGTCATGGTCCGGCCCGGCGACTCGGAGAGCACCACGAGGATCATGTAATAGGTGTGCGGGATGCCCGAGTCACGCTGCAACTGCCGTTCTAGGGCGTCCTGGAGGAGCTGGCTCGTCCTGATGTAAGCGCGCCAGGTGCGCTGCTCCTCATCGTCGAGCCATCGCGTGCCGGACATGCGCCAAGACTACCGGTCGGTCGGCACAATCTTTGTGGGCCAAAGACCCTGGTTCGATCGTTCCCGTCAGGAAAGTCTCAGGGCATGGACGAAATGGAGCGCATCGACGCCTATTGGCGGGCCGCGAACTACCTGTCCGTCGGGCAGA
Organism: Microbispora sp. H10670; assembly: GCF_014161385.1. NCBI lineage: Bacteria > Bacillati > Actinomycetota > Actinomycetes > Streptosporangiales > Streptosporangiaceae > Microbispora > Microbispora sp. H10670. The sequence goes on along the minus strand of NZ_JABBWW010000021.1, from coordinate 84,930 downwards.
TCTACCTGATGGACAACCCGCTGCTGACCGAGCCGCTGATCGCCGAGCACGTCAAGCCGCGGCTGCTGGGCCACTGGGGCACCACCCCCGGGCTCAACTTCTGCTTCGCCCACCTGAACCGGGTCATCCGGGAACGCGACCAAGAGATGATCTACATCGCCGGTCCCGGGCACGGCGGCCCGGCCGCGGTGGCCCACGCCTGGCTGGAGGGCACCTACACCGAGCGCTATCCCCACGTCACCCGCGACGCGACCGGCATGCGCCGGCTGTTCCGCCAGTTCTCCTTCCCCGGCGGCATCCCCAGCCACGTGGCCCCTGAGACTCCCGGCTCCATCCACGAGGGCGGCGAACTCGGCTACGCCCTGTCCCACGCGTACGGCGCGGCCTTCGACAACCCCCGCCTGGTGGTGGCGTGCGTCGTCGGGGACGGCGAGGCCGAGACCGGCCCGCTGGCCACCGCCTGGCACTCCAACAAGTTCCTCAACCGGGCCGGCGACGGGGTGGTGCTGCCGATCCTGCACCTCAACGGCTACAAGATCGCCAACCCCACCGTGCTGGCCCGTATCCCCGAGCCCGAGCTGCTCAAGCTGTTCGAGGGGTACGGCTACCGCCCCCACGTCGTCTCCGGCGACGAGCCGGCCGAGATGCACGAGCTGATGGCGCGGACCCTGGACACGGTGTTCGACGAGATGGCCGACGGCGGCCCGCTGCCGATGATCGTGCTGCGTACGCCCAAGGGCTGGACCGGCCCCCGGGAGGTGGACGGGCTGCCGGTGGAGGGCACCTGGCGCGCCCACCAGGTGCCGCTGACCGATGTGCGCGACCGCCCCGACCGCCTGGAGGCGCTGCGGGAGTGGATGCTCTCCTACCGGCCCGGGGAGCTGTTCGACGCCGACGGCCGGCCGGTCGAGGCCGTCACGGCCACGGTGCCGGACGGGCCGCTGCGGATGAGCGCGAACCCGCACGCCAACGGCGGTGAGCTGCTGCGCCCCCTCGTGCTGCCCGACTTCCGCGACTACGCCGTGGAGGTCAAGAGCCCGGCCACCGCCTCCAGCGAGCCGACCCGCGTGCTGGGCGGGTTCCTGCGGGACGTGATCGCCGCCAACCCGGAGAACTTCCGGCTCCTCGGCCCGGACGAGACCGCGTCCAACCGGCTGTCGGCGGTGTTCGAGGCCACCGGCAAGGAGTGGGAGGCGGCCCTGCTGCCGACGGACGAGAACCTCGGCCCGGCCGGCCGCGTGATGGAGGTGCTCAGCGAGCACCAGTGCCAGGGCTGGCTGGAGGGCTACCTGCTGACCGGCCGCCACGGGCTGTTCAACTGCTACGAGGCGTTCATCCACATCGTCGACGCGATGTTCAACCAGCACGCCAAGTGGCTGGAGTCGTCCCGCAAGATCCCCTGGCGCAGGCCGGTGGCCTCGCTGAACTACCTGCTGTCCTCGCACGTGTGGCGGCAGGACCACAACGGCTTCAGCCACCAGGACCCCGGGTTCCTCGACGTGGTGGTCAACAAGAAGGCCGAGGTGGTGCGGGTGTACCTGCCGCCGGACGCCAACACGCTGCTGTCGACCGCCGACCACTGCCTGCGCTCCCGCGACTACGTCAACGTCGTCGTCGCCGGCAAGCAGCCCGTGCTCGACCTGATGAGCATGGACGAGGCGGCCGTCCACTGCGCCCGCGGGCTGGGGATCCTGGAGTGGGCCTCCACCGACGAGGGCGCCCATCCCGACGTGGTGCTGGCCTGCGCCGGCGACGTGCCGACCCTGGAGACCCTCGCCGCCGCGGCGATGCTGCGCGAGCACCTGCCCGAACTGAAGGTGCGGGTGGTCAACGTGGTCGACCTCATGCGGCTGCAGCCGGCCTCCGAGCACCCGCACGGGCTGCGCGACGTGGAGTTCGACGCGCTGTTCACCACCGACCGGCCGATCATCTTCAACTTCCACGGCTACCCATGGCTGATCCACCGCCTGACCTACCGGCGTACGGGACACGAGAACCTGCACGTGCGCGGATACAAGGAGGAGGGCACCACCACCACGCCGTTCGACATGGCGATGCTCAACGACATCGACCGCTACCACCTGGTGATGGACGTGATCGACCGGGTGCCCGGCCTGGGCAGCACGGCCGCCCACCTGCGCCAGCGCATGGCCGACGCCCGGTTGCGCGCCCGCGCCCACACCCGCGAGTACGGCGAGGACCCCGCCGAGATCCGCGACTGGACCTGGCCCGCCTCCTGAACCGGGACGCCGGCCTGTGTGTCGGGCAATCACCTGACGTGATCCTGATGGGTGGTCGATGATGCCGGTATGCGCGGAGCGGTGCCGGTATGGGGCGGGGCCGGGGTCGCGGTGGCGGCCCTGGCCGGGCTGGGCGTCTACCTGTCCCGGGTGGGGCTGGACAAGGCGGACAAGCTGGCCAGCGTGGTCGGGTTGTTCGTCGGCCTGGCCGGGCTGGGGGTGGCGGTGTACGGGCTGGTCGCCGAGCGGGGAAGCGGCGGCGGCGGTGGTGTGCGGCAGCGGGCCAGGGCCACCGGCCGTGGCCGCGTTTCTCAGGCCGGCCGTGACATCACCGCCGGTCCGGCGCGGCGGGTCGGAGGCGACGACCACGCTGCGGCGGGTGGCGTGGCCGGCGGTGAAGCACGGTCGGTGTGGCAGCGGGCCGAGGCCGCCGAGGACGGCCAGGTGGATCAGGCCGGCCGAGACGTCGACGAGCGGTGAGGCCGTCGCGTGGGTCACGCAAAGTGGTCCAGCATGCGGAGGGTTCGGGGCTGGCCCGGATCTACCAGGCGGCCGGGGACCTGATCGTGTACGGGGGCGAGGAGCCGTACCGGTGGGCGCCGTGGCCCGCACCGGCGTCGCCTCCGGCTGCGGGGGAGGCGCGGGCGCAGCCCAGTGAGCTGCTGCGTGCCTCGCACGCGCTCGTCGCCTTCACCGGCCGCCACGATCTGCTGGAAGAGCTGACGAGCTGGCGGGATACGGCCACCGGGCAGAACGTGGCGGTGCATCTGATCCATGGGCCGGGTGGTCAGGGCAAGACCCGGCTGGCCGGACACGTGGCGGGCCTGTGGCGGCAGCGGGGGTGGGTGGTGCTGGCGGCCCATCACCGGCGTGATCGATCCACCGCATCAGAGTTCGAGGTTCCCACCTTCGAAGAGGCGGCCGGGGTGCTGGTGGTGGTGGACTACGCCGAGCGGTGGGACACCGCCGACCTGCTCACCCTGTTGCGTGACGCGCATCTGCCCGGGCGGCTGCCGGTGCGGGTGCTGCTGCTGGCCCGCCCGGCCGGCACCTGGTGGGACAGCCTGAGGGGGCGGATGCACCGCGATCTTGGCCTGATGCCCGGCCGACGGGAGCTGGAGCCGCTGGAGCAGGAGACCGGGATCAGCCGTGCGGGGCTTTTCGCCGCGGCCCGTGACCGGTTCGCCGAACTTCTGCAGGTGCCCGGAGCCGGCTCGGTGGCGGTGCCGTCCGCGCTGGAGCGGCATGAGGCCTATCGGCTGGTGCTGACCGTGCACATGGCCGCGTTGGCCGCGGTGCTGGCGGCCGAGCGTGGCCAGCAACCGCCCGCCGATCCGGTGCGGGTGTCGCAGTTCCTGCTGGCGCGTGAGCGGGATCACTGGGAGGCGATGGCCTCCCCCCGCCGGGACAGACCCCTGGCGACCTCGCCGGAGGCGATGGGGCAGATCGTCTACACCGCGACGCTGACCGGCCCGCTCGGCTACGACGACGGCAAAGCCGCCCTGGCACGCGCCGACATCGAGTCCACCCAGGCGACCGGGCAACTCCTCAAGGACCACGCGGTGTGCTACCCACCCGCAACAGCTCCCGCCGCGGGGCCGGCCTCACCGGAAGCGGTATCGGCTCCTCACCCGAGCATCACGGTGCTGGAGCCGTTGTACCCCGACCGTCTGGGCGAGGACTTCATCGCCTTGTCCACCCCCGGCCATTCCTGCGACTTTCCCGCCGATCCGTGGGCGGAGGCGGCGCCCGCCCGGCTGCTGGCCCCGCCCGCCGGCGCCGGTGACGGGCCGGCTGAGGGCGGGAGCATGCCGACGTGGGCGCGGCATGCGGTGACCACGCTGATCGAGGCCGCTCACCGATGGCCCCACCTGGCCCGGCAGCAGTTGTATCCGCTGCTGGCCGCCGCCCCTGACCTGGCTGTGCACGCCGGTGGCGCCGCTTTGACCAGGCTGGCCGACCTGGACGACATCGATGCCCGGCTGCTGGCGGCCATCGCGGCGAGGCTGCCCACCCAGCGGCATATCGATCTCGACATCGGGGCCGCCGCGGTCGCCTCCCGCCTGGCCGAGAACCGGCTGGCCGCCGCCACCGACCCGGCCACCCGTGCCCGCCTCCACGAAGCCTTGGCCATCCGCCTGTCCTACGCGGAGCTGCACACACGCGCGCTGGCCGAAGGCCACCAGGCCGTCGGACTCTGGCGCCGGCTCGCCGCGCTGAACCCGGACGCCTACCTGCCCCTACTGGCCGACTCGTTGAACAACCATGCGAACCGGCTGACGGAGGTCGGACAGTGGGGCGAGGCGGTCCCGGTCAGTGAGGAGGCCGTCCGCCTGCGCCGCGAACTGGCCGCGCTGAACCCGGACGCCTACCTGCCCGACCTGGCCGTCTCGTTGAACAATTACGCTCTGCGGTTGACGGAGGTCGGGCGGCGGGCCGAGGCGGTCCCGGTCAGCGAGGAGGCCGTCCGCCTCTTCGGTGAGCTGGCTCAGCTCAACCGGGAGGCCTATCTGCCCAACGTGGCCGGCTCGCTGAGCAACCAGGCTGTCTTGCTGGGGGAGGTCGGGCGGCGGGGCGAGGCGGTCCCGATCGGTGAGGAGGCCGTCCGCCTCTTCGGTGAGCTGGCTCAGCTCAACCGGGAGGCCCACCTGCCCGGCCTGGCCGTCTCGTTGAACAATTACGCTCTGCGGTTGGCGGACGTCGGGCGGCGGGCCGAGGCGGTCCCGGTCAGCGAGGAGGCCGTCCGCCTCTACGGCGAACTGGCCGCGCTCAACCGGGACGCCTATCTGCCCGACCTGGCCGGCTCGCTGACCAACCACGCTGCCTTGCTGGGGCGGGTCGGGCGGGGGGCCGAGGCGGTCCCGGTCAGCGAGGAGGCCGTCCGCCTCTACGGCGAACTGGCCGCGCTCAACCGGGACGCCTATCTGCCCGGCCTGGCCGCCTCGTTGACCAACCAGGCTGCCTTGCTGGGGCGGGTCGGGCGGGGGGCCGAGGCGGTCCCGGTCAGTGAGGAGGCCGTCCGCCTTTTCGCGGAGCTGGCTGCCCTCAACCGGGAGGCCTATCTGCCCGACCTGGCCGGCTCGTTGCAGAGCAATGCTCTGCGGCTGGCGGAGGTCGGGCGGCGGGCCGAGGCGGTCCCGGTCAATCAGGAGGCCGTCCGCCTTTTCGCGGAGCTGGCTGCCCTCAACCGGGAGGCCTATCTGCCCGACCTGGCCTCCTCGTTGAACAACCACGCTGCCTTGCTGGCGCAGGTCGGGCGGGGGGTCGAGGCGGTCCCGGTCAGCGAGGAGGCCGTCCGCCTCTACGGCGAGCTGGCCGCGCTCAACCGCGACGCTCACCTGCCCGAAGCCCTGAGAAGTCTTACGGCTTGGGGGTATGTGCTGATCGAGAACTCCCGGTTCCGTGCCGCCGTCACACCGCTTGCCGCGGCGTTACTGACGTCGCGGGAACTGCCCGAGTACGTCGCCCAGGACATCATCGGCTCGGCCTCCGATCTGCTCCGTCTCGCCTATGCGGGAGATGCCGCCGCTGTGGCCGACGAGTTCCGCGTGGTCACCGGCCAGGACGTCCCGACCTGGATGAAGGAACCACCCTCCGCCACCGAAGGCTGACGAGAGCGACCTCCACAGCCTCCGGGATCCCGGATCCGACTGATCCCGATGTCACGTGCCGGGCCGGATCAGGCCGCTCTCGTAGGCCAGGATGACCAGCTGGACCCTGTCGCGCACGTTCAGCTTGGCGATGGCCCGGGTGATGTGGGTCTTGGCGGTGAGCGGACTGATGACGAGGCGCTCGGCGATCTCGTTGTTGGAGAGTCCGAGCGCCACGAGCCTGACCGTCTCCAGCTCCCGGGCGGTGAGGACGGCCAGCCGCTTCCCGATGCCGGGCGTGAGGTCCTGCCGGTGGGCGAACTGCTCGATGACGCGGCGCGTCACCCCTGGAGACAGGAGCGCGTCTCCGTCGGCGACGGCGGCGACCGCCCGGCGGAGTTCGGCGGGTTCGACCTCTTTGGTGAGGAAGCCGCTGGCTCCCGCGCGCAGGGCGGCGAAGACGTGTTCGTCGGTGTCGAACGTGGTGAGGATGACGACGCGACAGCCCGGAGCGGCCGGGTCGGTGACGATGCGGCGCGTGGCGGTGATCCCATCGGTGCCCGGCATGCGGATGTCCATGAGGATCACGTCGGGGCGGGTGCTCGCGGCCAGCCGTACGGCTTCGTCGCCGTCCTGGGCTTCGCCGACGACCGTGATGTCCCGGGCTCGGGCCAGCAGGCTGCGGAAACCGGCCCGTACGAGTGCCTGGTCGTCCGCGAGAAGCACCTTGATCGTCACGCTGTCGAGCCTGCCACAGGGATGTCGGCCCGCACGGCGAAGCCGCCGGGGACCGGCCCTGCGGTGAGCGTGCCCCCGAGTGCGCTCACCCGCTCGCGCATGCCGGTCAGGCCATGGCCCTCAGTGACGTCGGCGCCGCCTGGAGTACTGCCGCCGTTGTCGGTGATCTCGACGGTGACCGAGTGAGGCCGGTAGTCGATCGTCACCTCGGCCTTGCTCGCCCCCGCGTGCTTGAGCGTGTTGGCGAGGGACTCCTGCACGACACGGCGAACGGCGATGGCGGTGATGGCGGGGACGACCGCGCGGTCGCCGTGCTCGTCGAGGGTCACCTCAAGCCCGGCGGCGCGGGTGTCGGCGATGAGAGCGTCCAAGGAGGCCAGATCCGCCTGGGGTGCGGTGTCGGCGGGGTCGTCGCGCAGGACCGTGATGAGGGAGCCGAGGTCGGCCATCGCCCGGTTCCTGACGTTCTTCGCCAGGCGCAACGCGGCGGCCGCCGCGGCCGGGTCCTCTTCCAGAGCGTCGGCGGCGACATTGAGCTGAACGCCGACGACGGCCAGCGTGTGGGCGATGACGTCGTGAACCTCGTGCGAGACGCGTAGCCGTTCCTCGGCCACGCGCGCACGGCTGTCGATTTCGCGCAGCCGCTCGCGCCAGCGCATCGCGGCGGCGTACGTGAGACCCGCGGCGACGACATGTCCGGCTTTCCGTAGCCGCGCGGACCGGCGGACTCAAGGGCTGCGGAAGCTCCGGCCGTCTCGACGAGAAACGCTAGGCCGGGCCGCAGCGGGAACGCGTCGTCCGTCGATCGTCACTTGACCCTGCACCGTTCGCCGTACGCACTACACCGAAGGGAGCAGGCGTCAGGCCGCAACCGGCCGCACAAGGCCGAGACCCTCGGGCTTCAGGACGGGCACGTCCAGGCAGTGCGGAGGGAGTGCGGCATCACGGCGCCAGCCAGGCGACCGCTCCTGTTTCCAGGGCGGTCCACACAGCACCGTCCGGGCCCACGGCGATGCCGTGGGGTTCCGACGAGGGGGTGGGCAGGTCGTACTGGGTGATCACCCCGGCGGGGGTGACGCACCCGATGCGGTTGGCGCCCCATTCGGTGAACCAGCACTCTCCGGAGGGCGCCGTGGTGATGGCGTGGGGCCTGGCGCTCCGATCGGGCAGCGGGAACTCCTGGATCGCGCCGTCCGCACCGAGCCTGCCGATCTGCCCCGCGGCGATCTCCACGAACCACACCGCGTCGTCGGCCCCGCGCGTGATGCCCACCGGTGCGGCGCCGTCGGTGGGCAGCCTGTGGAGCGTCACGGTGCCGTCCAGGCCGAGCCGGCCGATGGCGTTGGCCTGGTTGAGGGTGAACCACAGGGCGTCGCCGGGGCCGGAGGTGATCATGGAGGGGAACGCTCCCTGTGCGGGCAGGGCGAAGTGGGTGATCTGTCCGTCCGTGGTGATGCGGCCGATCCGGTCGGTGTTCATCTCGGTGAACCACAGGGCGCCGTCCGGGCCCGCGCAGATGCCGAAGGGGCCGGCGCCGGGATCGGGCAACGCGAACGCCGTGAGGGTTCCGTCGACGGTGATCCGGCCGATGTGGTCGTCCGCGGACCGGGTGAACCACAGTGCCCCGTCCGGGCCCGCGGTGATGACGCTCGGCCTGCACTCGGCGGAACCCGCGGGATATCGGCTGAGCTCACCGTCGACGGCCAGGCGGGCGATCTCACCGCTGTGGACCAGGGTGAGCCACAACGCGGCGTCGGGCCCGGTCGTGATGCCGTAGGGACCGGCCTTCGCATCCGCGACCGAGAGTTCCCGGACCGATGAACGATCGGAGTGTCGCAACTTCTGCTCCAGGGTCAGGGCGCTCGTGCGGCGTCGGGAACGAGGCGGTCGTCGACTCCCTGCCCGTCAGCGCCAAAGCACGGCAACCCGTTAAAAGGCCGTTTCTGCGATCGGCGACAATCCTCATCGTGACGCCTCCCGATGTGACCACGTGGCTGGCCGGTCCGCGCGGCACGCGCGTGGAGTTGCGACGGCGCGGTTCCCGGGTCAGCGAGCGTCACGGAAACAGGGCCGAGGTGCTGATCGACGACGTGGACGAGGACGTCGCCGCCGTGCACTTCGAGCTGGCCGTGGACCGATACGTCGCCGGCGGATACTCCCCCCGAACGCAGGAGGCCGCGCGCAGCGTCCTCGGCACACCGGCGGACGACGCCGGATACGCGTTCGCGTTCGCCGCGAAGGTCGGCGGCGCCCGGGGCGAGCTCATCAGGGCACAGGCGCTGCGGCTGTGGGAGGACGATCAGGCGGCACGGGACGCCGAGCGGGCGGCGATCGAGGCGATCGACTCCCCGGTGTCCTTCTACGGACTGCTGGACGACCACCTCCTCCTGATCCCGGACGGACCCGCGATCCACGCGTACGTCGACGGGCACGATGTGGTCTCACTCGTCGACGGGCTGGCCACCGCCAAGGGCATGACACCGGGCCGGCTGGGCTTCGACCCCCGGCGCGAGCCCTGGCGGATCGATCTCATGGGACGGCACCGGCTCCGGAGCCTGCTCGCCGGCGAACACATGAGCCGGCTGCGCTCGCTCCGGATCCGCACCTGGGGCGGCACCGCCCGGCTCGACCCGGTCCTGAGCTCCTACTCCGCCGGTGACCGGCTCAGCCACCTGTGCCTGCCGAGCCAGCGCGACGACCTCGCCGAAGCGCCGGTCGCGGGGCGATACCCCGGCCTGCGCGCACTGGAGTGCCCCGTGTGGCAGGTGGCGCGGCTGCTCCGGGACGGGGCGCACCGGCTGCACACGCTCGTGGCGTACGGCATCGACGAGCGCACGCCCTCCCTGCTGGACATGCTGGCCGGCCTCTCCCTGCCCGCCCTCCGCCAACCTCGCCCTGTGGGAGACAGACGTGGATCCCACGAGCCTGGGCACCTCTCCGGTCGTCGCGAGGCTGGTCACCCTCGACCTGTGGAAGGTCAACGACGCCCACCGGTTCGACTTCCCCGCACTGCTGCGGCAGCGGCGGGAGCTGGTGCATCTGGAACGGATCGTCCTCCCCGGGCACTGCGTCCCCTCCGCCACCCGCAGCCGCTTCGCCGACTGGCCACAGGTGACCTTCGCCGGCCATGACCGCCGCGAGCTGCTCGCGCTCGACCTCGACACCCGGGGATACCCGCTCGCCATGTGATCCGGGCTCACTCACCGCCGACTCCTCAACGGCAGGTCAGCGCGGTGTTCGTTCGGTCAGTCGCAGGGTGAGGGCGTGCGGCTCCAGGTGCAGTCGTGGCCGTGGGCGTACGGAGCCGGGGCAGGGTCGCAGGCGCCAGGACCGGATGATGCCGGCGAGGGACAACGTCAGGTCCATGAAGGCGAGTTCGTAGCCGATGCATTTCGACTCTCCTGCCCCGAAGGGCAGCCAGCCCTTGACCTGATGCGGGTCACGTCCGTCCCACCTGTACGGATCGAAGGCCTCCGGGGAGGGGAACAGGTCGGGCCGGTGGTGCAGCACGTACGGGCTCAGCAGCACCTGCGCGCCGGCCGGGATGCGCCGGGAGCCGATGGTGGTGTCGGTGACGGCCACCCGCGGGAAGATCCAGCTGGGAGAGCGCATTCGCAGGACCTCGGCGACGACGCCTCGGGTGAGGGGTAGCCGGGCCATCACGTCGGCGGCGGTGTGCCCCTGGTCGAGCCGGGCGACGGCCTGCGCTTCGTGGGCCACTTCGGCGTCCAGCGCGGAGTCCTGGGAGAGCTGGTGCAGGGCCCAGGCGTGGCCGACGGCGGTCGCGGTGATCCCGCCGAGGAGCACGGTCATGGCCGTGTCGCGCACTTCCTTGTCGCTGAGCCGGTCGCTGTCGAGGGCGGTGGTGAACATGGACATCAGGTCGCCGTGGTCCGCGCCGTCCCGGCGGTAGGCGGCGATCTCCTCGTCCAGGAAGCGCAGCAGCCTGGCCTCGCTCTCGCGATAGCGGCGATTGCGGCCGGTGGGCAGGCGGTTGAGGCCGGGGGCGATCATCCGCAGGATGGTCTGGTGGTCGACGAAGTCGGTGACGGCCTGCCGCAGCCCGGCGACTTCGGGGCCGAGATCGCGGCGGCAGAACATGGTCGCGAGGGTGGAGCGGGTGGCCAGCGACCGCATCTCCGGCAGTACGTCCAGGATCTGTCCGTGGCGCCAGGTCGCGGTGACAGCCTGAACCTGGGCGTGGATGGTATGGGCGTAGCCGGTCATCCGGCCGGTGTGGAAGGCGGGCTGTGCGAGCCGGCGGAGTCGTTTGTGCCGGGCCAGGGGGCAGGTGGCCATGCCGTCACCGACGATCGACCGCATGTTCTCGTAGAACACCCCGCCTTTGTCGAAGGCGTGGTCGGAGTTCCTCAGCACGCGCTGGGCCGCCTCCGGCGAGCACACCACATAGGTCGGCGTGCGGCCGAATCGCAGCTCCACGACCTCGCCGTGGCGTGGCAGTGCCGCCAGCAGGCCCAGCGGGTCGGTGAGCAGGGGTTTCATGTGTCCGAGCAGTGGCCGGCCACCCGGTGCCCTGGGCGGCCGGCCGGCACGTTCCGGCGCTTTCCTGCCCTCGGGGAGTGTCATGGGGTGCCGCGGCCGTCGTGGTCGAGGCCGACTCCCGGGGCGCGTCGAAGTGGGGAGCGCATGATCCTCCAGCCGCACCGAGGTCACTGATCGCTGTAGTCCGGCGACTCCACGTAATCACCGCCGGGCCTGGCCGGGAACTGGCGGCACGGTGACAGGTGCATGGCGAGCAGGTCCCGGCCCGTGGCCGCGTACGGGACCAGCCGCCGCCCACCGGCCGCCCCGGCGCCGGAAGCGACCCGCCGCACCCTCGGTACCGGGAGCGACCCGCCCACCCCCGGCGCCCGGAGCCGGCACGAGAAATCGGGATGACGGCACCGGTAGCATCGGAGGCATCGGAGCCGCCGCCTCTCCGCGTGCGCGCTACATCGACACTGTCCTAAGGAGCTACCGTGTCCGCCGCCCTTGAGATACGCATCACCCTCGCCGGAGCCGAGCGCGTGGTGGCGGCGGGCACGACGGCCGGGGAGGCGCTCGGTGCCGACGGGCGGTCGGTGATCGCCGCCCGGATCAACGGAGAGCTCCGCGACCTCGCGGCCGAGGTGGCCGAGGGCGACCTCGTCGAGCCGGTCGCGATCGACAGCCCGGACGGGCGGGCGATCCTGCGTCACTCCACCGCGCACGTCATGGCCCAGGCCGTGCAGGAGATCTTCCCCGAGGCGAAGCTGGGCATCGGCCCGCCGGTGGAGAACGGCTTCTACTACGACTTCGACGTCCGCGAGCCGTTCACCCCCGACGACCTCAAGCGCGTCGAGAAGCGCATGCGCGAGATCGTCAAGCAGGGGCAGACCTTCCGCCGGCGCCCGGTCGGCGACGACGAGGCCCGCGAGGAGCTGGCCGGCGAGCCGTACAAGCTGGAGCTGATCGGGCTCAAGGGCGGCGCCGCCGAGTCGGCCGACGGCGCGGACGTCGAGGTGGGCGGCGGGCAGCTGACCATCTACGACAACCTCGACCCCAAGTCGGGCGAGCTGTGCTGGAAGGACCTGTGCCGCGGGCCGCACCTGCCCAGCACCCGGGTCATCCCGGCGTTCAAGCTCATGCGGTCCGGCGGCGCCTACTGGCGGGGCAGCGAGAAGAACCCGCAGCTCCAGCGCATCTACGGCACCGCCTGGGAGACCCGCGAGAAGCAGGACGAGTACCTGCGCCTGCTGGAGGAGGCCGAGAAGCGCGACCACCGCAAGCTCGGCGCCGAGCTCGACCTGTTCTCGTTCCCCGACGAGCTGGGCTCGGGGCTGCCGGTCTTCCACCCCAAGGGCGGGGTGATCCGCCGGGTGATGGAGGACTACTCGCGCCGCCGGCACGAGGAGGCGGGATACTCCTTCGTCAACACCCCGCACATCACCAAGGACAACCTGTACAAGATCTCCGGGCACCTCGACTGGTACGCCGACGGCATGTTCCCTCCCATGGAGCTGGAGGGGGCGCGTTACTACCTCAAGCCGATGAACTGCCCGATGCACAACCTGATCTTCCGGGCGCGCGGGCGGTCCTACCGTGAGCTGCCGCTGCGGCTGTTCGAGTTCGGCACGGTCTACCGGTACGAGAAGTCGGGCGTGGTGCACGGCCTGACCCGCGTACGCGGCCTGACCCAGGACGACGCGCACATCTACTGCACCCAGGAGCAGATGCGCGACGAGCTGAAGTCGCTGCTGCGGTTCGTGCTCGACCTGCTGCGCGACTACGGCCTGGAGGACTTCTACCTGGAGCTGTCCACCAAGAACCCGGAGAAGTCCGTCGGCGACGACGAGACGTGGGAGCAGGCCACCGAGACACTGCGGGAGGTGGCCGAGTCCGAGAAGCTGGAGCTGGTCCTCGACCCGGCCGGCGCCGCCTTCTACGGCCCGAAGATCTCCGTGCAGGCCCGGGACGCCATCGGCCGGTCGTGGCAGATGTCGACCATCCAGCTCGACTTCAACCTGCCCGAGCTCTTCGGCCTGGAATACCAGGCCGCCGACGGCACCCGGAAGCGGCCGGTCATGATCCACCGGGCGCTGTTCGGGTCGATCGAGCGGTTCTTCGGCGTGCTGGTCGAGCACTACGCGGGAGCCTTCCCCGCGTGGCTCGCGCCGGTGCAGGTCGTCGGCATCCCGATCGCCGACGCCCACGCGCCGTACCTCCAGGACGTCGCCAAGAGGCTGCGCGAGCAGGGCATCCGGATCGAGGTCGACGAGAGCGACGACCGCATGCAGAAGAAGATCCGCAACGCGCAGAAGGCCAAGGTGCCGTACATGCTCCTCGCGGGCGACGACGACATCGCGGCCGGCGCGGTCTCCTTCCGCTACCGGAGCGGCGAGCAGAAGAACGGCGTGCCGGTCGACCAGGCGATCGAGGAGATCGTCGAGGCGGTCCGCCGCCGCGTCCAGGTCTGACGCCTGCGGGCCCGGCCCGTCCGGCCCCGGCTCCGTCACCTGGACGGAACGTCGTACGGCGAACCCGGGCGTCCCCTCCGTGGGGACGCCCGCTGCGCCCGACGGCGCTCCGGTACGGTGAACCCGGCGGGCCGGGGGAGATCCGCCGGGTCATATGCTGCTGCACAGTGCTAAGGATGCACAGTGCCGCCGGTCGTCGTACGGGCAGGCAGCGGCAGCGGCGGTGGCCTGGGGCGCAGGGGACGGACCGGAGGGAAGCGACGACCGTGGATTCAGAGCCGATCGAGCAGGCCGGCGCCGGGGTTCCGGACAACTTCCAGCGCCTGTGGACTCCGCACCGGATGGCCTACATCAAGGGCGAGAACAAGCCCACGGGCTCCGGCGCGGACGACGGCTGCCCGTTCTGCGAGATCCCCAAGCTCTCCGACGAGGACGGGCTGATCGTGGCCCGGGGATCGGCCGTGTTCGCCGTGCTCAACCTCTACCCGTACAACTCCGGGCACCTGATGGTCTGCCCGTACCGGCACGTGTCCGACTACGCCGACCTCGACGGGCCCGAGACCGCCGAGCTCGCCGAGTTCACCAAGCGCGCCACGCAGGCGCTGCGCAAGGCGAGCGGGGCGCAGGGCTTCAACGTCGGCATGAACCTCGGCGGCGTGGCGGGCGCGGGCATCGCCGCCCACCTCCACCAGCACGTCGTGCCCCGGTGGGGCGGCGACACCAACTTCATGCCGGTGGTCGGGCACACCAGGGTGCTGCCGCAGCTGCTGCGCGACACCCGCGACCTGCTCGCCGGCGCCTGGCCCGCCGACTCCTGACCGCGCCCCGGCCACCGGGGCTCAGCCCGCCAGACCCGCCGGGGGGATCGGCGCGGTGGCGGCCGGGGCGGGCTCGCCGTACTGCAGGGCGCGGATCCCCGCGCTGAGCACCAGTGGCACGGCGAGGGCCAGGGCCATGGACAGCACGGCGGCACCGGAGTCGTTGACGAGCATGCCGACCACCCCGCTCACGAGCGCGCCGAGCAGGCCCGCCTTGAGCGTGGGCGCCCGCTCGAACGCGACCGGCAGCACCCCGGCGCTGGCCGTGCCGGGCCGCAGCAGCGCGAAGACGAGGAACGCGAAGGCGGCGATCACCACCGGCATCAGGTTGGGGCTGAGCAACGTGGCGAGCATCGCCCCGAGCTTGCGGGAGATCACCGGCAGGAACGTGCCGTCGGCGACCTGACCGGCGAACCGCCCGAGATGCGTCTGGCTGGCCGGGGGACGCAGGTAGTCGAGGTAGGCGATCGTCATCACCAGCACGCCGCCCGCCGCGCAGAACGCGCCCAGCTTGACCACCGACACCCGCCTGCCCGCGACGATCATCGCGGTGACCGCGATGCCGGGGACGAAGGCGATCACGCCGCCGAAGTCGCTGCCCACGCCGGGCCAGCCGTCGAGCAGCATCGCGAAGGCCCCGAGCACGGCGATCAGGGCCACCGCGACGGACTTGCGGCCCGACCGCACGAGCCGGTCCGCGACGGCAGTGGTCACGAGCAGCACGGCCGTGGCCAGCAACGCGAAGGGGATGTTCCCCAGGCCGTAGTAGCGGGCGCCGACCACTCCCGTGTAGCCCATCAGGCTGTTGAGCTGCAGGGGCGTGCCGGTCAGCAGGTCGCCGAGCAGCACGGCCGCGGTCACCGCCGCGATCACGGTCAGCGGCCCGAGCACGGCGCGCCGCCACGGCCCGGCGAGGGCCACCAGGGTCAGCGCCGCCGCGATGGCCGTGATCGAGGCGAAGAGCGTGAGCACCGGCTGCGCCGTACGGGCCCACGGGAGGAGGTTGACCAGATAGGTCGAGGCGGGGATCGCCGCCAGCGCCACGGCCGCGGACCGTACGGCCGGCAGCCGGTCGCGGCGGCGCAGCAACAGGAACGCGGTCAGGTAGAACAGCACCTGGAGCACGGCGAGGGTGGTGAAGAAGACGCCGGTGGTGTTCCTGATCGTCTGCCCGGCCACGTCGGCGGTCCGCAGGGCCGCGACGGCCTCCGCGAGACTGCCGCCGCCGGTCCCGTGCGTGTCGACCGGGACGCCGACGACGTTCGGGGGAGCGGCCACTCCGGCCCGGGCGAGGATCGTGGCGGTGAGGTCCGGCAGGATGATCATGTCGTCACGGTGGGTGGACCTGGCCCCGAGCGTGCGTCCCGGCCCGGCCGCACCCGCGCTGTCCGGGCCGGTTGTGGCCGGGCCGCGCAGCATCGCCACCCGCAGGTGCGGCACCGGCCCGTGGTCGCCGACGCCCGCCACCAGCACCGTCGCCTGTCCCAGGCGCGGCAGGAGCGCGCCGAGCTTCGCGTCGGCCGCCCGCGCCGCCGCCCGGCGCGCCTGCGGGGACACCGCCTCCGGCACCTCGCTCAGCCGGTCGGCCGAGATGTAGGGCGCGATGAGATCGGGGATCTCCACCGCGACGACGTCCGCCCGGGTCCAGTCCGAGACCTGCCCGGCGCCGGCGGCGTAGACGTCCACGCGCCCGGCGCGGTCGGCCAGCGCGAGCGCCGCGCCCGGGCCCACGGCCATCGTGGTCCGCCCGGCCGTGTGCAGGGCCTGTCCGAGGGCTCCGGCGTCGCGCTGCTCGCGCACCTCCCACAGCCAGGAGAACTCGGGGACCACCGCGCCCGCGCCGCTCGCCTCGGGCGTGGGCGCCATGCCGCAGCGTCCGCCCACCGCCGACCGGACCCCGGCCGAGACCGTGAGCCATCCGTCGTAGGGGCAGGTGCCGTCCTTGCGGACGGTCCGGGCGGACAGGGAGCCGATGGCTGACTCACCGGCGAGCCGCCACAGGGCGGGGGTGTCCGCCGGGGTGACGTCGCTCCACATCAG
Organism: Microbispora sp. H10670; assembly: GCF_014161385.1. Lineage (NCBI taxonomy): Bacteria > Bacillati > Actinomycetota > Actinomycetes > Streptosporangiales > Streptosporangiaceae > Microbispora > Microbispora sp. H10670. Next base: position 68,548 of record NZ_JABBWW010000021.1, on the reverse strand, counting down.
CCCTGGGATCCCGACCAGGACCATCCGCTCGCCGGCCGCCTTCTCGCCCGCGGCCGTCCCGCCCTGGCCGGGCCTCTGCTCCGGTCCGGCCGCGAGTCCGGCGTACGCGGCCGTGGTGGGCGCGAGAGTCACGACCGACACACCGAACACGACGGCGACGAGCGCGCGCCTCACCCACGTGCCACTCACCGGCGACCCCCAGGCCCGTACATGATCTTGGAAAAACCCGCGACCACGCTATCGGACCCGTGGACGTCCGCGCAGCGACTCGGTGCGTCCCGGGCGGCCCGGATCAGGCGGACGGGATCGGGCCGCCGGAGCCGGGCGTACGGGTCATGTCGCCAGGGTGGCGGCGCTCTCGTTGCCGAGGCGGTCGAGCGCGGTGACGTAGTAGGCGCCCGAGCCCGCTGCGGCGTACTGCGGCGCGGCGGAGGCCGGCACGACGGCGAGCAGGTTGCGCGCGTCGGCCGTGGCGCAGGAGGCGTCCTCGCCGGTCACCCGGTACACGGCGTACGCCTGCGCGCCGGGCTGGGCCTGCCAGGTCAGCGCCCCCGAGGCGGCCTTCACCCCGCGCGGGGCGGCCGGCGCGGCGGTGGACCCCGTCCTGAGCACCGGCGGCAGCGCGGGCCGCGTGTAGTGCTCCTTCACGATCCGGTCGAGCACGCCCAGGGGGTTCCGCACGAGCTGGGCGGCGCTGAAGTAGACGTCGCCGGAGATCTCCGGGTGCTTGCGGTTCAGCGTGAGGTGCGCGGGCAGCTCGCCGGCCTTGGTCCAGGCCGGGGTGTCGGTCGCGCCGACCCGGTAGAGCGCCTGCCCGATGTAGAGATCCACGTCGGTGCCCCTCACCGCGTCGGCCCACCACTTGGCGAGGACGGTGTAGTCGGCGGCGGCGAAGCCCCGGGGCCAGTAGAGCTGGGGCATCACGTAGTCGACCGAGCCCTTCTTGATCCACGCCTTCGCGTCCGCGTAGATCGAGTCGTAGGCCGACATGCCCTTGGTGGCCGACCCCGCCGGGTCCTCGGCCTTGTTGCGCCAGATGCCGAAAGGGCTGATCCCGAAGACGGCGTACGGCCTCGCCGCGTGGACCGCGCCCGAGACCTGGGCGACGAGGTCGTTGACGTTGCGCCGCCGCCAGTCGGCGAGGCTCAGGCCCTTGCCGTACTTCTTGTACGCCGCCTGGTCGGCGAACCTCGTGCCCCGGCCCGGGTAGGGGTAGAAGTAGTCGTCGAAGTGGACGCCGTCGACGTCGTAACGCTGCACGACGTCCGTCACGACCTTGGTCACCCAGTCGCGCACCTGGGGCAGCCCGGGGTTGTAGTAGAGCTTGCCCTCGTGCTTGACGACCCAGTCGGGGTGCAGCCGCGCCGGATGCCCGGCGGGCAGCTTCGCGGTGGCCGAGTCGGCCGCCCGATAGGGGTTGAACCACGCGTGGAACTGCAGCCCCCGCCTGTGGGCCTCCTCCACGAGGAACGGCAGCGGATCCCAGCCCGGGTCCCGGCCGGCCGTGCCGGTGAGCCACTGCGACCACGGCTCCAGCGACGAGCGGTAGATCGCGTCCGAGGCGGGACGCACCTGGAAGAACACGGCGTTCAGCCGGCGCTTGACCGCGTTGTCGAGGATCCTCAGGTACTCGGCCTTCTGCCGGTCGGGCGACAGCCCGGGCTTCGACGGCCAGTCGACGTTGTGCACGGTCGCGATCCAGACACCGCGGAGCTGGCGCTTGGGATATTTCGCGCTGGTCGCGCAGGCGCCCGTCGCCGTCAGCGTCTCCGCCTTCACCACCTGGGTCCGCCCGTCCTTCGCTTTCGCCGTGCTGCCGACCTTCTCGGCCTGGGCCCCGGGGCCGAACGTGTAGGCGGCGCCGATGGCGGCGGCGGCGATGACGGTGGTGGCGATCAACGGGCGGACGACCTGTCTCCGCTCGGTCACGTGGCTGCCCCTCCGATTTGCCGGTAAGTCCGGCGACCAGTCTTACATCGGCATAAGAGCGGTTTAGCCAGAAAAAACGAAACGCACTTGTGATGCGGATGTGACGCGGGGCACGTCGTGAGGCTCCCCGGGCGGCTGTCCGGTCAAACCCGGCGGTACGGATGACCTGCGCGAACGGCCCGTCCGGCGGCGGCGCGGCCCGATCCGGCCGGAGGAGGGGCCGCCGGGGCGCGGGGGAATGGTTGTGAGGCGGATTGGTGACATCCGTACGCCCGGCGGCGGGAGGCGTGCCGCCGGGCGTCCGTGTCCGATCGTCGTCCGGACGGTCGTCCGGACGGTCGTCCAGCCGATCGTCCAGACGGTCGTCCGAGCCGTCGTCCGATGCGGGCCTACTGCTCGCCCGCCGCGGCCACCTTGTCCACCAGGTGCGCGGGCAGCGGCTCGTACCGCAGGAAGGAGCGGGTGAACGTGCCCGTCCCGTGGGACAGCGAGCGCAGGTCGACGGCGTACCGGGTGATCTCCAGCTGCGGGACCTCGGCGCGCACCAGCGTGCGGCCCGTGCCGACCGGCTCGGTGCCGAGCACCCTGCCCCGGCGTGAGGACAGGTCGGACATCACGGCGCCGACGTAGTCGTCGGGCACCAGCACCGCGACCTCGTCCACGGGTTCGAGCAGGTGCGTGGCCACCTTCGCCGCGGCCTCCTTGAGCGCGAGCTGACCGGCGATCTGGAAGGCCATGTCGGAGGAGTCCACCGAGTGGGCCTTGCCGTCGTAGAGCGTGACGCGGATGTCGACCATCGGGTAGCCGGCGACGACCCCCCGTTCCATCTGCGCGCGCACGCCCTTCTCGACCGACGGGATGAACTGCCGCGGGACCACCCCGCCCACGATCTTGTCGACGAACTCGAACCCGCCGCCCGACGGCAGCGGCTCGACCTCGATGTGGCAGATGGCGTACTGCCCGTGGCCGCCGGTCTGCTTGACGTTGCGCCCCATGGCCTGCGCCCGGCCGCCGAACGTCTCCCGCAGCGGCACGCGCAGGCCGACCTTCTCGACCTCCACGCCGTGCCGCTTGGCCAGGCGGTCGAGCAGGACGTCGGAGTGCGCCTCGCCCATGCACCACAGCACGAGCTGGCGGGTCTCGGCGTTGTTCTCCAGCCGCAGTGTCGGGTCCTCGGCGACGAGGCGGCCGAGGGCCTGGCTCAGCTTGTCCTCGTCGGCCTTCGACCGCGCCCTGATCGCGACCGGCAGCAGCGGGTCGGGCATGGTCCACGCCTCGACCAGCAGCGGCTCGTCCTTGGCGGAGAGCGTGTCGCCGGTCTCGGTGCGCGACAGCTTGGCGACCGCGCAGACGTCCCCGGCGACGCACTTGCCCACGGTCCGCTGCAGTTTGCCGAGAGGCGAGGACAGCGCGCCCACCCGCTCGTCGACGTCGTGGTCCTCGTGACCCCGGTCGGCCAGGCCGTGACCGGAGACGTGCACCGTCATGTCGGGCCGCAGCGTGCCGGAGAAGACCCGGACCAGGCTGATCCGCCCGACGTACGGGTCGCTGGTCGTTTTGACGACCTCCGCCACCAGCGGGCCGTCCGGGTCGGCGGTGATCTCCTTGCACGGCTTGCCGTCGATCGCGGTGATGTGCGGCAGCGGGTGTTCCAGGGGCGAGGGGAAGCCCTGTGTGACGATCTCCAGGAGCTCCAGCGTGCCGACGCCGGGCGCGGTGGCGAGCACCGGGTAGAAGCTGCCCCGGGCCACCGCCTTCTCCAGGTCGTCGATGAGCACCTTGGTGTCGATCGTCTCCCCGGAGAGGTAGCGGTCCATGAGGGACTCGTCCTCGCTCTCCTGGATGATCCCCTCGATGAGGTCGCCGCGGTACTGCTCGATGAGCGCGAGCTGGTCCGGGTCCGGCTCCCGCTCCGACCTGCGGCCGCCGCCGTAGTCGAACAGCCGCTGCGACAGCAGGCCGAGCAGGCCGGTGCCGTCCACCGGCAGGTAGAGCGGCGCCACGCCGTCGCCGAACGAGTCCTGGCAGGTGGCGAGGACGTCGTCGAAGGCGGCCCGCTGGTGGTCGATCTTGCTGATCACCACCGCGCGCGGCATGCCGACGAGCGCGCACTCGTCCCAGATCATCCGGGTGAGCCCGTCGACGCCCTCGACGGCCGAGACCACGAACAGCGCGGCGTCCGCGGCACGCAGCCCGGCCCGCAGGTCGCCGACGAAGTCCGCGTACCCCGGGGTGTCCAGAAAGTTGATCTTGATGCCGTTGTGGACGACCGGGGCGACCGACAGGTTCACCGAGCGCTGCTGGCGCACCTCCACCTCGTCGAAGTCGCTGACCGTGGTGCCGTCCTCGACCCGGCCGGGACGCTGCACGGTGCCCGTCTCCGCGAGCAGCGCCTCGATCAGGGTCGTCTTCCCGGCTCCGGAATGGCCGACCAGCACGACATTGCGCACCATGTCCGGCCGATCGGCCACGGGTGCCCTGCCCGCGGCCCCTGTTGTCGCGCCGGTTGATCTTTCGGCCACATCGCCTCCCGAATCTCGGAGCGGCGGAGAGGGGGCGCACGGACGCGCCCCGCGCCGGCCGCTCGTGCCGTCGCTTCCCGCGCCCGGGGCCCGCCCTCTCACGACCACACGACGGGGTTCACCTCCGCGTCATCTCCGTGCGGTCCTGCGGGCGCGTGCTCTTCACCCTTTACCCATGTGGCGCATATCACAAGACTTTTCGGCGAATGTGCTTGCGAGGTGCGGCGGCCCTGGATGGCCTACGATCGGACGGCGATGTTGAACATCCTGCGCCCCGCCGTCACCCGAGTCATGACCCCCCTGGGACGGGCCCTCGCCCGCCGCGGGATCTCGCCCGATGTGATCACCACGGTCGGCACGCTCGGAGTGGTGGCCTCGGCCCTCGTCTTCTACCCGTCCGGACATCTGTTCGCGGGATCAGCCGTCATCACGTTCTTCGTGCTCGCCGACGCCCTTGACGGGGTGCTCGCCCGGATGACGGGCAAGGGGAGCACGTGGGGTGCCTTCCTCGACTCCACGCTCGACCGCCTCGGTGACGCCTCGATCTTCTCCGGGCTGATCCTCTACTTCGTCCTCGAGGACGAGCCCGAGATCGTCCTCGCGGCCGTCGCGCTCTTCTGCCTGGTCGCGGGAGCATTGGTCTCCTACGCGAAGGCCAGGGCCGAAGGGCTCGGCATGACCGCGAACGTGGGCATCGCCGAGCGGGGGGAGCGCCTGGTGGTCGTGCTCGTCGCGGCCGGGCTCTCCGGCCTCGGCGTGCCGTACATCCTGGCGGCCGGGCTCTGGCTGCTCGCCGCGGCCAGCGCCGTCACGGTCGTCCAGCGGATGGTGCGCGTCTACAGACAGGCGGTGGACAGATGAGCGACACGGGCGGCCCGCCCGGCCCGCCCCGGCGGCCCCCGCGGCCCCACGGGACGCCGCTCGCCGACCGGGCGGTCGCGGCCGCGTACGCCGCCGGCTGGGCCGTGGTGCGCCACGTGCCGGAGCGGGCGGCCGCCTGGTTCTTCCGGACGATCGCCGACCGGCTGTGGCGCAGGCGCGGCCGGTCCGTGCGCCGCCTGGAGGCCAACCTGGCCCGGGTCGTCGGCGCGGACTCAGCGGACCCCGCCGTACGGGACCTGAGCCGGGCGGGCATGCGCTCCTACTTCAGGTACTGGATGGAGTCGTTCCGCTTCACCGCCTACACCCGGGAGCGGATCCTCGAACGCACCCGGTTCACCGGTGCCGAGGGCATCTTCGACAACCTCGCCCGGGGCAGGGGAGTGGTGGTCGCACTGCCCCACATGGGCAACTACGACCTCGCCGGGGCCTGGCTGGTGCACATGGGCCACCCCTTCACCACCGTGGCCGAGCGGCTGAAGCCCGAGTCGCTGTTCGAGCGGTTCGTGGCCTACCGCGAGAGCCTCGGCATGGAGGTGCTGCCGCTCACCGCGAAGGGCGGCGGCAGCGCCATGGCGTTCGGCACGCTCGCCAAGCGCCTGCGCGAGGGCCGCCCCGTCTGCCTGCCCGCCGAGCGCGACCTGACCGAACGCGGGATCGAGGTCGAGTTCTTCGGCGCGCGCACCCGGATGGTCGCCGGGCCCGCGCTGCTGGCCGTCCAGACCGGCGCCGCGCTGCTGCCGGCCGTGCTGTGGTTCGAGGAGGACGGCTGGGGCATCCGGGTGCACGACGAGGTCCCGGTGCCGGCCGAGGGGACCCGGCAGGAGAAGGTCGTGGTCATGACCCAGGCACTGGCGGCGGTCTTCGAGAAGGGGATCGCCGAGCACCCGGAGGACTGGCACATGCTCCAGCGCGTCTGGCTCGACGACGTCGAACCCCCCGCCGGGGCCGGGTCGTGAAGGTCGGGATCGTCTGCCCGTACACCTGGGAGGTTCCCGGGGGCGTGCAGGCGCACATCAGGGACCTCGCCGAGGCGCTGATCGAGGACGGGCACGAGGTGTCCGTCATCGCGCCCGCCGCCGACGACGCCGAACTGCCGGCGTACGTGACCTCGGCCGGCCGCGCCGTGCCCGTGCCGTACAACGGCTCGGTGGCCCGCCTCGCGTTCGGCTTCCTGTCGGCGAACCGGGTGCGCAAGTGGATCAGGGAGGGCGGGTTCGACGTGCTGCACGTGCACGAGCCCGCCGTGCCGTCGCTCGGGGTGCTCGCCTGCTGGGTCGCCAAGGGGCCGATCGTGGCGACGTTCCACGCCTCCTACGAGCGCTCGCGGGCGATGTCCGTGGCCGCGCCGATGCTGCAGAGCGCGCTGGAGAAGATCACGGGCAGGATCGCGGTCTCCGACGCGGCCCGCAAGACGCTGGTCGAGCACCTCGGCGGCGACGCGGTGCTGATCCCGAACGGCGTGACCGTGCGCAGGTACGCCGAGGGCGAGCCGCTGCCGGGCTGGGGCCCCGATGGCAACGTGATCGGGTTCCTCGGGCGGATGGACGAGCCGCGCAAGGGCCTGCCCGTGCTGCTGGAGGCGTTCGCCACGCTCGCCGCCGAGCGGCCCGCGCTGCGGCTGCTGGTCGCCGGCCCGGGGGACGCCGACGACGTGCTCGGCCGGGTGCCCAAGCCGTACCGCGACCGGGTCGGGCTGCTCGGCATGGTCAGCGAGGCCGACAAGGTGCGCGCCTACCACTCCGTCGACGTCTTCTGCGCGCCCAACCTGGGCGGCGAGAGCTTCGGCATCGTGCTCACCGAGGCCATGTCGGCCGGCGCGCCGATCCTCGCCAGCGACATCCCCGCCTTCCGGCGCGTGCTGGGCGAGGGGCAGGCCGGGGCGCTGTTCGCCACCGGAGACCCCGCCGCCCTCGCCCGGGAGGCCGCCCGGCTGCTGGACGACCCCGGGCGGCGGGCCAAGCTCTCCGACGAGGCCCGCCAGGCGGTGTGGAAGTACGACTGGTCGACGGTCGCGCGGGAGGTCGTCCGCGTGTACGAGACCGTCGCCCACGCGGAGGCGGGAGTAGTGGAGGACGCGCTGCCGTGACGTCGACCCTGATCATCGTGGTGGCCGTGGCCCTCGTGGCCGTCGTGCTGTTCGCCGTCTACGTCTCCTGGCGGGCCGGACGGCTCGACCGGCTGCACATCCGGCTGGAGACCGCGCAGGCCGCCCTCGACGCCGCGCTGCTGCGCCGCGCGGCGGTCTGCCTGGAACTGGCCGGCTCGCGCATCCTCGACCCCGCCACCTCCCTGGTGCTCGCCGCGGCCGCCCACGAGGCCCGTACGGCCGGGCCGGACGAGCGCGAGCACGCCGAGAGCGACCTGTCGCGGGCCCTGCGCGTGGTCGCCGACCAGGAGCGGTTCCGCGAGAGGCTGGCGGAGCACCCCACCGGGGAGGCGCTGCTGGAGGAACTGGACTCGGCGGTCGCCAAGGTCGTCTACTCGCGCCGGTTCTACAACAACGCCGCCGCGGTCACCCGTACGGCGCAGCGGCGCTGGCTGGCCCGCGCGCTGCACCTCGCCGGGCACACCGACCCGCCCCGGTTCTTCGACATCGACGACGAGCCCCCGGAAGCCCTGATGGCCGCATAGTCGCTATTTGACGGGCATTAGGGGTATTCCCGGTAAGCTCATGCCGTTTCATTGCCATGCTGGGCGACGGTCCGCGTGCCGGTCGCGTCATGCCCGGTGACGGGGGCTCTCCACCGGGAGGAGCGGGACGGTGCGGGCAGGGATCGGCTTCACACTGGCCATGGCGGTCGTCCTCACCGGAGCCGCGTGCTCGGGTGACGACAGGCCCGCCGCCCAGTCGGAAGGGGCCGCGAGCCCGGTGGCCTCGCCGTCGCCGACCGCCCCTCCGGAACACCCCTTCACCGGGCGCCCGGTCGGCTCCCGCAGGCCGGTCCTCGCCGTGAAGATCGAGAACACCCACGCGGGCAAGCCGCAGATCGGCCTGCGCAGCGCCGACGTCGTCTACGTCGAGCAGGTCGAGGGCGGGCTCACCCGGCTCATGGCGATCTTCTCCTCCAAGCTTCCCGCGCAGGTGGGGCCGGTCCGCAGCGCCCGGATCTCCGACCTGCACATCCTGCCGATGTTCGGCAAGCCCGCCCTCGCCTACTCCGGCGTGCAGACGAAGATGATCCCCTTCGTCCAGAAGGCGTCGCTGTTCGACGTGTCCGACAGCCGCGCCCCTGGCGCGTACGTCCGCGCGCCGGGCCGGGTCGCGCCGTACAACCTGGTCGGCAGCCCCAGGAAGCTGCTGGCCAAGGCGCCGCAGGCGAGCAAGGCGAAGGACATCGGGTTCGTCTTCTCCGACGAGCCGCCCGCCGGGGGCACGCCGCAGAAGACCGTCAACGTGCGCTACCCGGCCGCCCGCTTCGCCTTCACCTGGTCCGAGGCCCAGAAGCGCTGGCTGGTCACGCAGGACGGCGAGAAGGACATGGCCGCCGAGGGCGGCCAGCAGGGCGCGCCCACGATCGTCGTGCAGTGGGTGAAGACCGACCGCTCGGAGTTCCACGACTTCACCGGGAGCTACACCCCGCTCGTGCACACCGTCGGCAAGGGCACCGGCGTGGTGCTGCGGGACGGCCAGGCGTACCGGGTCAAGTGGTCACGCGCCTCGGAGAAGGAGGGCACCGTCTACACCATGGCCGACGGGAAGCCGATGCCGTTCGCCCGGGGCCAGGTCTGGGTGGTGCTCGCGTCGCGCAAGCCCGTCGCCCCATGAGCTCGCGGCCGTGCCCGCGTGGCCGCGCCCGGGGTTCGACCTGACGGACAAACGGCGTGATCGGTTTCGACACGTGGGCACTGCGGTCGCGGGAGCGGCCAGCACCTACCATGGAGAGGAATCCGTAGGCCCGCCGTCGTGAGGTAGCACCGTGTCCAGCAGCGCCCCCGAAGTCAACGAGACCGCCGCCGTCGGCACCGCCCGCGTGAAGCGGGGCATGGCCGAGATGCTCAAGGGCGGGGTCATCATGGACGTCGTCACCCCCGAGCAGGCCAAGATCGCCGAGGACGCCGGCGCCGTCGCCGTCATGGCGCTGGAGCGCGTCCCCGCCGACATCCGCGCCCAGGGCGGGGTGTCCAGGATGAGCGATCCCGACATGATCGAGGGCATCGTCAACACCGTGTCCATCCCCGTGATGGCCAAGGCCAGGATCGGCCACTTCGTCGAGGCCCAGGTGCTCCAGGCGCTGGGCGTCGACTACGTCGACGAGTCCGAGGTGCTGACCCCCGCGGACTTCGCCAACCACATCGACAAGTGGCAGTTCACCGTGCCCTTCGTCTGCGGGGCCACCAACCTGGGCGAGGCGCTGCGCCGCATCACCGAGGGCGCCGCGATGATCCGCTCCAAGGGCGAGGCCGGGACCGGCGACGTGTCCAACGCCACCACCCACATGCGCAAGATCCGGGGCGAGATCAAGCGCCTCACCTCGCTGCCCGAAGACGAGCTGTTCGTCGCCGCCAAGGAGCTCCAGGCGCCGTACGAGCTGGTGGCCGAGGTCGCGAAGACCGGCAAGCTGCCGGTGGTGCTGTTCACCGCGGGCGGCATCGCCACCCCCGCCGACGCCGCGATGATGATGCAGCTCGGCGCCGAGGGCGTGTTCGTCGGGTCGGGCATCTTCAAGTCCGGCGACCCCGCCAAGCGGGCCGCCGCCATCGTCAAGGCCACCACCTTCTACGACGACCCCGACGTGATCGCCAAGGTCTCCCGTGGCCTCGGCGAGGCGATGGTCGGCATCAACGTCGACGACATCCCGGTGCCGCACCGCCTCGCCGAGCGCGGCTGGTAGGCGTCGCCGGCAGGCACGGCGTTTCCCGAAAAGGCAAAAGAGGGTCCCGGCGGCGGCGTGTCGGCCGCGGGGGACCGGCGGTGAGGCGATTCGCTCGGCTGGGACGTCCCGGCCGGGCGTTTTCGCTGTGTGCCGGCGACCGTGCGGTCGCCGATCCGCGTGGCGGGAGATCCGGGTGCCCGGAATCCGCAATGGCCGCTGATCCGGGTGTCCGGCGCCGGGTGTCCAGCGCCGGGCGGCAGGGCGCCGACGTCGCCGGGTCGTCACCTGTCACGCCGATCTGCACCACGTCGATCGCCTGGCCACGGGCGTCCCACCCGCTGATCGTCCCAGGGAGCCCAGTTGCCCGGCCTCGATCGTCGTGCCTTCCTCGTCACCGGACTCGCCGCAGCCGCCGCCGCGATCCCCGGGCCCGTCTCGGCGGCTTCATCCCCTGTGCCCCCTCCGTCCCCGATGCCCGGGGCGGGGGCCGCGCGCGGCCTGTGCTCCGACCCGTTCACGCTCGGCGTGGCCTCGGGCGACCCCGACGACGCGGGTTTCGTGATCTGGACCCGGCTCGCCCCGCGGCCGCTCGCCGAGGACGGCCTCGGCGGCATGCCGCCGGTCGTCGTCCCCGTGGAGTGGCAGGTCTACGACGACGAGTGCTGCCGCCGGATCGTACGGGCGGGCGTGGCCGATGCGAGCCCCGAGTGGGGGCACAGCGTCCACGTCGAGGTCGGCCACCTGGCGCCCGGCAGGGAGTACTGGTACCGCTTCCGCGCGGGGCCGTACCTCTCGCCGGCCGGCCGGGCGCTGACCGCCCCGCACCCCGCGTCGTTCGGCGGGCCGCTGACGATGGCGTTCGTCTCGTGCGCCCAGTACGAGCACGGCTACTTCACCGCCTACCGCCGCCTCGCCGAGGACCACCCCGACCTGGTCCTCCACCTGGGCGACTACCAGTACGAGTACGCCCGGGACACCTACGTCGCCCCCAGCGGCAACGTGCGCGACCACGAGGGGCCGGAGACGGTGACACTGGCGGACTACCGCCGGCGGCACGCGCAGTACAAGACCGACCCCGACCTGCGGGCGGCCCACGCCGCCGCGCCGTGGCTGGTCGTCTTCGACGACCACGAGGTGGACAACAACTGGGCCGGGGAGACGCCGGCGCACCCGGACGAGGGGCCCGCCTTCCGGCGGCGCCGGGAGGCCGCGTTCCGCGCCTACTACGAGAACATGCCGCTGCGCCGCACCTCGATCCCGTGCGGTGCCGGCCTGCGGCTCTACCGGAGGGTCGAATGGGGCAGGATGGCGAGCTTCCACCTGCTCGACACCCGGCAGTACCGCGACGACCAGGCCTGCGGCGACGGCTACAAGGACTGCCCCGAGGCGGCCGACCCCGCGCGGTCGATCCTCGGCGCCGAGCAGGAGGCCTGGCTGCTCGACGGCTTCCGGCGCTCGCGGGCGCGGTGGGACGTCATCGGCCAGCAGGTGTTCTTCGCCCGGCGCGACAGCGACGCCGGGCCCGGCACGCGCACCAGTCAGGACGCCTGGGACGGGTACGCGGCCTCGCGCCGGCGCGTCACGCAGGGCTGGATGGACGCCGGCGTGCGCAACCCCGTCGTGCTCACCGGCGACGTGCACGCGCACTGGGCGAGCGACCTGAAGCTGGACTACGACGACCCGGCCGGGCCCACGGTCGGCTCCGAGCTCGTCACGACCTCCGTCAGCACCACCGGCGACGGGGCCGACTCCGACCCGGCCGACCACCCCTTCCTGCGGATCAACCCGCACCTGAGGTTCTACAACAACCAGCGGGGCTACGTCCTGACCCGCGTCGGGCGGGAGGCGATGACCGCGGACTTCAAGGTGGTGCCCCGGGTCAGCGTCCCCGGCGCGGAGGCCTGCACCAGGGCCACCTTCGTCGTCGAGGACCGGGTGCCCGGGGTCCGGCAGGCCTACCTGCGCCCGTACTCGCCGCCGATCGCGGCCCGGACGGCGGACGTCACGGCCGAGGACACGATCCGGCAGGAGACCGAGCGCCCCTGAGCGGCGAGGCCGTACGGCGGTGTCCTCCCGGGCGTGCTCCCGGGCGTCCGCCTCGGCTCCTCGGGAGACGTCCTCGCGCGGAGGGCCCTCCGGCGGGCGTCCTCGCCGAGACGCCGCCCGCGTCGTTCCCCGGCGGCGTTATCGTCACCTGCTATGACGACCGACGACACCGGGCGGCTCGCGGAGCATCTGTCGCGTGAGCTGCGTCACCTCGTGATGCTGCTGCGCCGTACGACGGCCGGGCAGCCGGTCACGGCTCAGCAGTACTCCGTGCTCGGCTCGCTGGAGGAGGCGCCCCGCCGGATGACCGAGCTGGCCGAGGAGCACGGAGTGCAGCTCCCGACGATGAGCGTGCAGGTCAACCGCCTGGAGGAGGCCGGCCTGGTGGCGCGGGGCACCGACGCCTCCGACGCCCGGGTCCGCACCGTCGAGCTCACCGACGAGGGCCGCGACCGCCTGCGGGCCGTACGGCGGGCGCGTATCGCGTATCTTTCCCGCAGACTCGGCGCGCTGACCCCCGAGGAGCGCTCGGCCATCGAGAGCGCCCTGCCCGCCCTGGCCAAGCTAGGTCGTGTCTGACAGATCACGGCCCTGCTGCGCGTGACCCAGGCGGCGCCTCGCTGCGTTGTCGTCGTCGCCCATAGCTCCGCTATGGCCTCCTCCTCCGCCTTGCGATGCATCCACCTGGATCCACGCTCGCGACGGGCAGCATCTGTCGGACACTCCCTGGGACGGACATGACCGCGTTTTGGGCGGGGGAGGCCGGGGCCATACCCTGAACGGGTCACCACAGGAGGGGAAACCGTGACGTCCGCACCGAAGATCGGCGTGCTCGCCCTGCAGGGCGACGTGCGCGAGCACGTCCGCGCACTGGAGGAGTCGGGGGCGGCCGCGGTCCCGGTGCGCCGCCCGGGGGAGCTCGCCGCGGTGGACGCGCTGGTCGTCCCGGGCGGGGAGTCGACCACGATGTGGAAGCTCGCCGTCACCTTCGAGATGCTCGACCCGATCCGGATGCGGATCAAGGAGGGCATGCCCGCCTACGGGTCCTGCGCCGGGATGATCATGCTGGCCGACCGGATCGAGGGCGGCGTCGAGGGCCAGGAGACGCTCGGCGGCATCGACATGGTGGTCCGCCGCAACGCCTTCGGCCGCCAGGTCGACTCCTTCGAGGCCGATCTCGACTTCGCCGGGCGCGGGGAGATCAGGGCCGTGTTCATCCGCGCGCCCTGGGTCGAGTCGGTGGGGCCGGATGTCGAGGTGCTGGGCCGGACCGCGGCTGGGGATAGGATCGTCGCGGTCCGACAGGGACCGCTGCTCGCGACGTCCTTCCACCCGGAGCTGACCGGCGACGCGCGCGTGCACTCGTATTTTGTCGAAATGGTGAGGGAGTTCTAGGCGATGTCCGGCCACTCCAAATGGGCGACGACGAAGCACAAGAAGGCGGCGCTGGACTCCAAGCGCGGCAAGCTGTTCGCCAAGCTCATCAAGAACGTCGAGGTCGCGGCCAGGACCGGCGGGCCCGATCCGGACGGCAACCCCACGCTGTACGACGCCATCACCAAGGCCAGGAAGAACTCGGTCCCGATCGACAACATCGAGCGGGCCCGCAAGCGCGGCGGCGGCCTGGAGGCCGGTGGAGCCGACTGGCAGACCATCATGTACGAGGGCTACGCCCCGGGCGGTGTCGCGGTCCTCATCGAGTGCCTCACCGACAACCGCAACCGCGCGGCGTCCGAGGTGCGTGTGGCGCTGACCCGCAACGGCGGCTCGCTCGCCGACCCGGGCTCGGTGTCGTACATGTTCAACCGCAAGGGCGTCGTGCTCGTCCCCAAGGGGTCGCTGAGCGAGGACGACGTGCTCATGGCCGTCCTCGACGCGGGCGCCGAGGAGGTCAACGACCTCGGTGACAACTTCGAGGTGGTCTCCGAGGCCTCCGACCTGATCCCCGTGCGCAAGGCGCTGCAGGACGCCGGCATCGACTACGAGTCGGCCGAGATGAGCTTCATGCCGACCCTCAACGTCCCGCTGGACGAGGACGGCGCCCGCAAGGTCTTCAAGCTCATCGACGCGCTGGAGGACAGCGACGACGTGCAGAACGTCTGGGCGAACTTCGACGTCAGCGACGACGTCATGGAGAAGCTGGACGTCTGACCCGGCCCGCCGCACCGGGGTACGCGTGATCGGGGCCGCCGGGCCGGGGCCGGCGGAAAACCGCTGGCCCGCCCCACCGGGATCGGCATAGTTTGGCGCGTCGTGGAAATCCGCGATCTGACCGCCGCCGACCTGGACGCCGTGCTCGACGACCGGAGGCGCGCCTTCGGCCCGCTGTCCGCCGAAGGCGAGCGGACCTGGCGTGAGCTGGTCGCCCCGATGCTGCCGGAGGGCCGTTACCTTGGCGCGTTCGACGGGCCGAGGCTCGTCGGCGCGGCCAGGATCAACCCGTACCTCCAGTGGTGGCACGGCCGGCCCTTGTCGATGGGCGGCGTGTCCAGCGTGACCGTCTCACCCGAGGACCGCGGCAGGGGAGTGGGCCGCGCGCTCGTGGAGGCGGCCGTGGACCGCTGTGCCGCGCTCGGCCACGTGGTGTCGGCGCTCTACCCGGCGACCACCCCGCTGTACCGGAGCGTGGGCTTCGAGCACGCGGGCGGCATGACGAGGATCACGCTGCCCGCGGAGGCGCTGCGCACGCTCGGCCGCACCGGCGGTCAGGGTGGCTCCGGCGGTCAGGGCGGCGCGGCGGGGCTGCGCCGCGCGGGCCCGGACGACGCGGCCGAACTGGTGGCCCTGATCGGCGGGGTCCACGCCGCCACCCGCGCGAGCGGCCCGCTGTGCTACGACGAGCGCACCTGGCGGCTGTGGCTCGCCGACGAGGACGACTACTGCTACCTCGCCGGCGACGGGTTCGTCGTCTACCGCTTCAGCGACGGCGACATCGAGGTCGACAACCTGGTGGCGGGGTCGGAGGCGACGGCCAGGGCGCTGTGGTCGCTGGTCGGCAGCGCCTCGTCCGTCGCGAAGTCGGTGCACGCCTGCGTCGACCCGGCCGACCCCGTGCTCTGGTTGCTGCGCGAGCGGTCGGACGACGACGTCACGGTGCGCCGGTGGATGCTCCGGCTGATCGACCTGCCCGCCGCGGTCGCGGGACGCGGCTTCCCCGCCGGGGTCTCGATGGAGACCGTCGTCGAGGTGACCGACCTGCGGCGTCCCGGCAACTCGGGAGCGTGGACGCTCAGCGTGGCGGGCGGCTCCGGCTCCGTGACGCCGTCGCGTACGCCGCCGGGAGCCGGGCCGGGCACGGGGACGGGCGAGGCGACGCGGCTGACGATCGGCGGCGCGTCCGCGCTCTTCGCCGGGGTGCCCACGGCCACGCTGCGGCGCTCGGGCAGGCTGACCGGCGGTTCCCCGGAGATCGACGACGCGCTGGACGCCGCCTTCGCCTGCGCCGCCTACATGATCGACGCGTTCTGACGCCGCGTCGCGGCCCCCGCGCCGCCGGTGATCGCGGTAGAGTGACCGACCGAACTGATGTTCGGCGGAGAGGCGAGCCGGTGCGATTGCCCCACGTGCGGGTGATGGGGGTGGACCCGGGGCTGACGCGATGCGGCCTCGGCGCCGTGGAGGGCAGGCCCGGCGCGCCGCTGAGCCTGGTGTCGGTCGGGGTCGTGCGGACTCCGGCCGACGACGACATCGGCGCCCGGCTGGTCGCCATCGAGGCCGAGATCGAGCGGTGGCTCGACGAGCTGAAGCCGGACGCGGTCGCGGTCGAGCGGGTGTTCGCCCAGCACAACGTGCGCACGGTCATGGGGACGGCGCAGGCGTCGGCCGTCGCGATCGTCTGCGCGGCCCGGCGCGGGCTGCCGGTCGCCCTGCACACGCCGAGCGAGGTCAAGGCCGCGATCACGGGCCACGGCAACGCCGACAAGAAGCAGGTCGGCACCATGGTCACCCGGCTGCTGCGGCTCGACGCCATGCCGAAGCCCGCGGACGCGGCCGACGCGCTCGCCCTGGCCATCTGCCACGTCTGGCGCGGCGGTGTGCAGCACCGCCTGGCCGACGCCCTGGCCCGCGCCCGCTCCGCCCCGCGACCTGCCCCCGTACGCCGGGAGGACGCGTGACCCCGTACGCGGCCCCCAGGGGCTCTGGTAGGACTGGGAGGCCCGGTGCGGTCGCGGCCGGGCGTCCGGTCCGGGGAGGGAGCACGCGGTGATCGCATCCGTTGCGGGGCAGGTGACGGCGGTGGGCGCCGACAGCGCCGTGGTCGAGGTGGGCGGGGTCGGAGTGCTCGTCCACTGCGCGCCGGGGACCCTGGCCGGGCTGCGCGCCGGCGAGCCCGCCCGGCTGTCCACCTCGCTCGTGGTGCGTGAGGACTCGCTCACGTTGTACGGCTTCGCCTCCGACGACGAGCGCGCCGTCTTCGAGCTGCTGCAGACGGCCAGCGGGGTCGGCCCGCGCCTCGCCCTCGCCATGCTCGCCGTGCACGCGCCCAACGCGCTGCGGATGGCCGTCGCGAGCGCCGATCTCAAGGCCCTGACGATGGTGCCCGGGATCGGGCAGAAGGGCGCGCAGCGGATCGTGCTCGAACTGAAGGACAGGCTCGGCGCGCCCGCGCAGGCCGTCGACGCGGCGCTGAACGGCGGCGCCCGCCCCGCGTGGCGCGACCAGGTGCATTCCGGCCTGGTCGGGCTCGGCTACTCGGCCAGGGACGCCGACGAGGCGGTCGCGGCCGTGGCCCCGGAGGCCGACGCGGAGGTCGCGGCCGGTCGCGCCCCGCAGGTGGCCGCGTTGCTGAAGTCGGCCCTGCGCGCCCTGAGCGTCCGGTGAGCATCGGCGGTCACGGGGGAGGCGGGCCCGATACGGCGACGGGTCCGGCAGCGGGTCTGCCGGCCGGACTCGGGAGGCGGGTTCGGAGGGCGCCGGGCGGGCCGGCCGGGCCGGGTGGTTCGCGAGGGCCGGGCGGTTCGATGAAAGATTCACCGGGAAGCGGATGGTTCCCGGCAGGCCGAGCGGATGGTGCCGAGTGAGTGTGGAGCGGGATCTCGTGTCGCCCGAGCCCGAGGGCGACGAGCGGGCGATCGAGGCCGCGCTGCGTCCGAGGCGCCTCGACGAGTTCATCGGGCAGGGCCGCGTGCGCGAGCAGCTCTCGCTGGTCCTGGAGAGCGCGCTGCGTCGCAACCGGCCGCCCGACCACGTGCTGATGAGCGGCGGCCCGGGGCTGGGCAAGACCACGCTCGCCATGATCATCGCAGCGGAGCTGGGCGCTCCGCTGCGGATGACCTCCGGCCCCGCGCTGGAGCGCGCGGGCGACCTCGCCGCGATCCTGTCCACCCTGACGGAGGGCGAGGTCCTGTTCATCGACGAGATCCACCGGATGGCCCGGCCCGCCGAGGAGATGCTCTACCTCGCGATGGAGGACTTCCGGGTCGACATCGTCGTCGGCAAGGGCCCCGGCGCCACCTCGATCCCCCTCGACATCGCCCCGTTCACGCTGGTGGGGGCCACCACCCGGGCGGGCCTGCTGCCCGCGCCGCTGCGCGACAGGTTCGGCTTCACCGCCCACATGGACTTCTACGAGGTGGGGGAGCTGGAGCGGGTGCTGCGGCGCTCCGCCCGCCTGCTGTCGGTGGAGCTGCCCGACGACAGCGCCCTGGAGATCGCCCGCCGCTCGCGCGGCACGCCCCGGATCGCCAACCGCCTGCTCAGGCGGGTGCGCGACTTCGCCGAGGTCCGCGCGGAGGGCGTGGTGACCAGGGAGATCGCGGCGGCGGCGCTGAACCTCTACGAGGTGGACGCGGAGGGGCTCGACCGGCTCGACCGGGCGGTGCTCGACGCGCTGCTGCGCAAGTTCGGCGGCGGCCCGGTGGGCCTGTCGACGCTCGCGGTCGCGGTGGGGGAGGAGCCGGAGACCGTCGAGGTCGTGGCCGAGCCCTTCCTCGTGCGGCAGGGCCTGCTGGCCCGGACCCCGCGCGGCCGGGTCGCCACCGCCTCCGCGTGGGCGCACCTCGGTCTGACACCGCCTCCTGACAGCTTCGGGTCGCCCGCGGCGCCCACGCTCTTCGAGGGCTGATCTCCCTCGCTGTGGAGCGCCCTCCAGACCCCCAGCTGGAAGCGGAAACCGGGGCAAAGAGGTAACAGACCGATTGCGAAGCCCATGAAACGGGAACTTTCCTGCTCGCCGAGCCGTGGGTTCGTTGCCGGGCTTCGGCGGGCTCGCATACACTGCGTGGCTTGACTGGCCGCTCACGCCGGCGCGAGCAGCGCCGCGGTGGCCCGCGTGTCGCAGCGCACCAGACCTCCGGCGTCAGGCCGGTTCATCACGTTACGGAAGGGTGGCCCCCGTGGGTAACAACCCGCTTGGGACGTTCCTGCCACTGATCTTGCTGGTAGTGGTTTTCTACTTCCTGTTGATCCGCCCGCAGCGCAAGCGGCAGCAGGAGCAGGTCCAGATGCAGAACTCCCTCACCCCGGGCGTCCGGGTCATGACCACGACAGGCCTGTTCGCGACGGTCGTCGCCCTTGAGGACGACGACGTCGTGCTGGAGCTCGCGCCGGGCGTCGAGACCCGCTGGGTCAAGGCGGCGATCGGCCGGGTGCTCACTCCGGTGGACGACGTGACCGACGTGGAGACCGAGGAGACCGTGACCGGCGGTCCCGACACGGGGAACGGCGACGATACGAGCACCAAGCAGTCCTGAGTAGGCTGATCGCAACCTTTCGACGAAAGAACTGACCTCCAGTGGCCCCACCGACCAGTAGCCAGAGCAAGCCGGGACGCACACTCCTGCTGCTCCTTGTGCTCATCCTTGTCATGGGCGCGACGGTCGCCCTCCAGAAGGCGTTCGTCCCCAAGTTCGGCCTTGACCTCGCGGGCGGCACCACCGTGACGCTCTCGCCGGTGACGGCGAACGGGAAGGCTCCCTCGCAGGAGAGCCTCGACCGCGCCGTGACGATCATCCGGCAGCGCGTCAACGGCACCGGCATCTCCGACGCCCAGGTCGCGAAGTCGAACGACAACATCGTGATCCAGATCCCGGGCGCGGGCCGGGACGAGGCGCTCAAGCTGGTGTCCACCACGGCCGAACTGCGCATGCGGCAGGTGCTCGCGGTGGCCGCGGCCAAGGCGCCTCCGGTCCAGGTGTCCACCGCCGCGCCGACTCCGGGCGGCTCGGCCGCGGCGACGCCGGCGGCCTCTCCCGGCGTGGCCTCGACGGCCAAGGCCAGCGCGGCCCCGAGCGGGAACGCCACGCCGGCGGGCCGGGCGCTGTCGAAGGCGCTGACCGCGCCGACGCCGGAGCCGAGCACGAGCAAGCGGGCCACGACGTCAGGCGGCCGGGCCGCGAAGGCCTCTCCCTCGGCCTCCGCCGCGCCGTCGTCGAGCGCCGCCCCCGAGGACACGAGCGACCCGCTGGCGGGCCAGGACACGAGCGGCATCGACCAGGCGCTGCTCGCCGAGTTCCGCAAGATCGACTGCAGCGCGAAGGACCGCGGCCAGGGCGCCATCGACGACCCGAACAAGCAGATCGTCGCCTGCAGCGACGACGGCTCGGCCCGCTACATCCTGGACAAGGCCGCCGTTCAGGGCACCGAGATCAGCGGCGCCCAGGCAGGCACGGACCCCACCACCGGTGAGTGGATCGTTCAGGTGAACTTCAAGTCGAAGGGCGCCACGCAGTTCGCCGACATCACCCGGCGCATCACCAGCCTGCCGGCCCCGCGCAACCAGCTCGCCAACGTGCTGGACGGCGTCGTCATCGTCGCACCGACGATCGAGGAGGCCATCCCCGGCGGCAGCGCCCGCATCTCCGGCAGCTTCACCCAGGTGACCGCCACCGACCTGGCCGACCAGCTCAAGTACGGCGCGCTGCCGCTGAAGTTCCAGCAGAGCTCGGTCGTGTCGGTCTCCTCGACCCTCGGCCAGGACCAGCTCCACGGCGGCCTCATCTCCGGCGCCATCGGACTGATCATCGTCATGCTCTACCTGCTGCTCTACTACCGCGGCCTCGGGCTCATCGGCATGGCCAGCCTGTGCGTGGCGGCGATCGTCACGTTCCTGACCGTCGACGTCCTGAGCCACAACGCGGGCTTCCGGCTCTCGCTGCCGCACATCATCGGCCTCGTGGTCTCCATCGGCATCACGGCCGACTCGTTCATCGTCTACTTCGAGCGGATCCGGGACGAGATCAAGGAAGGCCGCCGTACGCTGCGCTCGGCGGTGGAGGTGGCCTGGCGGCGCGCCCGGCGCACCATCCTGGTGGCCGACGCCGTCATGTTCATCGCCGCGGTGGTGCTCTACTTCCTCGCGGTGGGCGACGTGGCCGGCTTCGCGTTCGCGATGGGCCTGACGACGCTCATCGACATCGTGGTCGTGTTCCTCTTCACCAAGCCGCTGATGTCCCTCGTGGCGCGGATGCGGTTCTTCGCCAAGGGCCACAAGCTGTCCGGACTCGACGCGGAGCGCATGGGCCGCACCGGCCGCGCCGAGCAGACCCTGCAGGAGGCGTGATGCCGGGAGTGATCAGCCGCCTCTACCGCGGCGACATCGACATCGACTTCGTCGGCAAGCGCAAGACCTGGTACGGCCTTTCGGCACTCCTGCTGGCCCTGTCGATCCTGGGCCTCATCGTCAACCAGGGGCTGAACCTGGGCGTGGAGTTCCGCGGCGGCTCGGTCTTCGACTTCGCCCGCACGCCCGGCTCCAGCATCGAGCAGGTCCGGGAGACGGTCGCGGAGGCCGGGCCCCACCAGGTCATCGTCCAGCAGGCCGGTCCGAACTGGCGGGTCACCACCGAGAGCCTCAAGGCCGAGGAGGTGACCAAGGTCCAGCAGACGGTCTCCCAGAAGTACGGCGTCCCGGAGAGCCAGGTCAGCTCGCAGGTAATCGGCGCGACCTGGGGTGGCGAGGTCTCCCAGAAGGCCTGGATCGGCCTCGCGGTCTTCATGATCGCGATCATGCTGTACCTGTCCGTGGCGTTCGAGTGGCGGATGGCCCTCGCGGCGATCGTCGCCCTCGTCCACGACCTCGTCATCACGGCGGGCGTCTACGCCTGGTCGGGCTTCGAGGTCACGCCGGCGACCATGCTCGGCTTCCTCACCATCCTCGGTTACTCGCTGTACGACGCGGTCGTCGTCTTCGACATGATCAAGGAGGTCACGGGCAAGCTCGGCACGAGCGCGAAGATGACCTACACGCAGGCCGCCAACAACGCGCTCAGCCACACGCTGATCCGGTCGCTGAACACCTCGCTGGTCGCGATCCTGCCGGTGGCGGCGATCCTGTTCATCGGCACCACGCTGCTCGGCGCGGGCACGCTGAAGGACCTGTCGCTGGCCCTGTTCGTCGGCATGATCGTCGGCACCTACTCCTCCCTGTGCGTGGCGACGCCGATCCTGGTCACGCTCAAGGAGCGGGAGCCCAAGTGGCAGGCGCTCGCCCGGCGGGTGCACGCCAAGGAGGTCTCCACCGCCAAGGCCACCCGTACGGTCAAGGAGCCGGTCTCGGCGGGCTCGCAGGGCACGACCCCGCCCGACGACAAGCGCAAGAAGCGCTGAGCGCGTCGCGCACACCACGGAGGCGCCCCCGGAACCCGCTCGGGTTCTGGGGGCGCCTTCACGTGTGCCCGGGCCCTCCCGCGACGCCCCTGGCTGCCATTCCGTCCACGACGGCCGGATCTTCGCGGCGGACCCCGGCGGCCGGGGCACTAGCGCCCCTCCCGCCGATCTTCGCCCCGGGCGAATCCCGGCGGTCGCGGCACTAGGGTGAACGTCGTGACTGACTGGACGGCACTCATCAGGGATGTCCCCGACTACCCCAAGCCGGGCATCCTCTTCAAGGACATCACCCCGCTGCTGGCGGACCACGCGGCCTTCACGCAGGTCGTGGACGAACTCGGCGACGGCCTGGCGTTCGACAAGGTGGTCGGCATCGAGGCGCGCGGGTTCATCCTCGCCGCCCCGGTGGCCTACCGCAGCGGCGCGGGATTCGTACCGGTGCGCAAAGAGGGCAAACTGCCCTCGGAGACGTACGAGGCGTCCTATGATCTGGAGTACGGCTCCGCGACGATCGAGGTGCACGCCGACGCCTTCGAGCCCGGCGACCGCGTGCTGATCGTGGACGACGTCCTCGCCACGGGCGGCACCGCCCGGGCCGCCGTGGAGCTGGTCAGGCGGACCGGCGCGCAGGTGGTGGCGGTCTCCTTCCTGATGGAGCTGTCCTTCCTCTCCGGCCGCGACCGGCTGCCCGGGCTGGAGGTGCGCACCCTGCTCACCGTCTGAACGAACCAGACCGAGGGAACAGGGCTGGGCAAACCGGACCGGGTGCACCAGACTGGGCGAATCGGGGGTACGCGGCCGAGAGCGCTGTGGCAGCACGGATACACTGTGGAATCTGGACTCGACGTGAGGAGTCTGTGTGCCCCGTGATGTGGTCGTGCCCGACGACGCGCGGGTCGATCGCGGTGAGACCCCCCGCGACGTCCCCGAGCCCGTCACCGACGTGCCCCCCGAGGAGGCGCGCGACCCTGCGGCGGGCCCTGAGGACAAGCCGGCGTCGCCGGCCACGCGACGTAGGCTCTCCCGTTTCGGGGGGCAGTGGGGTGCTATGAATCCGGTGTTGGAACCGCTCTTCAAGACGGTCCGTGCCACCCATCCCAAGGCCGACCTGCGCCTGATAGAGCGCGCGTACGACGTCGCCGCCTACCACCACCGCGACCAGAAGCGGAAGAGCGGCGATCCGTACATCACGCACCCGCTCGCGGTGGCGACGATCCTCGCGGAACTGGGCACCGACGACGAGACGCTGTGCGCCGCCCTGCTGCACGACACCGTCGAGGACACCGCCTACAGCCTCGACGAGTTACGAGCCGACTTCGGCGACAACATCGCGTTGCTCGTCGACGGGGTGACCAAGCTCGACAAGGTGAAGTTCGGCGACGCGGCGCAGGCGGAGACCGTGCGCAAGATGGTCGTCGCGATGTCGCGCGACATCCGCGTGCTGGTGATCAAGCTGGCCGACCGGCTGCACAACATGCGGACCATGCGCTACATGCCCGAGCACAAGCGCCAGCAGAAGTCGCGCGAGACGCTGGAGATCTTCGCCCCGCTGGCCCACCGGCTCGGCATGAACACCATCAAGTGGGAGCTGGAGGACCTCGCGTTCGCCATGCTCTACCCCAAGCGGTACGACGAGATCGCCCGGATGGTGTCGGAGCGGGCGCCGCGCCGCGACCTGTACCTGCACGAGGTAATCGAGAAGGTCTCCGCCGACCTGCGCGAGGCGAAGATCAAGGCGACTGTCCGGGGCCGGCCCAAGCACTACTACTCGATCTACCAGAAGATGATCGCCAAGGCCGTGGCCTTCGACGACATCTACGACCTGGTGGGCATCCGCGTGCTGGTCGACACGGTCCGCGACTGCTACGCCGCGCTCGGAACGATCCACGCCCAGTGGAAGCCGGTGCCGGGGCGGTTCAAGGACTACATCGCCATGCCGAAGTTCAACATGTACCAGTCGCTGCACACGACGGTCATGGGACCCGAGGGCAAGGCCATCGAGCTGCAGATCCGCACGCGGGCGATGCACAACCGCGCCGAGTACGGCGTGGCGGCGCACTGGAAGTACAAGGAGGAGATGATCGGGGCGGGCCCCGGCAAGGTGAAGCAGGTCGGCGACATGGCCTGGCTGCGCCAGCTCCTCGACTGGCAGAAGGAGACCTCCGACCCCGGCGAGTTCCTGGAGTCGCTGCGCTTCGACCTGTCGGTCTCGGAGGTCTTCGTCTTCACCCCGCGCGGCCAGGTGATCGCCCTGCCCGAGGGCGCCACCCCGGTCGACTTCGCGTACGCGGTGCACACGGAGGTCGGCCACCGGTGCATCGGCGCGCGGGTGAACGGCCGGCTGGTCCCGCTGGAGTCCCGTCTCGGCAACGGCGACACCGTCGAGATCTTCACCTCGAAGTCGCCGGACGCGGGCCCGTCGCGCGACTGGCTCAAGTTCGTCAAGAGCGGCCGGGCCCGCAACAAGATCCGCCAGTGGTTCACCAAGGAGCGCCGCGAGACCGCTATCGAGGCGGGCAAGGAGGCGATCGGGCGGGCCATGCGCAAGCAGGGCCTGCCGCTGCAGCGGCTGATGTCCGGCGAGGCGCTGCTGGCGCTCGCCCGCGACCTGCGCTACGCCGACGTGTCCGCCCTGTACGCCGCGGTGGGCGAGGGGCACGTCGCCGCCCAGTCGGTCGTGGACAAGCTCGTGCAGGCCCTGGGAGGCGTCGAGGGGGCCGAGGAGGACATCGCCGAGGCCCAGGTCCCGACGCGGCTCAAGGGCAGGCCGAGGGCCGGCTCGAACGCCGGGGTGATGGTGGCGGGCGACCCCGACGTGTGGGTGCGCCTGTCGCGCTGCTGCACCCCGGTGCCGGGGGACGACATCGTCGGGTTCGTCACCCGCGGGCACGGCGTTTCGGTGCACCGGGCGAACTGCCCGAACGTCGAGCAGCTCAGCTCCCACCCCGACCGGCTGGTGGAGGTGGCCTGGTCGCCCGGGGACGACTCGGTCTTCCTCGTCGCGATCCAGGTGGAGGCGCTCGACCGGCCCCGACTGCTGTCGGACGTCACGCGGACCCTGTCGGACCAGCACGTGAACATCCTGTCCGCCTCGGTCGCGACCAGCAGGGACAGGGTCGCCATCAGCAAGTTCACCTTCGAGATGGGCGACCCGAAGCACCTGGGGCACGTGCTCAAGGCGGTGCGGGGCGTCCCCGGCGTCTACGACGTCTACCGAGTGACCAACTGACGCCTGCCGCCGTCCCCGGCGGGCGCCGCGGCCGCGCCGGGGAGGGGAGCGAAAGGGTCAGGAGAACTCGGCGAGGGTGCGCTCGGCCTCCTCCAGCCAGGAGCGGCGGGCGGCCAGGGCCTCCTCCGTCTCCTTGACGTCCTTGTCCCGGCCCGCCGTCTGGGCCTTGGACAGCCGGGTCTCCAGCTGCTCGATGGACCTGCGGAGCTGGTTGACGGTGTCCTGGGCACGCGCCCTGGCCTCGGGGTTCGAGCGCTTCCACTCGTTCTCCTCGGCCCTGCGGACGGCCTCGTCGACCTTGCGCAGCCCGCCCTCCAGGCGGTCGCGCTGGTCGCGCGGCACCGGGCCGGCCGCCTCCCACCGCTCCAGGATGCCGCGCAGCGCCGACCGCGCCGCGCGCGCGTCGCCGACCGGGAGCAGCCGCTCGGCCTCGGTCAGCAGCCCCTCCTTGACCTCGGCGTTGGCGGCGAACGAGGCGTCCCGCTCGGCGAACACCGCCGACCGGGCGTGGAAGAACTCGTCCTGGGCGGCCTTGAAGCGCGTCCACAGCTCGTCCTCGGCCTCCCGGGAGGCCCGGCCCGCGGCCTTCCACTGGCGCATCAGCTCCCGGTAGGCCGCCGCGGTGGCGTTCCACTCCGTCGAGCCGGAGAGGGCCTCCGCCTCGTTCACGATGCGCTCCTTGGCGCCCCGCACCGCGTCCCGCTGCTCGTCCAGGGAGGAGAAGTACGCCTTGCGCCGCTTGGCGAAGGCCGTACGGGCCGTGGACAGCCGCTTCCACAGCGTCGCCTCGGTGGCCCGGTCGACCCGCTCGGCCGCCTTCCACTCCTCGACGAGCTGCCGCAGCCGCTCGCCGCCGGACTTCCAGTGGGTCGTCTCGTCGGCGATGCGCTCGGCCTCGGCGACGATGCGCTCCTTGACCTCCCGGGCGTGCACGCGGGCCTGGTCGCGGGCCGCCCGCAACTCCTCGCGCCGCTTGCCGACGAGCTCGCTCAGCGCCCCGAGCCGGTCGTGCAGCGAGCCCAGGTCGCCGACGGCGTGCGCCTCGGCGACCGACTCCCGCAGCTTGGCGATGCTCGCCTCGGCCTGGGCGGGGGCGAGGTCGGTGCCGCGCACCCGCTGCTCCAGCAACTGGACCTGGCCGGCCAGCTCGTCGAACTTGCGGCGGTAATAGGCCAGCGCCTCCTCCGGCTCACCGGCCTGCCAGGACCCGACGGCCCGTTCTCCCTCAGCCGTACGCACGTAGACGGTGCCGTCCTCGTCTACCCGGCCCCACGGGTCGGTGCTCACCGTGTCCTCCCGCACTTGAATCAGCCTCCAGGGCCCGATGTGCCCTTGGTTGTATTACGTCAGCTCTTGCTGGTGATTGTCACGTCTTTGATGACTACGGGCTGCTTCGGGGCTCCGGTGCCATCGCCGGTGGCACCGGCGATCACGCCCTTCTTGGCCACCTTGTCCAGGATTTCGAGTCCTGTGGTCACGGTACCGAAAGGCGTGTAGTCGGGCGACAGCCCGGTGTCCCCGAACACGATGAAGAACTGGCTGCCGTTGGTGTTCGGCCCGCTGTTCGCCATCGCGAGCACGCCGCGCGTGTACTTGGCGCCCGTCAGGTTCTCGTTGGCGAAGCGGTAGCCGGGGCCGCCCTGGCCGTCGGTCGGGTTCTTCCCGTCGGCCTTGGCCAGCGGGTCGCCGCACTGCAGGATCGGGAAGTCCGTGCCCATCCGGTGGCACCTGGTGTCGTCGAAGTAGTCCTTCGACGCCAGGTACTTGAACGAGTTGACCGTGCACGGCGCCTTGGCGCTGTCCAGCGTGGCGACGATGGGACCGAGGTTGGTCCTGATGGTCATCGTCGCCGGGGCCGTGCTCACCTTCTCCGGCGGCACGCCGACGTCCTTGACCTGGCCGCTGCTCTTGTCGGCCACGTACCCGCAGGTGCCGGAGGCCGGATCGTACGGCTTGGGGTCGTTCGCGAGGGCGCTGGCGGTCGGCGCGGCCGAGGCGGCGGGATCGGCTTTGTCGTCACCGCCGAGGAGGGTCGTCGCCGCCACGACGCCGCCGATCACGACCACCACCGCCGTGGTGGTGCCGATGATCGCGTTGCGCCGCGCCTTCTGCTCGCGCTCCACGCGCGCCTGCATCTGCCGCTGGTAGTGCTCCCGGGCCAGCTGCTTCTGCCGGTCCTTGCCGGTGACCACTTCGACCTCCCGACTCGTCGTGTTTCCCATGGTCGTTACGCCCGGGCGCGGTCGCGCCCGAACGGCCACCCGCGCCGGAGGGGTCCTCCGGGGCGGTGGCCCGTTCTATAGCATCCGGCTCGACTGCTCCAAGAATGACTATTGAGGTGGGCGAATCGTATCGGCTGACGGGTATCGGTTCGCAGCCTGCCGACCCGCACCGGTACCCTTCGGTTACATTCGCTCGCGCAATCCTTGATTGATCCGTACAGACGCAGAGGCCGCTTCCGTGCTCGTCGCCGGGTTTCCCGCAGGTTCGTTCCAGACCAACTGTTACGTCGTCGCTCCCGCGGCAGGCGCGGAGTGCGTGGTCATCGACCCAGGTCAGGACGCTGTCGGCGACCTCGACGCGCTGCTCGGCGAGCACCGCCTGAAGCCGGTCGCGGTGCTGCTCACCCACGGTCACATCGACCACGTGTGGTCGGTGGCCCCGGTGTGCGGCGCCCGCGACGTGCCCGCGTGGATCCATCCGGAGGACCGCGACCTGCTGTCGGACCCGGCGAAGGGATTTCCGCCGCAGGCCGGTGGGGTGTTCGGCGGTCTGAAACTTTCCGAGCCCGACGACGTGCGCGAGCTGGCCGACGGCGCCGTGCTGAGCCTGGCGGGGCTCGAGTTCACGGTCGAGCACCGGCCCGGCCATACCAGGGGGTCGGTGACGTTCCGGGCGCCCGCCGAGGACATCCAGGTCCTGTTCGCGGGCGACCTGCTCTTCGCCGGCTCCATCGGCCGCACCGACCTGCCCGGCGGCGACCACGCCGCCATACTGCGCAGCCTCGCCAAGACGCTGACGCTGCCGGACGAGACCTTGGTCCTGCCCGGCCACGGACCTCAGACGACAATCGGCCGCGAGCGCGCGACCAACCCCTTCCTCAGGGACGCCGCGCCGCCCGTCGGCCCGACCAGGGGATTGTGATGACGTTTCAGGCGCCGAAGGGCACCTTCGACTGGATGCCCCCGCGCTCGGAGTGGGCGCTCACCGTGCGGGACGCGCTGTCCGCGCCCGCCCGCCGCGCCGGCTACGGCTACATCGAGACGCCTGCCTTCGAGGACACCGCGCTGTTCTCCCGCGGCGTCGGCGAGTCGACCGACATCGTCACCAAGGAGATGTACACGTTCACCAGCCGGGGCGGCCAGTCGCTGACGCTGCGCCCGGAGGGCACGGCGAGCGTGGTGCGGGCCGTGCTCGAACACGGCCTGTACGGCGGCCCGCTGCCGATCAAGCTCTGGTACTCCGGCAGCTACTTCCGCTACGAGCGGGCCCAGGCCGGCCGCTACCGCCACTTCTCCCAGGTGGGGGCCGAGGCACTGGGATCCGAGGACCCGGCGCTCGACGCCGAGCTGATCGTCCTGGCGATGGACGGCTACGCATCCCTCGGCCTGCGCGGGGTCCGGCTGCTGCTCAACTCGCTGGGCTGCCGCGAGTGCCGCCCGGCCTATCGCGCCGCGCTCCAGGACTTCCTACGCGGGCTCGACCTCGACGAGGCCACCCGTGCCCGGGTGGAGATCAACCCGCTGCGCGTGCTCGACGACAAGCGCCCGGAGGTGCGGGCACAGCTCACGGGCGCGCCGCTGGTCACCGACCACCTGTGCGGGGCCTGCAAGGCCTACCACGAGGAGGTCAGGGGACTGCTGACGGCCGCCGGGGTAGCCTACGAAGACGACCCCCGGCTGGTCCGCGGCCTCGACTACTACACCCGTACGACGTTCGAGTTCCTGCACGACGGGCTGGGCGCGCAGTCGGCGGTCGGCGGGGGAGGGCGCTACGACGGCCTGAGCGAGCAGATCGGCGGCCCCGCCCTGCCCAGCGTCGGCTGGGCCCTCGGGGTGGACCGCACGGTGCTCGCGATGGAGGCGGAGGGGCTGCTGACCGAGCGGCCGCGCGCTCTCGGCGCGTTCGCCGTCCCGCTCGGCGAGGAGGCGAGGCGGCGGATCTTCCCGCTGGTCAGCGAGCTGCGCCGGGCCGGTCTCGCGGTCGACATGGCCTTCGGCGGCCGGGGCGTGAAGGGCGCGATGAAGGCCGCCGACCGCAGCGGCGCGCGCTACGCGCTCATCCTCGGCGACCGGGACATCGAGGCGGGAGCCGTACAGGTGAAGGATTTGGCAACAGGCGACCAGACCGCGGTCCCGCTCGCGGAGGTCGTCGAGTTCTTGAAGGGGAAAGACTCGTGATCCGCACCCACGAGGCAGGCACACTCCGCAAGGGGCAGGCGGGCCAGAAGGTGACGCTGGCCGGATGGGTGGCGCGCCGGCGCGACCACGGCGGCGTGGTCTTCATCGACCTGCGCGACGCCTCCGGCTCCGCCCAGGTGGTCTTCCGCGAGGAGGACCACGCCCACGACCTGCGCGCGGAGTACTGCGTGAGGGTCACGGGGGAGGTCCGCACGCGGCCGGAGGGCAACGAGAACCCCGACCTGCCCACGGGTGAGATCGAGGTCGTCGCCTCCGAGGTGGAGGTGCTGAGCGAGTCCGCGCCGCTGCCGTTCCCGATCGAGGGCGGCTCCGGCGTGTCGGAGGAGGCGCGGCTGAGGTACCGCTACCTCGACATCCGCCGCCAGCAGGTCGCCCACGCGCTGCGCACCCGGTCGCAGGCGACCTACCTCGCCAACGAGGTCATGCGCGAGCACGGGTTCGTCTACGTCGAGACCCCCGCCCTGACGCGCTCCACGCCCGAGGGCGCCCGCGACTTCCTGGTGCCCGTGCGGCTCCAGCCGGGCAGCTGGTACGCCCTGCCGCAGTCGCCGCAGCTGTTCAAGCAGCTCCTCATGGTCTCCGGCCTGGAGCGCTACTACCAGCTCGCCCGGTGCTTCCGCGACGAGGACCTGCGGGCCGACCGGCAGCCGGAGTTCACCCAGATCGACATCGAGATGTCGTTCGTCGACCAGGACGACGTGATCGCCCTGGGCGAGGCCCTGATCGGGCGCATCTGGAAGGAGACGCTCGGCTACGAGCTGCCCGTCCCGCTGCCCCGGATGACGTACGCCGAGGCGATGGCGCGGTACGGCTCGGACAAGCCCGACCTGCGCTTCGGGGTCGAGCTGACCGACCTCACCGGCTACTTCGCGGACACCGCGTTCCGGGTCTTCCAGGCTCCGTACGTGGGAGCCGTCGTGATGCCCGGCGGCGCCTCGCAGACCCGCAGGGAGCTGGACGCCTGGCAGGAGTGGGCCAAGTCGCGCGGGGCGCGCGGCCTGGCGTACGTGCTGGTGCAGGACGACGGCACCCTCGGCGGCCCGGTGGCGAAGAACCTCTCGGAGACCGAGCTGGCCGGTCTCGCCGAACGGACCGGGGCCCGGCCCGGCGACGCGGTCTTCTTCGCCGCGGGCGCGCCCGCGGCCTCCCGCGACCTGCTCGGCGCGGCCCGCCTGGAGATCGGCCGCCGCTGCGGCCTGATCGACGAGTCGCGGTGGTCGTTCCTGTGGATCGTGGACGCGCCGATGTTCGAGGAGGACGGGGAAGGCGGCTGGACCCCGGTCCACCACCCGTTCACCGCGCCCAGGCCGGAGTGGGCCGACAACTTCCAGGACCACCCCGGGGAGGCGCTCGCCTACGCCTACGACATGGTCTGCAACGGCATGGAGATCGGCGGGGGCTCGATCCGTATCCACCGGGCCGAGATGCAGCAGCGCGTCTTCGACGTGCTCGGCATCTCCAAGGAAGAGGCCGAGAGCAAGTTCGGCTGGCTGCTGGAGGCGTTCAAGTACGGCCCGCCGCCGCACGGCGGCATCGCCTACGGCTGGGACCGGGTCTGCATGCTGCTGGCGGGCGGCGAGTCGATCCGCGACGTGATCGCCTTCCCGAAGACGGCCTCCGGGTACGACCCGCTGACCGGCGCGCCCAGCCCGATCACGGTGGAGCAGCGCAAGGAGGCCGGCGTGGACGCCGCGCCGAAGGGCGACAGGTCCGGCGCCGACGCCGCCCCCCGCTCGTGACCGGGTAGCACCGGAGCCCGGCGGCTTCGCCCCGCCGGCACGTGAACGGCCCGCGATCACGAGATCGCGGGCCGTTTCCGATCAGGACGGGTCAGGACACGATGACGTCCTTGATCCGGACCTTGATCTTGGGGGCGTTGGAGCCGCCGTCGTCGCTGGTGATGTCGACGCCGTCCTTGGCCGTGTTGACACCACCCTTGGCGATCTTGTCGACGATCTCCAAGCCCTTGCTGACGATGCCGAACGGCGTGTACGACTGGGGCAGCTGCGCGTTCTCGTCGGTGTAGGAGATGACGAACTGGCTGCCGTTGGAGTTCGACGCGTCGCCCGGCTGGGCCATGAAGACGACGCCCCGGCTGTACTGCGGCCCCAGGTTCTCGTCGTTGAACAGGTAGCCCGGCCCGCCGGTGCCGTCCGTCGGGTTCTCGCCGTCCCCCTTGGCCTGCGGGTCCCCGCACTGCAGGAGGCCGAGGCCGTTCGTCTCGACCGTCGTGAGCCGGTGGCAGACGGTGTTGTCGAAGTAGTTCTTCTTCGCCAGGAACGCGAACGAGTTCACCGTGCACGGCGCGTCGCCGGTGGCCAGGTCGATGACGATGTTCCCCAGGTTGGTCCTGACCGTCATCTTGGACGCCTTGATCACCGCCCTGTTCAGCTTCTTGGGCGGGAAGCCCACGAACTTCGCCGGGCTGCCCGTGTCGTCCTTGCGATACTCGCAGCTGACCTTACGCAGGTCGGTGGGCTTGGCGGACGGCGTCGCCGCCGGCAACTCGGACGGGACCGCGGAGGGGCCCGTCGAAGGGCCCGCCGAGGCGGAGGCCGAGGGGGTCGCCCCGGCCGCTTCCTGGGCCGAGCCGTCACTGCAGGCCGCCAGGCCGCCCACGAGCGCGAGA
This sequence comes from Microbispora sp. H10670, assembly GCF_014161385.1. Lineage (NCBI taxonomy): Bacteria > Bacillati > Actinomycetota > Actinomycetes > Streptosporangiales > Streptosporangiaceae > Microbispora > Microbispora sp. H10670. The sequence continues at coordinate 36,530 of NZ_JABBWW010000021.1, read as the reverse complement.
ACCCCCAGTCCGGCGCCGAGGGTGCCCCCCAGACGCCGACGGGGGTTGGTGGTGCGCCCGGTCGTGCTCACGCGCGAAGCCGGCTGCTTCTGCCGATCAGTGTCGGTCACCGCTATGCCTTCCATTTCCCCTTTTGTATGACGCTGAGTCACTCTATCCGCGATCCCGTCGGGTTCGTGTAAAACAGGCGTCGCATGGGTATCACCGGTGTTTGCGCTCATCTAGCTCTCAGAACCGCCTGAGAACCTCCTGACGAACCAAACCCGGACCACGCGCCCGGCCCTCTCGTCTCAGGAGTGACGACCACGATGTTCGACCAGATCTTCGGACTTCCCGTCCACGCCCTCGTCGTCCACGCCGCGGTGATCTTCGCGCCGCTGCTCGCGGCGCTGTCGATCGCGTACGCCGTCCTGCCCCGCGTGCGGCATCGGCTCGACTGGGCGCTGGTCGCGACGGCTCTGGCGGCGCTCGCCTCCGTGTTCGCGGCCAAGGAGAGCGGGGAGCGGCTGGAGCACCGGATGTTCGGGGGCCGGGTCTCCGAGGCGATCGAGGTCCACTCGGGGTTCGCCGAGACCCTCCTGCCGCTGACCGCGCTGCTGACCGTCGTCTCCCTGGCGCTGGTGTGGCTCACCCGGGCGCGCCGGGCCCCGGTGGGGACGGGCCCCCGGGCGGCCGTCCTGGTCGCGTCGGCCGTCGCCGTGATCCTTGCCGTGGCCGTCGGCTACTACGCCGTACGCACCGGGCACACCGGCGCGACCGCCGTGTGGGGCGCCTGAGGGTAGTGTCGGCGGCGTGGAGAGCCTGTTCGATTCGGCGGCCGAGGAGGCCCACCGCGGCCAGGAGCCGCTCGCCGTGCGGATGCGGCCGCGCTCGCTGGAGGAGGTGATCGGCCAGCGGCACCTGCTCGGTCCCGGCACCCCGCTGCGCCGCCTGGTGGAGAGCGACGCCCCGATGTCGCTCTTCCTGTGGGGGCCGCCCGGCACCGGCAAGACCACGCTGGCCTACGTCGTCGCGGGCGCCACCAAGCGGAGGTTCGTCGAGGTCTCGGCCGTCTCGGCCGGGGTCAAGGACGTGCGCGCCGCCATCGACCAGGCCCGGCGCGACCTCGGCATGACCGGCAGGCAGACCGTGCTGTTCGTGGACGAGGTCCACCGCTTCAACAAGGCGCAGCAGGACGCGCTGCTGCCGGCGGTGGAGAACCGCTGGGTGACCTTCATCGGCGCGACCACGGAGAACCCCTTCTTCTCGGTCATCTCGCCGCTGCTGTCCCGCTCGCTGCTGCTCACCCTCGAACCGCTGACCGACGACGACGTGCGCGCCGTGCTGGAGCGCGCGGTGACCGACCCGCGCGGCCTCGCCGGGCGCGTCACCCTGCGGCCCGAGGCCCTCGACCAGCTCGTACGGCTGGCCGGCGGCGACGCGCGGCGCTCGCTGACCTATCTGGAGGCGGCGGCGATGCTGGTCGACGACGCCCCGCCGGGCGCCGGGCCGGACGTCACGCCGGAGGTCACGGTCGAGGTCGTCGAGCGGGCCGTGGACAAGGCCGCCGTGCGCTACGACCGGCAGGGCGACCAGCACTACGACGTGACCAGCGCGTTCATCAAGAGCATGCGCGGCTCGGACGCCGACGCCGCCCTGCACTACCTGGCCCGGATGGTCGAGGCGGGAGAGGACCCGCGCTTCATCGCCCGCCGGATCGTGATCTTCGCGAGCGAGGACGTGGGGATGGCCGACCCGACGTGCCTGCAGGTCGCGGTGGCCGCCGCCCAGGCGGTGGACTTCATCGGCCTGCCCGAGGGCAGGATCAACCTCGCGCAGGCCGTCATCCACTGCGCGCTGGCGCCCAAGTCCAACGCGGTCGTCAAGGCCATCGGCGCCGCCTCCGACGACGTGCGGCGCGGCCTGGTCGGGCGCGTCCCCGGCCACCTGCGCGACGCGCACTACCCCGGCGCGAAGAAGCTCGGCCACGGCAGGGGCTACCAGTACCCCCACGACTTCGAGCACGGCCTCGTCGGCCAGGACTACGCGCCGGAGGAGCTGCGCGAGCGCCGCTACTACGAACCGACCTCCCACGGCGCGGAGGCGCGGTTCGCCGAGCGCTGGGCGAGGATCCGGGCCTTCCTGCGAGGCGGCTGAGCGCCCCCGGCACGCCGCCCGCCTGCGCGCCGTCTTCGGTGCTCTCTTAGGTGCGGCCCGCGTGCCGGGTGTGTGCTGCGGAACGGCGGGCAGGGCGTTCGCGATAGGGTCTTGCCATTCCAGCTCCGGTGATCCAGGGAGATCGGCACATGCTTACCGCGGGAGAGCTGGCGGGCCTCGTGGTCGCCATTTTCTGGGCGATCCTGGTCTGCTTCATGGTCGTCGTGCTGGTCAGGCTGGCCAGACTGCTGACCGAGACCCGCAAGTCGGTGGCCGAGCTGAGCGACCGCCTCGGGCCGCTCCTGGACGACATGAGCCAGACCGTCACCGAGGCGAACCGGCGGCTGGTCGCGGCCGAGGCGATCTCGGACAACATGCGGGACGTCAGCGGCAACATGGTCAGGATCACCGGGGTGGCGTCCACGGTGTTCGCCGGCCCGGTGCTCAAGATCGCCGCCTTCCGCGACGGCTTCCGCCTCGCGCTGGCCCGCCGCGCCGCCCGCAGGGCCCCGGCCCGGAGGGTGGCCCGCGGCGGTCCCCGCACCGGTCCCCACACCAGGGACAGGATCAGGGAGCGGCACACCGCCGAGCGCGTGGCCGAGCCGCGCGCCATCGGAAGGGGGCGCGGATGATCCGCCGTCTCTTCTACATGTCCCTCGGCGCGTATCTCGCGGTCTGGGCCATGCGTAAGCTTCAGTCGTTGCGGCCCGACCACGTGGCCAGGCGCACCGCCGGCCGCGCGGCGGCCCTCGCGGACCAGCTCAGGGACTTCGCCGGCGAGGTGCGTCACCTGTCGGCGAGCAGGGAAACCGAGTTGCGCGCCGGGCTCGGGCTGGACACCGTTGATGACACCACTACCGGCAACAGCAGAATCTACGACGTAAAGGATGGCCGCTGAGATGGAGTCGGCAGAGATCGCGCGCCGCTTCCTGCGCTTCTTCGAGGAGCGCGGGCACACAGTCGTGCCCTCGGCCAGCCTGGTCGCCGAGGACCCGACGCTGCTTCTGGTGAACGCGGGGATGGTCCCGTTCAAGCCCTACTTCCTGGCGCAGCAGACGCCGCCGTTCCGGCGGGCGACCAGCGCCCAGAAGGTCATGCGCACCCTCGACATCGACGAGGTCGGCAAGACCACCCGGCACGCCAGCTTCTTCCAGATGCTCGGCAACTTCTCCTTCGGCGACTACTTCAAGGCGCAGGCGATCCCGTTCGCCTGGGAGCTGCTGACCCGCCCCGAGTCCGAGGGCGGCTTCGGTTTCCCCGAGGACCGCCTGTGGGCGACCGTCTACCTGGACGACGACGAGGCCCAGGACATCTGGCACCGCGAGGTGGGACTGCCGCTCGACCGCATCCAGCGCCGCGACCTCGCCGACAACTACTGGCACATGGGCGTGCCCGGCCCCGGCGGCCCGTGCTCGGAGATCTACTACGACCGCGGCCCCGAGTACGGCCGCGAGGGCGGGCCGATCGCCGACGAGAACCGCTACCTCGAGGTCTGGAACCTCGTCTTCATGCAGTTCCAGCTCAGCAAGGTCCGCACCAAGGTCGACTTCGACGTGGCGGGCGAGCTGCCGGCCAAGAACATCGACACCGGCATGGGCCTGGAGCGCATGGCCGCGATCCTCCAGGGCGTCGACAACATCTACGAGATCGACACCACGTACAAGATCCTCGACACGGCGGCCGAGCTCACCCGGTCGCGTTACGGGCGCGACAAGCGGGCGGACGTCTCGCTGCGGGTGATCGCCGACCACATGCGGGCGGGAGTCATGCTCGTCGGCGACGGCGTGCTGCCGTCCAACGAGGGCCGCGGCTACGTGCTGCGCCGCATGCTGCGCCGCGCGATCCGCAACCTCCGCCTGCTCGGCGCGGGCGAGGAGCGGCACATGCACGCGCTCACCGCCGTCACCATCGAGGCCATGGGCCAGCAGTACCCCGAGCTCAAGGCGGACGCCGCCAACATCCACACGGTCATCGACGCCGAGGAGGCGTCGTTCATCGGCACGCTCCGCACCGGTACGGCGATCTTCGACGTCGCGGTGGAGGAGACCAGGCGCAAGGGCGGCGGCACGCTCGGCGGCGAGCAGGCGTTCCAGCTCCACGACACCTACGGCTTCCCGATCGACCTCACCCTGGAGATGGCGGCCGAGCAGGGCCTCCAGGTGGACGAGGAGGGCTTCCGCCGGCTCATGAAGGAGCAGCGGGACCGCGCCAAGGCCGACGCCGCGGCGAAGAAGACCGGCAACGCCGACATCTCGGTCTTCACCACCATCCTGGAGAAGGCCGGGAAGGTCGACTTCCTCGGCTACGACCACACCACCTCCGAGGCCGATGTCATCGGCCTGCTGGTCGACGGCGCGTCGGTCCCGGCGGCGGGTGCGGGGACCACCCTGGAGATCGTGCTCGACCGCACCCCGTTCTACGCGGAGGGCGGCGGCCAGCTCGCCGACCAGGGCCTGATCCGCACCGGCGGCGCCGAGATCGAGATCGTGGACGTCCAGTCGCCGGTGCCGGGCCTGATCGTGCACCGCGGCAAGGTGCGCACGGGCGAGGTGCGGGTCGGCGACCAGGCGCAGGCCGACATCGACCTGGAGCGGCGCCGGGCGATCTCCCGCAGCCACACCGCGACCCACCTGGTCCACCGCGGGTTCCGCAACGCGCTCGGCGAGTCGGCGGCCCAGGCGGGCTCGGAGAACTCCCCGGGACGCTTCCGCTTCGACTTCACCGCCGCGGGCGCCGTGCCGGCGTCGATGCTGCGCGACGTCGAGGACGAGGTGAACGCCGTCCTGATCGGCGACCTCAAGGTCAACGCGTTCTACACCAGCCAGGCCCAGGCCCGCGCGATGGGCGCGCTCGCGCTGTTCGGCGAGAAGTACGGCGACGAGGTCCGGGTCGTCGAGGTCGGCGACTACTCCCGCGAGCTGTGCGGCGGCACCCACGTGGCCAGCTCCGGCCAGCTCGGCCTGGTGAAGGTGCTGGGCGAGTCGTCCATCGGCGCGGGCGTGCGCCGGGTCGAGGCGCTCGTCGGTCTCGACGCGTTCCGGTTCCTCGCCCGGGAGAGCGTGCTCGTCGCGCAGCTCAGCGAGCAGCTCAAGACCCGCCGCGAGGAGCTGCCCGAGCGCATCGAGGGCATCGTCACCCGGCTGCGCGCCGCCGAGAAGGAGCTGGAGAAGGTCCGCTCGGCCCAGGTGCTCGCGGTGGCCGGAGAGCTCGCCGCGCAGGCCCGCGACGTCCAGGGCGTCTCGGTGGTCACGCACCGCGCGCCTGATGGCACCTCCGCCGACGACCTGCGTAAACTCGCCCTCGATGTGCGCGGCAGGTTCCCTGGCGACCGCGCCGCGGTCGTCGTCGTCTCCGGCGTCCCCTCCGACCGGCCGGTCGTCGTCGCCGCGGTCAGCGAGGCGGGACGCGAGCGTGGCCTGAAGGCGGGCCGTCTCGTCGGCGTCGCCGCCAAGGCTCTCGGGGGTGGCGGTGGCGGCAAGGACGACGTGGCGCAGGGCGGTGGCACGCGGCCCGAGGCGATCGGTGACGCGCTTCGCGCGGTCGAGGAGGCCATCTCCTCCGCGGTGGCCTGATCCGCCGATGAGACATGGCGTCAGGATCGGGGTCGACGTCGGCTCCGTCCGCGTCGGCGTGGCCCGCAGCGACCCCTCGGGCCTGCTGGCCACGCCGGTGGAGACCGTACGGCGCGGCCGGGGCGACCTGGCGAGGATCGCCGAGATCGCGGCCGAGCACGAGGCGATCGAGATCGTCGTCGGCCTGCCCACGTCGCTGTCGGGCCGGGAGAGCCACGCCGCGGAGGCCGCGCGGGCGTTCGCCGCGCGGCTGGCCAGGACGGTCGCGCCGGTCCCGATCCGGCTCGTGGACGAGCGGCTCACCACCGTGGGCGCCCAGCAGCGGCTGCGCTCCAGCGGCGTGAAGGCCCGCGACCAGCGTGACGTGATCGACCAGGCGGCCGCCGTCCTGCTGCTGCAGGCCGCGCTCGACGGAGAGCGGGCCACCGGCAATCCCCCCGGCAGGCCTCTCGGACCACCGGGCCCCCCCGCGGGGCCGGGTGAGGAAGCGAGCGGCGGGACCGCACGGTGAGGCGGGCGGCGCTCGTCGCCGGCGGAGGGTTCGCCCTGGTCGCGGCGGCGGTGGCGTACGGCGTGCACGCGGTCGTCGGCCAGCCCGGCAGCCCGCCCGACTACTCCGGCGGCGGTTCGGGGACGGTGACGATCGAGATCACACCGGGGACGAGCGCCGGCGAGGTCGGCCAGACGCTGGCCAAGGCCGGCGTGGTCGCCAGCGCCCAGTCGTTCGTGGAGCAGGTGATCAGCCGTTCCAAGGAGAGCGGCCTGCACCCGGGCCGCTTCGTCCTACGGCGCCGGATGTCGGCCTCCGCGGCGCTCGACCTGCTCCTGGCGCCCGCGAGCCGGGTGGTGCGCAAGGTCACCGTGCCCGAGGGACTGCGCCTGCGCGAGGTGCTGCGCGTCCTCGCGGACGGGACGGGCATCCCGCTGAAGGACTTCACCGAGGCCGCCGGCGAGACCCGGCGCCTGCGCCTGCCCGCGTACGCCGAGGGAGAGGCCGAGGGGTTCCTGTTCCCGGCCACGTACGAGATAGAGCCGGGGGCGACCGCCGGCGACATGCTCAGGAAGATGGTGGCCCGGTTCCGCCTCGCGGCGAAGAAGGTGGGCCTGGAGGATCTGGCGCCGCGCCTGAACCTCACGCCCCGGCAGGCGGTGACGGTCGCGAGCATCGTGCAGGCCGAGGGCGGGGTCCCGGCCGATTACCCCAAGATCGCCAGAGTGGTGTACAACCGCTTGGCGCGGGGCGCGAAGCTGGAGATGGACAGCACGGTCAACTACGCGTTGAACCGGCACACGCTGAAGGTCACCGCCGAGGACACGCGCAACGGCTCCCCGTACAACACCTACGCGCGCCCCGGGCTGCCGCCCGGACCGATCGGCAACCCGGGGGAGAGCGCGCTGCTGGCGACGCTCCATCCCGCCGAGGGTGGCTGGTACTGGTTCGTGACCACCGATCCTCGTCGTAAAATCACCAAATTCACTGACAAAGAGATGGAGTTCAGGAAATATCGGGAGGAGCTGAACAGGTATCTCGGGACGAACTAGGGAGTGTCTGACGATTGCTGTCCGTCGCGAGCGGGGATCCAGGTGGATGCATCGCAAGGCGGAGGAGGAGGTCGGAGCGGAGCCTCCGGCCGACGACGACAACGCAGCGAGGCGCCGCCTGGGCCCCGCGCAGCAGGGCATGATTTGTCAGACACGACCAAGCGGTGGCCCAGGTGCGTCCAGGGCACCGCCCGGACGGCCCGCGGTAGGCGAACGTCCCCCTGTCCGGACTCATACCGGACCCGTACCGGACCCCCACCGGACCCCCTCGGTCTGGCACACTCGCTTGACGGGAGGCCTCTCGTACCGAGAGATTGGCCAGCGCACTATGAACGAACTGGACATGGACTTCCTGCTCGGCGCCGAGGACGACGACGGCTCTCCCCGGCGTCGCCCTTCCGGCGGCCGGGCCCAGCAGCGACGCAGCCGCAGACGCCGCAAGCGGCAGCGGCGCAAGGGCAGGGTCGCCACGCTCTTCGCCATTGTGATCATCGTCGGGGTCCTCGCCGGTCTCGGCTACCTGGGCTTCACGTGGGCGCGCGGCGTCATGATCCCCAAGGACTTCACCGGCGAGGGGACGGGTGAGGTCGTCGTCGAGATCCAGGAGGGCGAGAGCGCCACCGATGTCGCCCAGATGCTGGAGGAGCAGGGCGTCGTGGCCAGCGCGCGGGCGTTCGTCAACGCCATCGGCGCGGCCGGGAAGAGCTCCTCGCTCCAGCCGGGCCAGTACGCGATGCGCAAGGGCATGTCCGCCGCCTCGGCGCTGACCCTGCTCGACCCGAAGAACCGTGTGCTCAACCGTCTCACCATCCGTGAGGGGCTGCGGCTCAGCAAGATCTTCGAGGAGCTGTCCACCGCCTCGGGCAAGCCGGTCGAGGACTTCAAGAAGGCGGCCCGCGCCGACATCGGTCTCCCCGCCTACGCGAAGGGCCGGCTGGAGGGCTACGCGTTCCCCGCGACGTACGAGATCAACAGCAAGCTCACGCCGCAGCAGATCCTCACCAACATGGTCGACCGGTTCAACCAGACCGCCGACAAGATCGACCTGGAAGGTCAGGCCAGGCAGGTCGGCTTCTCGCCCCGCCAGGTCATGATCATCGCGAGCATCGTCCAGGCCGAGTCGGGCAGCGCCGAGGACATGCCCAAGGTGGCCCGCGTCATCTACAACCGGCTGCTGTCGAACCCCCCGATGAAGCTGGGCATGGACAGCACGGTCATGTACGGCCTGAACAAGTACGGCATCGCCGCGTCGCACGCGGACCTGACCAGCACCTCGCGGTACAACACCTACAAGTACGCCGGCCTGCCGCCGGGCCCGATCAGCAACCCGGGCGACCACGCGATCGAGGCCGCGCTGCATCCGGCGGACGGCAACTGGCTGTACTTCGTGACGGTCGACCCGAAGCGGGGCATCACCAAGTTCACCGACAAGGAGTCGGAGTTCTGGAAGCTGCGCGACGAGTTCAACAGGAACTACCAGTGAGCGGGACCGTCCGCCGGGCCGCCGTCCTGGGCTCGCCCGTCGCCCACTCGCTCTCCCCGGTGCTGCACCGGGCGGCGTACGCGGAGATGGGTCTGGACGGCTGGCGCTACGACGCGATCGAGTGCGCCGAGGACGGGCTCGCCGGCCTCGTCGCCGGGCTGGGCCCGGAGTGGGCGGGCCTGTCGCTCACGATGCCGCTCAAGCGTGCCGTGCTCCCGCTGCTCGACACCGTCTCGGACCTCGCGCTGGCGGTCGGCGGCGCGAACACGGTCGTGTTCCGCGACGGCGGGCGGCACGGGCACAACACCGACGTGTACGGCATCGTCGAGGCGCTCGCCGAGGCGGGCGTGCCCGCGCCGTCCTCGGCGGTCGTCCTCGGCGGCGGCGCCACCGCCGCCTCGGCCCTCGCGGCCCTGCGGGAGACGGGCCTGGCGGAGGCCACCCTGGTCGTGCGCGACCCGGCCCGCGCCGGGGAGACCCTGCGCGTCGCCGAGCGCCTCGGCGTCGCGGTGACCGTGCGCTCCTTCGACGACTTCGACCCCGCGGCCGGCCTGGTCGTCTCCACGCTGCCGTCCGGCGCGGCCGACGCGCTCGCCGAGCGGGTCGCGGCCCGCCTGCCCGACAAGGGGGCCCTGTTCGACGTCGTCTACGCGCCCTGGCCGACGGCGCTGGCCCGGGCCGTCCGGGCGCGTGGGCGCACCGTCGTGGGCGGTTTCCCCATGCTGCTGCACCAGGCGGCGCGGCAGGTCGAGCTCATGACGGGACGGGCGGACGTGCCGGTCGCGGCGATGCGCGCGGCCGGCGAGGCCGAGATCGCCCGGCGCGCGGCATCCTGAGCGGTCGTCTCCTGGGCGGGGCGGCCCGGGCCGGAATACGCCGGGGGCCGTGCGGGTTTGTGGTAACGTAGGAACTCGATCGGTCCGGCATGAGCTGGACGCGCAAGCGGAGGTCCTCCTCCCACCTGCTTCGCCGAAAGGCGGACGGGTTCAGGATCACAACGGAGTTTTCGGCAGGAGAGCTCAGTGACCCCGCATGCGTGACGTGCGGGGTTTTCGTTTTTCCCGCACGGTCGAGACAAGCGGAAGTCTTTTGGAGGTCCCATCAGCACCGAGCCCCGCATCAACGACCGTATTCGTGTGCCCGAGGTCCGCCTCGTCGGCCCGAACGGCGAACAGGTCGGCATCGTCTCCATCGGCGACGCGTTGAAGCTGGCGCAGGAGAGCGATCTCGACCTGGTGGAGGTCGCGGCCACCGCCCGCCCGCCCGTCTGCAAGCTCATGGACTACGGCAAGTTCAAGTACGAGTCGGCCATGAAGGCGCGCGAGGCCCGTCGCAACCAGGCACACACGATCATCAAAGAGATCAAGCTCCGGCCGAAGATCGACCCGCACGACTACGAGACCAAGAAGGGTCACGTCGTGCGCTTCCTCAAGGCTGGAGACAAGGTCAAGGTCACGATCATGTTCCGGGGCCGTGAGCAGTCCCGGCCAGAGCTGGGCTTCCGGCTCCTGCAGCGCCTCGCGGAAGACGTCACCGATCTGGGGTTCGTCGAGTCGCAGCCGAAGCAGGACGGCCGAAACATGATCATGGTGATCGGGCCGCACAAGAAGAAGGCCGAGGCGAAGGCCGAGAAGGCCGCCGCCAAGGCGCAGCGTGGCGAGGACCGCCCGGCGGAGGAGTCCGCGCAGGAGCAGCAGCCCGCGCAGGCGCAGTGACGCCCGCCTGAACCACCGGGCAGGGCGCCCGAAACGACACGGAGAATCCGAGACCGGGACGGTCTCGCGGAGTCAGGCAGCCGCCGGCTCGGGTTACCGGCCCGGGCCGTCGGCACGGACCAAAGAGGGAGAGACGGCTGAGATGCCGAAGATGAAGACGCACAGCGGTGCGAAGAAGCGGTTCCGGCTCACCGGATCCGGCAAGGTTGTCCGCCGCCGCGCCAACCGGCAGCACCTGTTCGAGCACAAGCCGTCCACCCGTACGCGCCGTCTCGAGGGTGTCGTCGTCATGTCCGACGCCGACACCAAGAAGATCAAGAAGCTGCTCGCCAAGTAGTAACGACCCGGGGAGATAGAACAACATGGCACGCGTGAAGCGGGCGCTCAACGCCAAGAAGAAGCGCCGGGTCGTACTCGAGCGGGCAAGCGGTTACCGGGGGCAGCGGTCGCGCCTCTACCGCAAGGCCAAGGAGCAGATGCTCCACTCGATGACCTATGCGTACCGGGACCGCAAGGACAAGAAGGGCACGTTCCGCCGTCTGTGGATCCAGCGGATCAACGCGGCGGCCCGCGCCAACGGCATGACCTACAACCGGTTCGTCCAGGGCCTGCGTCTGGCGGGCATCGAGGTGGACCGCAAGATCCTCGCGGACCTCGCGGTCAACGACGCCCCGACCTTCGCCACGCTGGTCGAGTCCGCCAAGAAGGCGCTCCCGTCCGACGTGAACGCGCCGGTCGCCTGAGACCTGCTCCGACGAGGGCCCGCCGCCTGCGGTGGGCCCTCATCGACGTTGAGGGGGAATGAGCAGGGATGGCGGAGCTCACCAACATCAGGTCGCCGCGGGTCAAGGCGGCCCGCAGGCTGACCAAACGCGCCTTCCGCGACCGCGACCGGGCGTTCCTGGCCGAGGGGCCGCAGGCGGTACGCGAGGCGCTCGCGGTCAAGGACGTCACGGCGGAGCTGTTCACGACGGTCGAGGCCGAGGCCCGGCACGCCGACATCGTGGCCGCCGCCCACGCGGCCGGCGTGCCCGTGCACCGCGCGAGCGGCGAGGTCATGGCCGAGCTGACCCAGACCGTCACCCCGCAGGGGCTGCTGGCCGTGTGCCGGTTCGTGCACGTCCCGCTGGCGGAGGCCGTCGCGCCCACGTCCCGGCTGGTGGCGATCCTCGCCCACGTCCGCGACCCCGGCAACGCGGGCACCGTCCTGCGTACGGCCGACGCCGCCGGCGCCGACTCCGTGGTCTTCACCGACGCCTCGGTCGACCCGTACAACGGCAAGTGCGTGCGGGCGAGCGCGGGGAGCCTCTTCCACCTGCCCGTGGTGACGGGCACCTCCGTGGCCGACGCCGTGCGGCACGTGCGCGAGGCCGGGCTGCGCGTGCTGGCGGCCGACGGAGCGGGCACCCGGACGCTCGACGAGGTCGCGCTGGACGAGCCCACCGCCTGGCTGTTCGGCAACGAGGCGTGGGGGCTGCCGCCCGAGCTCCTCGCCCTGGCCGACGAGGTCGTCCGCGTCCCGATCTACGGACGGGCCGAGAGCCTCAACCTCGCCACCGCCGCGGCGGTGTGTCTCTACTCTTCCGCGCGGGTTCAGCGGCAGACCTTACAAACCGTGGAAGATCCCACCACCCCCGGCGGCTGAGGCTGCTGCCGGGCCGCGGAAACCCGCTATTGTCGGCGAAGGAGCCGTGCAGGAAGGGGCGGCGCGCGCAGTTCCGGAGCGTCAGGAGGCGGTCTCGTGCGAGGTGACGACACCCCCGGCGGCACCCCTGAAGGGGACGCCGGAGGGCGGGCGCTCATCGACGTCGACGACCTTCCCGACGGCCTCGTCGCGACCGACCCCGACGGTGTGATCCTGATGGTCAACCGGGCGGCGGAGCGGCTGACCGGGGTGACCCGGCGGGCGGCCGTGGGCCGGCTCATCGGCGACGTGCTGCCGCTGCGCGACCAGGACGGCCGCGACTGGTGGAAGTGGCTCGACCCGCACGGCGGGCTGCGTACCCGCAGCCGCCAGCCCGAACGGCCGCTGCACCTGCCCGGACGGCAGGAACTGCTGGTCGCCGCGCGCTTCGTCCGGGAGCCGGCGCGCGGCGGCGAGGTGGAGCGGGTCGTCATCACGCTGCGCGACGCGTCGGCGCGCGCGCGGGTCGAACGCAGCCGCGCCGACCTGGTGTCCACGGTCGCGCACGAGCTGCGCTCACCGCTGACCAGCGTCAAGGGGTTCACCGCGACGCTGCTGGCGAAGTGGGAGCGGCTCACCGACGCCCAGAAGCTCGTCATGCTGGAGACGGTCAACGCGGACGCCGACCGGGTGACGCGGCTGATCACCGAGCTCCTCGACGTCTCGCGGATCGAGTCGGGCCGGGTGGAGATCCACCGGCAGGTCGTGGACGTACCGGCGCGGGCGCGCCGGATCATCGCCGGCCGGGTGGCCGCGGGGGAGCCGGAGGACCGTTTCCGGCTGGAGGTCCTCGGCGAGCCGCCCGAGACGTGGCTCGACCAGGACAAGATCGACCAGGTTCTCGGGAACCTGGTGGAAAACGCGGTGCGCCACGGACGCGGTACGGTGACCATAGTGGTGGAGCCGGTCGAGTGGGGTGTGGCGGTGTCGGTGCGGGACCAGGGTGAGGGCGTGGCGCCCGAGCTGGTCGACCGCGTCTTCCGTCAGTTCTGGCGGGGCAACGGCCGCCGCCGCGGGGGCACCGGCCTCGGCCTGTTCATCGTCAAGGGCCTCGTCGAGGCCCACGGCGGCACGATCATCGTGCAGCGCGCGCCCGGCGGCGGCGCCGAGTTCCGATTTACCTTGCCCACCGGCACCCCCGACTTCGCCTGAGCTTTTCCACAGGCCCTCGCGCGGAGGACGGCCCGGTGGGCTGATCGGACTAGACTCGTTGCCGCTGAGCGCAGGGCGCTCGCAGGCCCCTGGATACGGAGCTCTCTCTTGTCGAACACCTATGACCCGGTCGAGGTGACGCCGCTGCACGCCGACGAGGTCGCGCGGGCACAGGCCGACGCCCTCGCCGCCATCGCGGCGGCGCGCGACCTCGACGATCTGAAGCAGGCCAGGCTGGCGCACGCGGGCGACCGCTCGCCGATCGCGCTGGCCAACCGTGAGATCGGCGCGCTCCCGCCCGCCGCCCGCGCAGAGGCGGGCAAGCGGATCGGCACCGCGCGCAAGGCGATCGGCGAGGCGCTGGCCGCCCGTCAGGCCGAGCTGGAGGCCGAGCGTGACGCGCGGGTCCTCGTCGAGGAGACCGTCGACGTCACGCTGCCGTGGGACCACGCGCCGCGCGGCGCCCGCCACCCGCTCACCACCCTGCAGGAGCGCATCGCCGACGCCTTCGTCGCGATGGGCTACGAGGTTGCCGAGGGGCCGGAGCTCGAAGGCGAGTGGTTCAACTTCGACGCGCTGAACATCGCGCCCGACCACCCCGCGAGGTCCGACCACGACACGTTCTTCGTGGAGAGCGTCGAGTCGGGGAAGGTCCTGCGCACTCAGACCTCGCCGGTGCAGATCAGGGCCCTGCTGTCGCGCTCGCTGCCCGTCTACGTGGTGTCGCCGGGCAAGACCTTCCGCACCGACGAGCTCGACGCCACGCACACGCCGGTCTTCCACCAGGTCGAGGGCCTGGCGGTCGACAAGGGGCTCACGATGGCCCACCTGAAGGGCACGCTCGACCGGTTCGCCGAGGTGATGTTCGGTGACGGCATCACGACCCGGTTCCGGCCGCACTACTTCCCGTTCACCGAGCCGTCGGCCGAGCTCGACCTGCGCTGCTTCGTCTGCCGCGGCTCCTCCGCGGTGCCCGGCAACCCGCCCTGCCGCACCTGCAAGTCGGAGGGCTGGATCGAGTGGGGCGGCTGCGGGATGGTCAACCCGCGCGTGCTGATCGCCTGCGGCGCCGACCCCGCCGTCTACTCCGGGTTCGCCTTCGGCATGGGCGTGGAGCGGACGCTGATGTTCCGCCACAACGCCGCGGACATGCGTGACATGGTCGAGGGCGACATCCGGTTCACCCTGCCGTTCGGGATGGAGGTCTGATGAAGGTCCCGCTTTCATGGCTGCGGGAGTACGTCGATCTCCCCGCGGTCACCGCACAGGAGGTGGCCGACCGGCTCACCGCCGCCGGCCTCAAGCTGGAGGCCCTCCACTCGCACGGCCACGAGATCAAGAACATCGTGGTCGGCCGGGTCCTCGAGATCGAGGAGCTGACCGGGTTCAAGAAGCCCATCCGGCACTGCCGGGTCGAGGTCGGCGAGGCCACGCCGCGCGAGATCGTCTGCGGCGCGACGAACTTCTCCGAGGGCGCGGTGGTCCCGGTCGCGCTGCCGGGCGCGGTGCTGCCCGGTGGTTTCGAGATCGGGTCCCGCAAGACGTACGGGCGGCTGTCGGACGGCATGATCTGCTCGGAGGCCGAGCTCGGCGTCGCCGATTCGTCCCCGGGCATCCTGCTGCTGCCGCCGGACACCCCGATCGGCGCGGACGTCGTCGAGCTGCTTGGCCTGCGTGACGACGTGCTCGAACTGGAGGTCGCCACCGACCGCGGATACGCCCTGTCCATCCGGGGCGTCGCCCGCGAGGCGGCGACCGCCTTCGGCGTGCCGTTCCGCGATCCCGCCGCGATCGAGACGCCGGACGGCGACGGCGAGTCCTGGCCGGCGTCGATCGGCGACCCGACCGCCTGCGACCGGTTCGTGCTGCGCTCGGTGACCGGGTTCGACCCCGCCGCGGAGTCGCCGCTGTGGATGCGGGTGCGGCTGGCCCGCGCCGGCGTGCGCTCGGTCTCGCTGGCCGTCGACGTCACCAACTACGTGATGCTGGAGCTCGGCCAGCCCCTGCACGCCTTCGACCGGTCGCGCCTGTCCGGCCCGCTCGTCGTACGGCGGGCCCGTCCGGGGGAGACGCTGGAGACGCTCGACCACGTGGTGCGGACGCTCCACGAGGAGGACATCCTCATCACCGACGACTCCGGCCCGATCTCGATGGCCGGCACGATGGGCGGCCTGCACACGGAGATCTCCGGGACCTCGACCGACATCGTCATCGAGGCCGCCCACTTCTCCGCCACCGGCATCGCCCGGGAGTCGCGGCGGCACAACCTGGTGAGCGAGGCGTCCAAGCGGTTCGAGCGCGGCGTCGACCGGGAGCTGCCGCTGGCCGCGTCGTGGCGCGCCGTCCGGCTCCTCGCCGAGCTGGGCGGGGCCGTCGCCGACGCCGGCGTGACGCACGCGCAGGTGGACGTCGCCCCGGTGCGGATCACGATCCCGGCCGGCCACCCGGACCGCGTCGCGGGCGTGGCCTACGGGCGGGAGACGGTGATCCGCCGGCTGGAGCAGGTCGGCTGCGTGGTGACCGAGGGCGCCGCCGCCTCCCGGCCGGACGGCGGCCAGGGCGTCGCCGCGACCGGAGTGCTCGCGTCGGGCGACCTCGCCGGGAAGCTGTCCGTCGACGGCGAGGACCCGATCACGGTCGTCCCGCCGAGCTGGCGGCCCGACCTCACCGACCCGAACGACCTCGCGGAGGAGGTCATCCGGCTCGAAGGCTACGACCGCATCCCGTCGGTGCTGCCGCCCGCCCCCGCCGGCGGCGGGCTGACCGAGGGGCAGCGGCTGCGCCGCCGCGTCGGCCGGGCGCTGGCCCACGCGGGATACGTCGAGGTGCTCGCCTACCCGTTCATGGGCCCCCGCGACCTCGACAACCTCCTGCTGCCCGAGGGGGACCCGCGCAGGCGGACGACCCGGCTGGTCAACCCGCTCAGCGAGGACGAGCCGTACATGCGGACCACGCTGCTGCCGGGGCTGCTGAAGACGCTGGTGCGCAACGTGGGCCGCGGGTTCGCCGACGTGGCCCTGTTCGAGTCGGGGCTAATCTACCGGCCCGAGCCGGACGCGCCCGCGTCGGCCCCGATTCTCGCGGTCGACCGCCGGCCCTCGGAGGAGGAGCTGGCGGCGATCGAGATCGCGCTGCCGCGGCAGCCGTTCCGGGTGGCCGTGGTGCTCGCCGGGGAGTTCCACCGCTCCGGCTGGTGGGGCGAGGGCAGGCAGGCGACCTGGGCGGACGCCGTCGAGGCGGCCCGCACGGCCGCGCGGGCGGCCGGTGGCGAGCTCGTCATACGGGCCGACCAGCGCGAGCCCTGGCACCCCGGGCGCTGCGCCGCGCTGACCGTGCCGGACCCGGAGACCGGGGAGCAGGTCCTCGCCGGTCATGCCGGTGAGCTGCATCCCCGGGTGATCGAGGCGTACGGCCTGCCCCCGCGCACGTGCGCGATGGAGCTGGAGCTGTCGCTGCTGCGGCCCGCCGGGCCGGTGCAGGCGCCCCCCGTGTCCGCCTACCCGGTCGCGACCCAGGACGTCGCGCTGACCGTCCCCGCCGCGACCCCGGTCGCGGAGGTGGCGGCCGCCCTGGCGGAGGGCGCGGGCGGCCTGCTGGAGTCGGTCAGGCTGTTCGACGTCTACACCGGGCCGCAGGTCGGCGAGGGCAACAAGTCGCTGGCGTACACGCTGCGGTTCCGGGCGCCGGACCGCACGCTCACGGCCGAGGAGACCACGGCGGCGCGGGACGCCGCCGTCGCCCTCGCCGCGGAGCGCACCGGAGCCCACCTCCGCGGCGCTTGACGAGCACGATCGCGGGCGGGCGCCGGTCTGTCGCCGGCGCCCGCCCGCGGGCCGCGTCACCTGCCGTACACCTCGAAGGAGTACAGCGAGTAGCCGAAGAGGGTGGCGCGCTTGACCCCTTGCATGCGCACGTACCGCGCGCTGACCGGGGCGAAGGTCACGGTGTCCACGCCGCCGTCGCCGGTCGTCGTCTGCGCGGCGGTGGTCCACGCGGCGCCGTCGGGCGACGTCTGGATCCGGTACGACGAGCCGTAGGCCGACTCCCAGCGCAGGATGACCCGCCCCACGGTGCTCGCGGAGCCGAGATCGACCTGGATGTACTGGTTGTTGCTCCATCCGCTGGCCCACCGGGTCGCCGGATCTCCGTCCACCGCCCGCCCCGGCGCGTTGGAGCCCTCGGTGCTGGAGGCGCTCGCCGTACGGCCCAGCGCGAGGTCGCTCACGTCGTCGCCCCGGTGCGCCGGAAACGAGACCACCTGCTGATAGGTCGGCCGGTTCTGCCAGGAGATCAGCGAGTGCTTGATCCCGCCGAGCGGCGACTGCCGCACGGCGTCGGCGCACCACTGGTCCCCGGCGGAGCAGGAGTCGTCACCGGGGTAGGTCGTCGCCGCCGGTTCGGCCAGCGCGGCCGACAGGCTGTCCAGCAGGACCGTGCGGCAGGCCGCCACGGTCGCGCCGCAGTACCTGGCGGGCAGGGGAGCGGTCACCGGGTCGCCCAGCACGGCCCGGATGTCCTTGTCGACGTAACCCCACCAGCCGTACTGGAACGCCGAGCCCTTGTGCGGCTGTGACTCGTTGGCCGACCCGGGCAGCGCGGAGACGTCGCCCTGCTGGTGCCCGGACGGCGACTCGTTGATCTGCAGCGCGCCGGTCAGCGACTGGTAGAGCCCGTCGCCGAGGCCGGGCCGGAACTCCGCCCGAACCAGCTTCGGCCACCACGCGTCGAATATCCGGATGGCGTCGGCATGCGCGTACGTCTTGCTGCCCTTGGCGGCCTCCTGCCGCCGGGCGCCCGCCTCGGCCCAAGCGGACAGTTTGGCGACGGCGGAGGCCAGGGCGGGATCGGGCACGGACGACGCGCTGCCGATCACGCGGAGCAGGTTCGGCAGCACCTTCCACCCGCGCAGGTCGGTCACGGCGGCCGAGGCCATGATCTTCACCACCCCGGCCCGGTCGACCGTGCCCGCGGACAGGGCGGCCCGGAGCGGCGCGTCCAGCAGGTCGGCGCGGTGCACCGGGCCGAAGCTGAAGTTGCCGTCGGCCGCGCCGTAGTCCTTGGCTTGCTTGTTGTTCCAGCTCACGAAGTAGTCCTGGTTGACGGCCTGCGGGTGGGCCGAGGGCGGCGTGTAGGCCGCCGTGTTGACCGCCGGGTCGAAGCCGCTCCACTCGTGCGCCGCGTCGCCCGCCATCGGCAGGTTCGGGTCGGACACCGCCGACCGCACCGGGACGTTGCCGGACATGAAGTACGCCGTGTCGGCGGAGTTGACGTAGAACCAGTTGAAGGCGAAGCCGATCTTGGAAGCGGAGTTCGTGAAGGCCGCCGGTGAGCCCATCTCGGCCGGGTCGTTGAACATCTGGAAGCCGACCGCCGAGTCCGTCTCGTGCTGGTAGGTCGAGCGCAGCGCCGTGAACGCCGTCGGCACGCCGCCGGCCATCCCCCGCCAGGTGACCAGGCCGTACTTGGTCCGCTTGATGACCAGGTCGTATGAGCCGGCGGCGGTGGAGTCGGCCGTGTTCGGCTTCCAGGAGTTGGTCTTCTTCAGCGTCTCCATGGCGGTGCAGGTGCCGTGGTAGAGGTAGTGGTCCGACGACAGGGCGGGCGTGCCGCCGTTCGGGTCGCACAGCGTCACCGCGTACGTGTCGGTGATGTCCTCGGCGGCCGACGTGGCGCTCCAGGCGTAGTCGGTCCCGCGGCCGAGCAGCACGTAGAGGTTGAGCCCGGCGAAGGCGGCCCCCCGCGCCCGGATGCCGGGCCCGGACAGCTCCTCCAGCATGAGCAGTTGCGGCGCGAAGTAGCCGGTCTGCGGGCCGAACACGGCGATCGGGTGGCCGCCGGTCGCCTTGGCGGCCGAGACCACGAGCGCGTTCGACATGCCGGGCCGGGAGTTGTCCACCGTCAGCCCGGTCAGCGCGCTCGTGACCGCCGTCGTGGGGGAGGTCGCGCTGCCGGTCTCGTTCGCCGTGACGTCGACCGGGGCCGCCGTGCCCGCGTCGGGCAGCACCACGCCGGTCGCGCCGGACGGCGTCGTGCCGGAGGGGAAGCTCTGCCCGTCGTGCAGCGTGAGCACGGTCTCCGGGTCGTTCTGGGAGCGGAAGGCCGCCCAGGCCCGGTCGCCCTCGGTGGCGCCGTACTTCGCCCGCGCGGCCACCCGTACGAGGGCGGACCGCATCTCCGCGCCGCCGCCACCGCCGAACAGGCCGCCGATGACCCCGGAGACGGCGACCAGGTCGGTCATCTTGAAGTACTGCGGGCCTCCCGCGTTCGTGATCGCGTCGAGGTGGCCGGTGAGGACGTACTCGCCGGGGCAGTTGCGGGCGGACATGCACCGGTCGATGTAGGCGTTGATCCCGGCGATGTAGTTCTGCACGTCGGTGTAGAGCTGGGCGCCGCGGCCGCCGGAGGCCCGCAGCCGGTCGATCTGGGCCTGGAGATCGGCCTCCGTGTAGGGGGAGTTGCGCCAGACGCTCTGCTCCAGCTCCCGGTTTCCCGCCGCGCCGCCGGCGAACGGCGTCAGCTCGCCCCGGCCGACGTGCCGCATGAGGTCCATGAGCCACAGGCGGTCCTGGGCTCCGGCGTACCCGGCGCCGAACATCGTGCCCTCGCGGGTGGTGCCGGTGACGTGCGGCACGCCGGTCGCCTTGTCCCGGACGATCGTGACGTCGGACCGCGGGCTGACCGTGCTCTCGACCTGGTTCGCCGGCACGCCGAAGCCGCTGTCGCCGAAGAACGCGGAGATCTGCTCGTCGGTCAGCCCGGTGTAGCCGGAGATCAGGTCGGCGTACCTGCCGAGCTGGTCCCTGCTGTGGGCCGGGTAGGTGCCCAGGGTCTGGTTGCCCAGGATGTCCACGAGCGTGGCGTTGCCGTTCTGCCCGGGCGGCAGGACGTCCGCGCACTGGCCCAGACAGTAGTCGTCGGGCGGGTAGTAGGGGGCGGCGGTGGCCGTCTCCGCCGGCAGGCCGACGGAGACGAGGACCAGCGCGGCGGCAGCGGTGATCGCCCGTCGGAGGCGCGCGTGCATGGGGGAACTTCCCTTCGCGGTGTCAGGGGGTGAAGGGACGGCAGGATGGTGCTGTCACGCGCGTGAATGTGAGTGGGGCTCAACTCTGGACGATACGCGGGGGTAACCAGAGGAGCAATGCCGACTTTGCCGCGATCGTGGCAGAACCTGCCGATCGCAGTCAACGTAAGGCCCGCCGCCGCTCGCGGAGCCGGAGCGCTCGGCTACGGGCCGTCGCCGGTGGGGATCAGAGGTTCCGGAGCCTACAGCTCGTCGATCTCGGCCAGGTCGATGTCGGCGTCGAAGGGCACCGACACCTTGAGCCGGTCGTGGTAGATGCCGGTCAGCGCGTACGCGGCGGTGGCGGGGTCGAGTTCGTACACGTAGACCGTGGGCCGCCCGGACTGGTTCTCGATCCGCCAGAAGTGCTCGATCCCCGCCTCGGCGTAGAGCTGCGGCTTGCGCTTGCGGTCCCGCTCCTCGGACTCGGGCGAGACGACCTCCACAACCAGGATCACATCGCCGGCCTCGTACGCCGTCTGGTCCGGCCCGCGATCCGCCTCCGCCTGAATAACGCACACGTCCGGCTCGGGCCGCTGACGCAGGTCGAGAATCACGCTCATTTCACGACGTACGCGTAGCCCCGAGGGCAGGTGGCGGCGCAGGCCACTTGTGAGGAGGTCGACGGCTCGTGTGTGGAAGGAGGCTTGGGGGCTCACGAAGACCAAGCTTCCATCAATCAACTCTGTGTGCGCAGGGAGTTGCGGTATGTGGTCGAGGTCGGTGGCCCGAAATCCTTCCGGTGGAGGGAAAACCCAACGGGGGACGCCGCATATATCGCTCATGGGCACTTCGCTCCGCACCTCAGCCGTCATGCACTCACGGTAGCAACGCGTGAGCGTCACGCGAAGTGATTCCCTGGCTGTCCCCTGCCGGAACGCGGGTTTTCCGTGGCGGTGCCACGGTCGCGGAGCATGCCCGGACAGTGAGAAGGTGCGGCGCTCCCGGAGAGCGCCGCACCGTTCCGGCGGTCAGCCCACGAGACAGGAGACTGACTGCCGGCCCAAGGGCCGTGGCCCGCGGTGCGGCGGGGTGTCCGACATCGCGGGCCACGGGCGGGGGGGCTATCTGGTCCAGGTCCACTTCTGGTTGTTGCCGCCGTGGCAGGAGTACAGCTGGAGCTTGGTGCCGTTGCCGGTGCCGGCTCCGGCGGCGTCGAGACACAGGTTGGACTGGACGCCCTGGATGCTGCCGTCGCCGTTGACCCGCCACTTCTGGTTGTCGCCCCCGTGGCAGGAGTAGATCTGCACGACGGCGCCGTTGCCGGTGCCGCCGGCGTCGAGGCACTTGCTGCCGTAGACCCGGATCTCACCGGAGGACGAGGACGACCAGGTCTGGTTGCTCTGGCCGTTGCAGTCGTACAACTGCACCTGGGTACCGTCGTTCTGGCTGGCGTTGGGCACGTCCAGGCAGCGGCCGGAGGCCACGCCCTTGATCGGCCCACTGCCACCACCGGAGGTGGGGGTGGCGCTGGGGGACTGCGGCGGGATCGACGGGGACGGGGAGCCCGGGCTGCTGCCGTCGGGGGCGACGGCGCGTCCGGTGGTGGGGGAGATCATGCCGGCGCAGAGGTTGCGGCTGCGGAGGTTGGCGGCGATCTGGGAGATGGCGGCGACGGTGGTGGAGTACTGGTCGTGCATGAGGATGATCTGGCCGTTTTGGAGGCGTCCGGCGGCCTGGACGATCTGGGAGGTGCTGGCGCCGTTCCAGTCCTGGGAGTCGACGTCCCAGATGATCTCTCGGAGGCCGAGCTGCTGTTCGACGGACTTGAGGGTGTTGTTGGTCTCGCCGTACGGGGGGCGGAACAGCTTGGGTGCGGTTCCGGTGGCCTGCTGGATGGCCTGCTGGGTCCGCTGGAGCTCCGACTGGATCTGGGAGCTGCTCTGCTGGGTGAGGTGGGGGTGGGTGTAGCTGTGGTTGCCGACCCACATCCCGGCGTCGACCTGCGCCCTCACGAGTGAGGGGTTGTTCTGGGCGTTCTGCCCGATGTTGAACATGGTGGCGCGCAGGCCGTTGGCCTTGAGGGTGTTGAGCAGGTTGGTGGTGTTGCTGGGGTTGGGTCCGTCGTCGTAGGTGAGGCCGACGTATCCGGCGCTGCAGTCGGCGGCGTTGGCCGCGGTCGGGGACAGGGCCACGGTCGCCATGGCCGCGGCGGCGACGCTCGCGAGCGCCGTGGCGAGGGTCTTGCGTAAACCGGGACGTCTGACGACGGGCACGGCGCTGTCGGCCATCTTCGCTCCTCAAGTCGGAACCCTGTGATCGGGCACGGTGGCTGGCCGGGCGGCGCGGTGCCCTGGTGGGGAGCGCCGCCCGGCCCCGGGGGTTCGCCGAGGCCTCATTCTGGAAACCACCACCGAAACATGTCAAAGATTGGATAGAAATGTTTCAGTCGGATGCTGATCAGTCCAGGCCTGAGCTGCGGGAAGTCCGATGAACTTTTCACGTCGCGGTGGAGGCCCTCCGCTCCGCGCAGGGGTGAGCGCGTGCTCGGCGGCCCTCCCGTCGCACTGCCGGATCGTCGGCGACGGCGCCCCCGCTGTTAGGCCGGCCGCCGCGCGACGCACAGTGACCCTTCCGGCGTCGGGCTATGAGCGCTTCCTGGACACTGCGGCACCTGTAGTCGATATGGGGGAAATGAACCAAAGTGCGACTCTCGGCCTACATGGAGTCCGCCAATGCGCACCGTGAAATGTGCCATGCCGTTTCATGGATTACGGCCATGGTTCTGGTGTCGAGGCCTCGGCGACGGGTCCCAAAACGATGTAATCCTGTGCGGGCCGCGCCTTTCTCCCAAAATCCTGTGATACCGTGCGGCGGTCATGGCGTCGGATCAGGAGCATGCGGATGAATTCACGCACCTCATCGGCCGGTCATTGGACGAGAACCGTCAACTGGCTGAAACGTCCAGTCGTCATGAAATGGACCGGCACCACGATCGCGGCGCCTGTGGTGGCCGGGCTCATCACATGGGCGATCCAGAACGCGTTGTCCGGTTCCTCTTCTCCTACGGCGGTCGCGCCACCGTCAAGTCAGCCGATCCCTTCGTCGTCGAGGAACCTGCCTTCCATTTCCCCGCCTCTGACCCTTACGCCCACAGCCTCGCCTACTCCTTCTGCTTCCCCTTCACATACCCCCGACCAAGGCCCTCCTGTCGTGGTCGATCTGGTGGAGGAGGGTGCTGACGCCGATCACACGAGTCCTACATGGGCGCTGGCCGAGCCTCTAGTGCTCAACAAGTCCCAGCTTGGCTGGGTCACCAGGATCACTCTCGGGATGAAGAGCGACAGTTCGTGGTTCTACCGCCACACGGCGGCGCGTGACGGCAGCACGTCAATCAAACTCGTAGTACACGGAAACAGGGATAAGAAG
This sequence comes from Microbispora sp. H10670, assembly GCF_014161385.1. NCBI lineage: Bacteria > Bacillati > Actinomycetota > Actinomycetes > Streptosporangiales > Streptosporangiaceae > Microbispora > Microbispora sp. H10670. The sequence continues at coordinate 12,817 of NZ_JABBWW010000021.1, read as the reverse complement.
GTCCGTATCATGGACATACGGACCGTGAAGCAGTGCGGTCGTCCACTCGACGGAACGCTGTTTTACAATCCCCCTGGCGGGGCCTCGGACGAGATCATTCGGCTGTACTTCGATTTGGACAAGCCTCGGCCGCGAGCTCAGATGCTGAAGGGCTTCGATCCCAAAGGGGACTACTTCTCGCTCAGAACCGTCTCCCTGAAGCGAGACGAGGATATGGTATTTCTGATCTACGCCGCCACCTCGAAGCATTCTTGCTCGTTCTCTTTGGCCTTGGACGTGCTCGCCGACGGCCGTCAGCGAACGGTCACCGTGACCAATCATGGTCAACCTTTCCGGGTGACCGCTCTGTACACGAAGAAGGATAAGGATGGTGATGCGGACGTCGACGTCGAGAAGTACAGGGTTCTGTACGTCGCCGGCAACGGCGACTTCTCAGGAAAGCATGCCGGTATGTGGCGGCGGTGGGATCCGAGCGAGTATGCCCACGCCGTTGCGAAGTGGCGGCAATCGTACTGACCCCTCGACCGGGCGGTCCGCGAGGACTCTCCCGCCGCCGTACGGATGCCGCTCAACTACACGAGCGGGGTCCCGAGCACGTCACCGGATGTCCGCGCGCCCTACATCCAGGCCTACAGCAAGGACCGCCTCTCCCGGTTCGAACCGTCCTGGGGCCCGGTCAGAGACCGAGCGTCTCCTTGCGCAGACGGGTCTTGAGCACCTTGCCGCCCGGGTTGCGCGGCAGTTCGGCCTCCCTGAACCAGAACCGCGACGGCACCTTGAACGCCGCGATCCGGCCGCGCAGGAAGCCGCTCAGGTCCTCACCGGTGGCCTCGGCGCCCGGCTTCAACCGGACCACCGCGCCGACCTGCTCGCCCATCTCGTCGTCGGGTACGCCGATCACGGCCACGTCGTCCACCGCCGGGTGTTCGAACAGGGCGGCCTCGACCTCGGCGCAGTAGACGTTCTCGCCACCCCGGATGACCATGTCCTTGGCCCGGTCGACGATGTAGACGAAGCCCTCCTCGTCGACGCGGGCCAGGTCGCCGGTGTGCAGCCAGCCGTCCACGAACGTCTCGGCGGTCGCGTCCGGACGGTTCCAGTAGCCGCTGATCACGATCGGCCCGCGCACGCACAGCTCGCCGACCTCGCCGGGCGGCAGTTCGGCGCCGTACGGGTCGCAGATCTTCACGTCCACCACCGCGAGCGGGCGGCCGATGCTGCCGGGCTTGGCCAGGTAGTCCCGGCCGCTGTTGTAGATGGCCAGCGCGGTCGTCTCGGTCATGCCGTACCCGTTCGCGGGCGTGCGCTCGGGAAGCGTCTCGGTGATCCGTTCCAGCAGCCTGGGCGGCGCGGGCGCGCCGCCGTACGAGATCGAGCCGAGCGACGAGATGTCGTGGCCGCCCAGGTCGGGATGGGACAGCAGCTGCCAGGCGTTGGTCGGGACGCCGCTCAGTATGGTGACGCGCTCTCGCTCGATGAGCTCCAGGGCCCGCTTGGGGTCCCACCTGTACATCAGCACGAGCCCGCCGCCGCTGAACATCGTGGTCATCAGTACGGCGAAGCATCCGGTGACGTGGAAGAGCGGCACGGTGAGCAGGGTGATCCTGCGCTTCCCGGCCGCCGAGGACACGTCTCTGCCCGCCAGGGCCACGGTGCGCATCATGGCGTACGCCACGGTCATCGGCGCCTGGCCGAGGTTGCGGTGGCTGCCGAGGGCGCCCTTGGACCTGCCGGTCGTGCCGGAGGTGTAGAAGATGGTCGCCGGGTCGTCGGGGTGGACGTCGACCGGGGGCAGCGTCACGTCGGCGCGCACCTCGCCGAGGACGCCGGCCCAGTTGGCGCCCTCCCCGCGGGCGACGATCATGGGCAGGCCGCTGCCGGACATCCGCGCGGCGCGCTCGCTGTCGGCGATCACCAGCTTGGCGCCCGAGTCGCCGAGGCCGTACTCCAGTTCCTGCTCGGTCCACCAGGCGTTCAGCGGGACGGCGACCGCGCCGGCGGCGAGCACGGCGGAGAAGGAGACGATCCATTCCGGATAGTTGCGCATGGCGAGGGCGACGCGGTCGCCCGCGCGTACGCCGTAGTCGTCCACGAGCCGGTTGGCGAGGGTCGCGACCAGCCGGAAGTGCTCCTCGTAGGTGATCCGCTCGCCCTCGTAGACGACGAACACCTTGTCCCCGTGGAAGCGGGTGATCTCCAGGAGTGCGCGGAAGGTCGCGGGGGCGTGTTTCCACGCCCGGATCCTGCTGCCGCCGACCTCGACCTCTTCCATCTCGAAGAGCTGACCGGGCGCGGTGAGCTGGGCCTGGACCTGTTCGTGCGTGATCGTCATGATGGACGTGCTCCCGGATGAATACGTTAACCGGAGGTTTCACGATACCGACCGGTAGGTATGGCCGCCAGGTGTCCACCTCGCGAAACGCCGCTTGCATGCCCATGCCTGGCGGTGCATACTCTCTACACAAGCAAGAACATGAGGTTGCCTGCATAGCCATGCAGGGGAGTCTGGGGGGCCGATGAGGGCGGCGATCGCCGGAGCGAGCGGATACGCGGGGGGAGAGCTCCTCCGCCTGCTGCTGGGCCACCCCGACGTCGAGATCGGCGCGCTCACCGCGGCGTCCAGCGCTGGCACGAGACTGGGCGCGCACCAGCCCCACCTGCCGTCCCTGGCCGACCGGGTCATCGAGCAGACTACCCCGCAGGCGCTGGCCGGGCACGATGTGGTCTTCCTCGCGCTGCCGCACGGTCAGTCGGCCGCCGTCGCGGCCGAACTCGGCGACGGCACGCTGGTCGTCGACTGCGGCGCCGACTTCCGGCTGGCCAGCGCGGAGGAGTGGACGGCCTTCTACGGAGGCGTCCACGCGGGCACCTGGCCCTACGGCCTTCCCGAACTGCCCGGCCAGCGGGAGGTCCTGCGGGGCGCCCGGCGGATCGCCGTGCCCGGCTGCTACCCGACCGCCGCGACCCTGGCGCTGTTCCCCGCCTTCGCGGCCGGGCTCGCCGAGCCCGACGTGGTGGTGGTCGCGGCCAGCGGCACCTCCGGGGCCGGCCGTGCCCCCAAGGCCCACCTGCTCGGCAGCGAGGTCATGGGCTCGGTCGGTGCGTACGGAGTCGGCGGGGTCCACCGGCACACGCCGGAGATGGAGCAGAACCTGTCGGCGGTCGCCGGGCGGCCCGTCCGCGTGTCGTTCACGCCGACCCTCGCGCCCATGAGCCGCGGCATCCTCGCCACCTGTACGGCTCCCGCCGCCTCCGGGACGACCCCCGCCGCCGTGCGGGAGGCGTACGAGGCGGCGGTCAAGGACGAGCCGTTCCTCCACCTGCTGCCCGAGGGCGTGTGGCCGGCCACGGCGATGACGGTCGGGGCGAACACCGCGGTCCTGCAGGTCGCCCTGGACCAGCGGGCCGGGCGGATCGTGGCCGTCGTCGCCGTCGACAACCTCACCAAGGGCACCGCGGGCGGCGCGATCCAGAGCGCCAACCTCGCGCTCGGTCTTCCGGAAGAACTCGGCCTTCCCACCAATGGAGTCGCCCCGTGAGCAAGACCTTCCCTTCCGAGGAGCGTGCATGAGCGTCACCGCACCCCTGGGCTTCCGCGCCGCCGGAGTCGTCGCCGGGATCAAGAGCGGCGGCGCCCGCGATCTCGCCCTGGTCGTGAACGACGGCCCCTCGCGGGCCGCGGCGGGGGTCTTCACCCGCAACCGGTTCAAGGCCGCGCCGGTCCTGTGGTCCGCCCAGGTTCTCGACGGCGGCCGGGTCAGGGCGGTCGTGCTCAACTCCGGCGGTGCCAACGCCTGCACCGGCCCTCTCGGCTTCCAGGACACCCACGCCACCGCCGAGAAGGCGGCCGAGGTCCTCGGCGACTCCGCCGCCGAGATCGCGGTGTGCTCGACCGGGCTGATCGGCGAGAGGCTCCCGCTCGACGCGCTGCTCGGCGGCGTGGGAACGGCCGCGGCCCAGCTCAGCCGGGACGGCGGGCTGGCCGCCGCGGACGCGATCCGGACCACCGACACCGTGAGCAAGATTTCCTTCCGCCGTGGCGAGGGAGGTTACATGGTGGGCGGCATGGCCAAGGGCGCGGGGATGCTCGCACCCGGCCTGGCCACCATGCTGTGCGTGCTGACCACCGACGCCGAGCTCGGTTCCGAGGAGCTCGACACGGTGCTGCGCAAGGCGACGGCGGTGACGTTCGACCGGCTCGACACCGACGGCTGCATGTCGACGAACGACACGGTGCTGCTGCTCGCCAGCGGCGCGTCCGGCGTCCGCCCCGACCTCGCCGAGTTCGAGAAGGTCGTCACCGCCGTCTGCGCCGACCTGTCCCGGCAGCTTCTGGTCGACGCCGAGGGCGCCACCAAGGCGATCGCGATCGAGGTCGTGGGCGCGGCGTCGGAGGACGACGCGGTGGCGGTGGGCCGGGCAGTGGCCCGCTCGAACCTGCTGAAGTGCGCGATCCACGGCGAGGACCCCAACTGGGGCCGGGTGGTCAGCGCGGTCGGCACGACCGACGCGGTCTTCGAGGCGGAGCGGGTCAACGTGGCCGTCAACGGCATCTGGATCTGCCGGGGAGGCGCCGCCGGCGACGACCGCTCGAAGGTCGACCTGCGCCCGCGCGACGTGACCATCACGATCGACCTGTCCGCCGGCCCGCACAGCGCGACCGTGCACACCACCGACCTCACGGCGGCCTACGTGCACGAGAACTCGGCGTACTCGTCATGAGCGTCCGACGCAACGGCGCCCTGGACAAGGCGCACACGCTGATCGAGGCCCTGCCCTGGCTCGCCCGCTTCCACGGCGCGACCGTCGTCATCAAGTACGGCGGGAACGCGATGACCGAGGAGCACCTGCGGGCCAAGTTCGCCGCCGACGTGGTCTTCCTGCGCTACGCGGGACTGCGCCCGGTCATCGTGCACGGCGGCGGGCCGCAGATCCAGTCGCACCTCGACCTGCTCGGGATCGACAGCCACTTCGTGTCCGGCCTGCGGGTGACCACACCCGAGGCCATGCAGGTCGTCCGGATGGTGCTCGTGGGGCAGGTCAACCGCGACGTCGTCGGGCTGATCAACGGCCACGGGCCGTTCGCGGTCGGCATGTCCGGCGAGGACGCCCACCTGTTCACGGCCGAGCGCAAGCACGTGACGGTCGACGGCGTCAAAGTCGACATCGGGCAGGTGGGGGAGATCGTCCGCGTCGAGGCGGGAGCCGTGCAGGCCCTGCTGGACGACGGGCGCATCCCGGTGGTGTCGTCGGTGGCCCGCGGCGACGACGGCGGGATCTACAACGTCAACGCCGACACCGCGGCCGCGGCGCTCGCCGTCGCGCTCAAGGCGTCGAAGCTGATCGTCCTGACCGACGTCGAGGGGCTGTACGCGGATTGGCAGCCTCCGGGCGAAGGCGAGGAACCGGGCTCGGGCTTGGAAGTGGTCAGCCGGATCACCGCCTCGGAACTCGCCGCGCTGCTGCCCTCGCTGTCCAGCGGGATGGTGCCGAAGATGGAAGCATGCCTGACGGCCGTGCGCGGCGGCGTCCCGCAGGCACACGTGCTCGACGGGCGGGTGCCGCACGCCCTGCTGCTGGAGGTCTTCACCGACGAGGGAATCGGCACGATGGTCGAGCCGGACGCCGGCCCGGGGACGGACGGCCGGAGCCCGGTGAAAGTCGCGAACGGCGTCGTGAGCGGAGGGGATGCCAGGTGACCGGCAACGACGAACTGCGCGAACGATTCGCGTCGGCGTTCATGCACAACTACGGGGTGCCACCCGTCGCCCTGGCACGCGGCGAGGGCTGCGCCGTCTGGGACGTGGACGGGCGCCGCTACCTCGACCTCATCGGCGGCATCGCGGTGAGTTCGCTCGGGCACGGCCACCCGGCCCTGGTCGAAGCGGTGTCGCGGCAGGTCGCCACGCTCGCCCACACCTCCAATCTGTTCCTGCACGAGCAGGAGGTGCTGCTCGCCGAGAGGCTGCGCACCCTGCTCGGGGAGCCGGCCCGGGTCTTCCTCGCCAACTCCGGCACCGAGGCCAACGAGGCCGCGCTGAAGATCGCCATCAAGTATGGCCGGACCCACGGCCGCGGCTACATGGTGGCGGCGGAGAACGGGTTCCACGGCCGCACGCTCGGCGCGCTGTCACTCACCGGCAAGCAGTCGATCCGCGACCAGTTCGGCCCGTTCCCGCTCGACGTGCGGTTCGTTCCGTACGGCGACGCGGACGCGCTCAAGAACGCCGTGACCGAGGACTGCGCCGCGGTCTTCCTGGAGCCCACGCAGGGCGAGGCCGGGGTCGTCCCGCCGCCCGAGGGCTATTTCCGCGCGGCCCGGGAGATCTGCTCCGCCACCGGCGCCCTCCTGGTCGCCGACGAGATCCAGTCGGCCATCGGCCGCACCGGGCACTGGTTCGCCCACCAGGCGGAGGGAGTCGTCCCGGACATCGTGACCCTGGCCAAGGGACTGGGCGGGGGCATGCCGATCGGAGCCTGCGTCGGCCTGGGAGAGGCCGGCGAGGTCTTCGCCAAGGGAGACCACGGCTCGACCTTCGGCGGCAACCCGGTCTCGTGCGCAGCGGCGCTGGCGGTGCTCGGCACCATCGAGCGCGACGGCCTGCTCGGAAACGCCGCGCGTGTGGGAGCGCTCCTCTCCGAGGGCATCGCCGCCGTGCGGCACCCGCTGCTCAAGGGCGTCAGGGGACGCGGACTGTGGCTCGCCGCCGTGCTGACCGCCCCCAAATCGGCACAGGTGCAGGCCGCGGCCCAGGAGGCCGGTTTCCTGGTCAACGCGCTGCAGCCCGACGCGGTCCGGCTCGCGCCGCCGCTTGTGATCACCGAACCCGACGCGCGGGTCTTCCTCGACGCGCTGCCCGGCATCCTGGAGGCCGCCGATGCCTGACGACAACCTCGTGAACACCGCCGCGCGGGTCCGGCACTTCCTGCGCGACGACGACCTGTCCCCCCAGGAGCAGGCGCAGGTGCTCGACCTCGCCGAGGCGATGAAGAAGGACCGGTTCGGTTACCGGCCGTTCGAAGGCCCCCGGGCGGTCGCCCTCCTCTTCGACAAGCCGTCGACCCGGACTCGCGTCTCGTTCTCCGTGGGGGTGGCGGAGCTGGGCGGGCTGCCGCTGATCATGGACGGCGGCACCTCGCAGATGGGACGAGGCGAGCCCGTCGAGGACACCGCGCGGGTGCTGTCCCGGCAGGTCGCGGCGATCGTCTGGCGGACGGGAGGCCAGGAGCGCATCGAGACGATGGCGGCCTACTCGTCGGTGCCGGTGGTGAACTCGCTGACCGACGAGTTCCACCCCTGCCAGATCCTCGCCGACCTGCAGACGATCCGGGAGCACAAGGGCACGGCCGGCGGGCTGACACTCGCCTACCTCGGCGACGGCGCCAACAACATGGCGCACTCCTACCTTCTGGGCTGCGCCATGGCCGGGATGCACGTCCGGATCGGGGCGCCCGCGGGTTACCTGCCCGATGCCGCGGTGCTGGACCGGGCCGCCGAGATCGCGGCGTCCACCGGGGGATCGGTCGTGGCGCTCAGCGACCCCGAGGCGGCCGCGGCCGGGGCGCACGTGATCGCCACCGACACCTGGGTCTCGATGGGTCAGGACGGCAAGGACGAGCGGGTGGCGGCCTTCACCCCCTACCAGGTGAACACGGCTCTGCTCGCCCTGACCGACCCTGACGCGATCGTGCTGCACTGCCTGCCGGCGTACCGGGGACTGGAGATCGCCGCCGACGTCATCGACGGACCGCGCAGCGTCGTGTGGGACCAGGCGGAGAACCGGCTGCACGCGCAGAAGGCGTTGCTGCACTGGCTCGTGACGCGGAGCGCGGAGGGGTTGTGAGCATCCCGCTCACCAAGGCGGCGCGGCACGCCCGGATCGTCGAGTTGCTGACCCGGCACAAGGTCCGCTCGCAGCCCGAGCTGGCCAGGCTGCTGGCGGAGCAGGGAGTGGAGGTGACCCAGGCCACCCTCTCCCGGGATCTCGACGAGCTCGGCGCGCTCAAGCTGCGGGCCGACGACGGCACTCTGGTCTACGCGCTGCCCGGTGAGGGCGGCGGCCGGATCCCGATCTACCGGGCCGGCGCCGCCAACGGATTCACCGAGAATCCCGACGCGCGCCTGCGCAGGATCGCCGAGGAACTCCTGGTGTCGGCGGAGGCGTCCGCCAACCTGGTGATCCTCCGCACGCCTCCGGGGGCGGCCCAGTTTCTCGCCTCGGCCGTCGACCACGCGGGCTGGGACTCGATCCTCGGCACGGTGGCCGGTGACGACACGATCCTCGTGATCAGCAGGAGCCCCACGGGAGGGCAGGCGCTGGCGGAATCCCTGCTCAGCCTGGCCACCCGCAGGACGCCGGACGTGACCAGGCACAAGCTCACCGCCGACGTCCATGATCACTCTCATGGAGACGAGGAAGCGTGACTGTGCGGGGCCGGTCCGTGTGCGGGGACCGGTCCACCCGTCGGCTAAGGTCGCGGATTAGTCCCGCACGAGGATCCGTCAGGAGGATCCACCACGAGGATTCATACGGAGAAACGCGCCGAGCGCTCGTCCAGGGGACGACCGGAAGGGCGTGAGATCTCCGTACGAGGGCTCCTCGCGGAAACGCACGCGGTCGCCTTTTGCCGGCGGAGATATGGAAATCGGAGGGAGAAGACGGTGGCGGACAACAAGCCGATGCGGCTCTGGGGTGGCAGGTTCGAGGGGGGACCCGCGGACGCCCTCACGCGCCTGTCGGTGAGTGTGCAGTTCGACTGGCGCCTCGCGCCGTACGATCTGCTGGCTTCGCGCGCGCACGCACGCGTGCTGCACCGCGCCGGCCTCCTGACGCAGGAGGAACTCGACCGCATGCTGGGGGCGCTCGACGATCTCGACCGGGCCTGCCGGAAGGGGGAGTTCCGTCCCACCGTCGCCGACGAGGACGTGCACACGGCGCTGGAGCGCGGCCTGCTGGAGCGGCTCGGCTCGCTGGGCGGCAAGCTCCGGGCCGGCCGCAGCCGCAACGACCAGGTGGCCACCGACCTGCGCCTCTACCTGCGTGACCACGTCCGCACGATCGTCTCCAGGCTGGTCGAACTGGAGACCGCGCTGATCAGCCAGGCCGAGGAGAACGCCGACGTCGCGGCGCCCGGCATGACGCACCTGCAGCACGCCCAGCCGGTGTCGTTCGGCCACCAGCTTCTCGCCCACGTCCACCCGCTGACCCGGGACGTGGACCGGCTGCGGGACTGGGACAGGCGCGCGGCGGTCTCGCCGCTGGGCTCCGGCGCGCTGGCCGGATCCTCGCTGCCGCTCGACCCCGCCGCCGTCGCCGCCGAACTCGGGTTCGACGCCCCCGCGCCGAACTCGATGGACGCGGTCGCCGACCGTGATTTCGCCGCCGAGTTCCTGTTCTGCGCGGCAATGATCGGCGTGCACGTCTCCCGGCTCGGCGAGGAGGTCGTGCTGTGGGCCTCGCAGGAGTTCCGGTGGATCGAGGTGGACGACGCCTACTCGACCGGATCCTCGATCATGCCGCAGAAGAAGAATCCCGACGTCGCCGAGCTGGCCAGGGGCAAGAGCGGCCGGCTGATCGGCGCGCTGATGTCACTGCTGACGACGCTGAAGGGCCTGCCGCTCACCTACAACCGCGACCTCCAGGAGGACAAGGAGCCCGTCTTCGACGCGGTCGACACCCTGCTCCTGGTGCTCCCGGCCGTGTCCGGCATGATCGCCACGATGCGGGTCAACAAGGCCAAGCTGGAGACCAGCGCGCCCGACGGGTTCGCGCTGGCGACCGACCTCGCCGAGCTGCTGGTCCGCCGCGGCGTCCCGTTCCGGGACGCGCACGAGGCCGTCGGCCATCTGGTGGTGTGGTGCCAGGTGAACGACAAGGACCTCGGCGAACTGACCGACGAGGAACTGGCGAAGGTCTCGCCGCACTTCGCGGTGGACGAGACGGGCGCGAGCGTCCGCGACGTGCTGAACGTGCACGGGGCGCTGGCCGCCCGCAGCGCCTTCGGCGGCACGGCGCCCGACCGGGTCCGTGACCAGGTCGCGAACCTCCGGGAGATCGTCGACGGCCAGGCGGCATGGGCGAACGAGAACTGATCGACGACGTCGCGGGCGAGCCGCTCGGCCGCGACTTCTTCGACCGCCCTTCGGAGGTGGTCGCCCCCGATCTCCTCGGCCGGGTGGTCGTGCACGGGTCGGTGGCGGTCCGGCTGAGCGAGGTCGAGGCGTACGGCGGCCCGGGGCAGGACCCGGCCTCCCACACCTACCGGGGGCGCACGCCACGCAACGCCGTCATGTTCGGCGAGCCGGGACACCTCTACGTCTACTTCACGTACGGCATGCACTACTGCGCGAACCTCGTGTGCATGCCCGCGGGCACCGGTTCGGCCGTCCTGTTACGGGCGGGCGAGGTGGTCGCGGGCGTGCACACCGCCCGCATCCGCCGCATGCCGCACGCCGACGGTCCCGGGATGGAGGGCCTGGCCCGCCGGGTTCCCGACCGGGATCTCGCCAGGGGACCGGCCCGGCTCGCGGTGGCCCTCGGCCTGGTGAAGGAGCACAACGGCACGGACTGCTGCTCGGGTGGCCCCATTCAGGTGCACGAGGGCCGGCCGGTGCCGTCCGGCCAGGTGAGGACGGGTCCGCGCACCGGAGTGTCCGCCGGCGCCGACACCCCCTGGAGGTTCTGGATCGACGGTGACCCCACCGTCTCTCCGTACCGCGCGCACGTCCCCAGGCGCCGTGGCCGAGCCGCGCGCTGACGCGTCGCCAAGAAGTGGCGATAGGGTTCCGTGATCAGGCAGGCTTGTACGGAAGCCCGTACACCCACCATCGATAAGCGAAAGCCACGACCGTGACCGTAACTTCAGGCAATATCGTGCCGACGTCGGAGATGGGTGACATCCTCGACGAACTCGAGTGGCGCGATGTGATCGCGCAGACCACCGACATCGACGCGCTGCGCAAGGCGCTGGCCGACGGTCCGATCACCGTGTATGCGGGCTTCGACCCGACCGCGCCCTCGCTGCACGTGGGCAACCTCGCGACCCTGCTCATCCTGACCCGCTTCCAGCGGGCGGGACACCGCCCGATCGGGCTGGTCGGCGGCGCGACAGGCCTGATCGGGGATCCGAGCGGGCGCAGCACGGAGCGGGCGCTCAACTCGAGCGACATCGTCGCCGAATGGGTGTCCCGCATCAGGGTGCAGGTGGAGAAGTTTCTCACCTTCGAGGAAGGGCCGACCGCGGCCACGCTGGTCAGCAACCTCGACTGGACGGCCGAGCTGAGCGCGATCGACTTCCTGCGCGACATCGGCAAGCACTTCCCGGTCAACCGGATGCTCGCCAGGGAGTCGGTCTCCGCGCGGCTGGCCGGTGAAGGACTCAGCTACACGGAGTTCAGCTACCAGATCCTGCAGGCCAACGACTACCTGGAGCTGTACCGCCGGCATGGGTGCACGCTCCAGCTGGGCGGCAGCGACCAGTGGGGCAACATCACCGCCGGTGTCGATCTCATCCGGCGGGTGGAGAGCGCCCATGTCCACGCGCTCACCGGCAAGCTGATCACCAAGGCCGACGGCACCAAGTTCGGCAAGACGGCCGGCGGCGCAGTATGGCTCGACCCCGCGCTGACCTCGCCCTACGCGTTCTACCAGTACTGGCTCAACGCCGACGACCGGGACGTCGTGCGGTTCCTCAAGGTCTTCACCTTCCGTACGAGGGAGGAGATCGAGGAGCTGGAGAAGGCGGTGGCGGAACGGCCGGCGGCCCGGGCGGCGCAGCGCGCGCTGGCCGAGGACCTGACCACCCTGGTGCACGGCGCCGACGAGCTCGCCCGGGTGATCGCGGCCTCGCGTGCGTTGTTCGGGCAGGGTTCGCTCGCGGAACTGGACGCCCGCACCCTGGAGTCGGCTCTCGCGGAGGTGCCGAAGGCGGTCGTCCCCGCCCTGGGGGCGTCGTACGTCGACCTGCTCGCGCAGAGCGGGCTCGTCGAGTCCAAGTCCGCGGCGCGCCGGGCCGTGAAGGAGGGCGGCGCGTACCTGAACAACACGAAGATCACCGATGAGGAGTACGTGCCCTCCGCGGAGGATCTGCTGCACGGCCGGTTCCTCGTGCTCCGCCGCGGCAAGAAGACGGTCGGCGGCATCGAGGTCGCCTGATCGTCGGTACGTCGATCGCTTGGAGCCGTCCCGGCCGACCGGTCCGGGGCGGCTCTTTCGCGGTCAAGGTTCCTTGTGGCGCAGGTAACAATCTTGTGGCCTTGGCGGCAGCGATGGCCAGAAGTCGCTGTCTGGCCTGGGGTTTTGGCCATCTCGGCGTGATTTGACGGCCGGGCGGACGTTGCCTAATGTTTTCCTCGTCCCCGGGGAGAGCGGGACGCCGAGAGGCGGCCGGACCCCAACGGGCAAGCCACTCCGACAACCACCCAGACGAGGCGCTCGCGCCGGGTCGGGGTCGTCTGCGGCACGGCGGAACCGAGAGGTTTGACGTGAGGCAGGCGAGGGTTTAAGATGGAGTGGTTGCCCCGAAAGGGGAAGGTCACTCTGACAAGAGCATCGGCCGAGATCGCATGACTCGCTTCGGGTCTGTGACACGGTGATCGCCGAAGAGTCGGCCGGACGGAAGTAATCGCCCTGGATCTCGGGACCCGTCACGGGTTTCGGGTGATGGTGGTCGCGTCCGTTTCTTGAGAACTCAACAGTGTGCTAAAAGCCAGTGCATGAATCATGCATGACCCCGTCACCGTTGATTGGTGGCGGATTCCTTTGACGGTGCCTTTCCTTAGCCGGGGGGTGCCGGCCAGGGGTGACACTTTTCAGAC
>NZ_JABBWW010000020.1:0-164182 GCF_014161385.1 Microbispora sp. H10670 | reverse complement strand
CGTGGATGACCAGCTGAACGTCACGCAGCGTCCGTGACGAGACGTCGACGTCCCAGCCGCCCTCCTGCACGCGATAGTAGGGATACATGGTGTCGAGCTCCTCGGCGGCGTCGCCGGTAAGGAGCAGTGCTCTAGGCACCTGCTTCTCCTCGCATCTGAGGCGGGTGAGGAGATCAGATCCGATCCGATCTGATCCGGAGTCAGCATTCCCTGGCCCGGCCCGCCCGTCAAGCCTTTACCGCCATTCCGTCCGAACCCTTGACTTCGTCGAACAACCGCCGGAACCGCTCGCCGGACAGCAGGATGTGCCGGCGCATGGCGTAGGCGGCGGCGTCGGGGTCACGCGCGGCGATCGCGGCCAGAACCTCTTCGTGCTCGGCCATGGCCAGGTGAGTGACCTGGGTGTCGTGGAGAAGCCGGAACAGGTGCACGTGCGTGTGCAGGCGAGCGAGCGCCTCGCGGATGACCTGGTTCTCCGCGCTCAGGGCGACGAGATCGTGAAAAGCGGCGTCGCGCAGCCCGAAGGCGCCATAGGCCATGAGCCCGTCGCCACCCCCCTCCAGCTCCGCCATCTCCTCCAGCATTCGTCGCAGGCCGGCCACCTGCTTGGAGGATGCGCGCTCGGCGGATCTGCGCGCCGCCGCCGGCTCGAGGAGAAGGCGGACCTCAAGCATGTCCTCGAATCGCTGACGGGTGATCTGGGGGGGAATGCGATAGCCGGCGTGGGGCACACGCACGACCAGGCCCTCGGCCTCCATGCGGTTCAGAGCGTCTCGGATCGGCGTCTGCGAGACCCCCAGTTCTCGCGCCAGGACGTCGATCGTGACGCGGGAGCCAGGCTCGATCCGTAGCGACATCAGCTGTCCGAGCAGCGTGTCGTACACCTCGTCGGCAAGCCGGCCGCGAGATCTTCGCGGCGGCGTTCCGCCCGTCATGGCCCCACGGCGCCGCGCGGTCATCACTTCGTCGTCCATCGTGACGTGAGGCCTTTCTTACGTTTTCGGAAACCTGTTGAATTCGGTCGCAACGCTGCGGGATGTTGACGCCCCCACTCGGATCGTATAGGAAAGGTGGCGGATGCCAGCCATCCTTCACCCTCACGAAATCCCCCCGTCATCGCTCCGCTTCGATCAGTTGGAGCTCCAATGAGCATGTTCGACGTCCTGCTCGGTTCGCCCCCAGGCCGATAAGGACCAGAGGACTTCTCGACTGCTTGAAGCCCCATTACGTCGCGGCGTACCCGTGACGCCGGTCTGCGGGTCAGCCCTGCGACAGCCGGCAACACGCCTGAACACCCCCCAGCAACTGCTCGGCGAACCACGCAGCAGGGCTCCAGAACCTCCCCACCCAGAAAGCAGGCAAGAAGATGCGGTATCCAAGGCGAATAGGACGACTGTCCGTGCCCGGTCGAACGGCGCGGCTGGCGACGGCGGCCATGTTGGTGGTCACGACCATGGCGGCTTGCGGCGGCGGCGAGGACGACGGCGCGAACGCGAGCGCCCCCAAGGCGCCGGCGACCATCCCGGAGCTCACCAAGGACCCGCTGACCCTCAGCTTCATCTGGTTCGACTGGCCCCCCGCCCACGCGCTGGAGGACTTCGCGAACGCGGAGTACACCAAGGAGCGGTCGAACGTGACCATCAAGGTCAAGACCGTGCCGAACGCGAACTGGCACGACGCGATGTTCACCCAGTTCGCCGCGCGCAAGACCGACTTCGACATCCCGATCCTGGACTCGCAGCACATCGGCGAGGCCGTGACGAACGGCAACATCCTCGACATCACCGACTTCGTCAAGAAGAACATCGATGTCAAGGCCTACAACCCGTACCTCCTGGCGGCCTACGGCCAGTACCCCCAGGCGGAGACCGGGAAGCGCGACGAGAACGCCAGCCTGTACGGACTGCCGCTGCTCGGCGACACCTGGACGATGATCTACCGCAAGGACCTGATCGGCGACAAGCCGCCGCAGACCTGGGACGAGATGATCTCGGTCGCCGAGAAGTGCCAGGCGGACAACCCCGGCGTCAGCGGGCTGGCTTTCCACCAGGCCAACGGCTCCGACGCCGCGGCCGTGACCTACAACACGGTCAACGGCGTCTACGGCGGCAACCTCTGGGACGCCAAGTCGCGCAAGATCGACGGCGTCGTCAACGACGCCGCGGGCCAGGAGGCGATGGACGTCCTGGTCAACAAGATGAAGCCGCTGACCGCCAAGGGCTCCGGCAACTGGTTCATCGACGAGGTGAACGCGGCGGTCGCCCAGGGCAAGGCATGCATCGCGTTCAACTGGATCGCCGCGAGCGGCGGCCTGCTCGACCCGAAGCAGTCCACGCTCGGCACCACGCGGGAGCAGATTCTCGACAAGCTGGGTTTCGCCCCCCTGCCGAGCCAGAAGACGAACCTGGTGCCTCTCGGCGGCATGGGGATGCACGTGTCGGCCTACTCCCCGAAGGCGAACCAGGCGGAGGCCCTGAACTTCATGAAGTGGTTCGAGCGGGCTGACATCCAGAAGAAGTGGGCCGCCGCCGGTGGCGTGCCGTCGCGTACGGACGCCCTGGAGTCGCCCGAGTTCCTCAACGCCGGGCCGTTCAACAAGGTGTACACCGACTCGGTTTCGCGGATGCGGGACATGTGGAATGTGCCCGAGTACGCGCGCCTCATCGACATCGAGAACACCAACGTGAACGCGGCTCTGAACGGCGCGAAGAAGCCGAAGGACGCGCTCGACGACATCGCCAAGGAGCAGCAGGCCGTGCTCGACTCCAGCGGCCGCAAGGGCGGCGGCGGACTGTGAGTGAGTCCGCTCCTCTGACGATCGACCAGCCCGGGCAGGCGGCGTCCGCGACGCCGCCTGCACCGGGCCGGTCCCGCCGCCTGAGCGACCGCTGGCTCGCCGGGGCCTTCATCTCCCCCGCGTTGCTGCTGTTGCTCGCGATGTCGGTGTTCCCGTTGCTGTGGGCGTTGTACCTGTCTTTCACCGACTACTCGGCCACCCGCGGGGGGCCCGCCCATTTCGTTTGGTTCGAGAACTACACCGCCATCCTGACGTCGGCGCAGGTCCACCTGAGGGCCTTCACGACGTTGATCTACGTGGTCGGCGCGGTCGCCCTGCAGACCGTGCTCGGTTTCACCATCGCCTACCTGATCTCACGGCGCACGCACGGGCGGGGACTGCTGACCACTCTGTTCCTGGTTCCGATGATGCTGTCGCCGGTCGTGGTCGGGCTGTTCTGGCGATTCATGCTCGACGCGCAGTTCGGCGTGATCAACAGCATGCTCGGCTCGCTCGGCCTGGGGCAGGTGGAGTGGCTCACCCAGCAGGGAACGGCACTGCTTTCCCTGATCGTGGTCGACACCTGGCAATGGACGCCGTTCATCATGCTCATCGCACTTGCGGGCCTTACCGCGGTCCCCAAGTACCTGTACGAGGCCGCCTCGATCGACCGGGCGTCCGAGTGGTTCCGGTTCCGCACCATCACTCTTCCGCTGGTGTGGCCGCTGCTCCTCATCGCCGTGTTGTTCAGGGCCATCGAGGCCTTCCGGCTGTTCGACCTCGTCTACATCCTCACCAGCGGAGGTCCGGGGGTTTCCACCGAGACGTTGTCGTTCCACGTCTACAAGGTCGCGTTCCTGGGCTTCAACACCGGAACCGCCTCGGCGTACGGGATCCTCATGGTCCTCATCGTCCTCGTCCTCACGCAGCTCTACCTGCGCTACTTGAACAAGCTCAAGGAGGACTGATGGCCGTCTCCGTTGACGAGGCCGTGTCCGCAGGTCCTGGCCGGGATGACGCACCACCCACGCGGCGCCGTGGTGGCCGGGGCCGCTCCGTGCTGGAGGTCGCGCTGCTGACCGTGCTGGCCGTCGTGATGCTCTTTCCGGTGCTGTGGATGATCGAGACGTCCATCAAGGAGAACCGGGACGTCTACGCCATCCCGGCCAAGTTCTTCGACTTCAAGGTCACTCTGGACCATTTCAAGGACGTGTTCGCCGGCTCCGGCGGCGGTCGCTCGGCCTTGTCCGTCTCGTTCCTCAACTCCGTCGTGGTCGCCGGGGTCTCCACGGCGCTGGCCACCGTGCTGGGGGTCCCGGCGGCCTGGGCCTACTCACGCTTCTCCGTGAAGGCCAAGAAGGACCAACTGTTCTTCATCCTGTCCACCCGCTTCATGCCGCCCGTGGTGGTCGTGATCCCGATCTTCCTCATGTACCGCCAGCTCGGGCTCATCGACAACAAGCTCGGCCTGATCCTCATCTACACCGCGTTCAACGTCCCGTTCACGATCTGGATGATGAAGGGGTTCGTCGACGAGGTGCCCGCAGAGTACGAGGATGCCGCCATGCTCGACGGCTACACCCGCCTGCAGGCGTTCTGGAAATTCACCCTTCCCCTGCTCCTGCCCGGTATCGCCGCGACGGCGGTCTTCGCACTCATCTTCTCGTGGAACGAGTTCGTGTTCGCCATCTTCCTCACCTCCAGCGACAGCGTGCGGACGGCCCCACCCGCCATCGCCGGCCTCATCGGTGGAACCACCGTGGACTGGGGTCTCGTGGCCGCCGCCTCCGTGGTCTTCGCCCTACCGGTGCTCGTCTTCGCCTACCTGGTGCGCAAGCACCTCGTCGCCGGTGTGACGCTCGGGGCGGTGCGACGCTGATGGCGGGCATCGAGGTGACCACCCTGCACAAGCGCTACCCGGATGGGACGGTCGCAGTCGAGCACGTGGACCTGTCCATCGGCGACGGCGAGCTGTTCGTGATGCTCGGCCCTTCGGGTTGCGGCAAGACGACCACGCTGCGGGCCATAGCCGGCCTGGAGAGGCAGACGTCGGGCGACATCCGCATCGGCGACACGCTGGTCAACGACCTGCCGCCCGCCGAGCGCGACATCGCCATGGTGTTCCAGTTCTACGCTCTCTACCCGCATCTGAGAACCCGCGACAACCTGGCGTTCCCACTGCGGGCCGAGGGACTGCCCAAGGCGGAGGTGCAGGAGCGGGTCGACGAGGCCGCCCGGCTGATGCGGCTCGGTCCGCTCCTGGACCGGCGACCGCACCGGCTGTCCGGCGGGGAGCAGCAGCGCGTCGCGCTTGCTCGCGCCCTGGTGCGACGACCGCGCGCGTTCCTCATGGACGAACCCCTCACCAATCTGGACGCGGAGCTGAGGGCGGACATGCGCACGGAGATCAAGCACCTGCAGGGGGAACTGGGGACGACGATGGTCTACGTCACCCACGACCAGGTCGAGGCGATGTCGCTCGGTCACAGAATCGCCATCCTCAACAAGGGCCGCGTCGAGCAGATCGGCACCCCGCTGGAGGTCTACGACCGTCCGGCGAGTCTTTTCTGCGCCGCGTTCATCGGCTCCCCGCCGATGAACCTGATCGAGGTGGAGGTGGCCGACGGGAAGCTGCGCAGTCAGGGCGGACTGGTCCTCACGCCACCGCCAGGCCTGCCGCGCGACCGTCGCCTGGTCGCGGGCGTCCGTCCGGAGGCGCTGGAAGTCACAGAACCAGGGGCGGAAGGTTCGGTCCCGGCCCGCGTGGTCTCGGCGGAGTGGCTGGGTGACGAAATCATCTACGTGGTCGACCACGGCGGCCAGCGCGACGTACGAGTTCGGATGGCGCCGACCGTCCGTTTCGCTGCTGACGCACCGGTCGGGCTGCGGCACACCGGCGGGCCCCCGCCGGTCTACGACGTGGACACGGAAGAGCTGGTGGCCTGATGGGAACCGTGGCAGTACACGGGCTGCGCAAGTCCTTCGGCAAAGTCCAGGCCCTGGACGGGGTGACGCTGGACGTGCCGGACGGCTCGTTCTTCGTCGTGCTCGGGCCCTCCGGGGCAGGCAAGACGACGACCCTGCGAGCGATCGCCGGCCTTGAGAAGCTTGACGCCGGGTCGGTGCACCTGGACGGGAGGGACGCGACCGGTGACACCCCGGCCGCTCGCGACCTGGCCATGGTCTTCCAGAGCTACGCCCTCTATCCGCGACGCACGGCGTACGAGAACATCGCTTCGCCGCTGCGGGCCCGCCGCTGTTCTTCGAGCGAGATCGCCGCTGCCGTCGAGCAGATGTCGAGCCTGCTGCACATCGAACGTCTGCTGCAGCGTCGTCCCGCGCAGATGTCGGGCGGTGAGATGCAGCGTGTCGCCCTGGCCCGGGCTCTGGTCCGTCGCCCGCGCGCGTTTCTCATGGACGAGCCGCTGACGAACCTCGACCTCAAGCTCCGCGTCGAGATGCGCACCGAGCTCACCCGCATCCACCGGAGCCTCGGCGGAACCTTCGTCTACGTGACCAACGACCAGGTCGAGGCCCTGTCCATGGCCGACCAGGTCGCGGTCCTCAAGGAGGGGAAGGTGCAACAGGTCGGAACGCCGACCGAGGTGTACGAGCGCCCGGCCAACCAGTGGGTCGCAGGCTTCGTCGGGAGCCCGTCGATCAGCCTGCTCGCCTGCCACGCCGAGGGAGATCGTCTGGTCGGGGCGGAAGGCTGGACGCTGCCGCGGCCCCGCTGGACCACGGCTGAGGACCGTCGTCCGCTGCTGCTGGGCCTGCGCGCGGAGGACCTGTCCGTCGAGCGGCGTGGGGACACGTCGTTGCCGGGTGAGCTCTACGGCCTTGAGCCGCTCGGTGACCGAACGGTGGTCGACGTCCAGGTGGGGACGGAGATGCTCAAGGTCAAGGCACGACCCACCTTCACCGCTACGCCGGGCGAGCGGCTGCACGTCACGGTCGACCTGGACCGCGCGCACCTGTTCGACGCGGGCACCGGGCTGGCGCTGTCCGAGACCGGGAGGTAACCGCCCGGGAGGTAACAGCACAGGGCGGCGACGTCACCATCCCCCGCACGTGGCGATCGAGCCTCGGCGCCACGGATGAGCACGGCCCGACGACGCCGAAGCGGCCATGGCCCGAGAAGGCGATCGGTGGCGCGGGGCGTCGCCCTGCGGCCGGGGCCAGGGCCACGTTCGACCCGCCCGGCAACCCCGGCCCCGACGAGGTCGTGCGACCCGTTCGTCAACGCGCGTGGCGCGATCGCCCAGGTCACACCGGACATCACCAAGAACATCACAGGAGGCGACGCAATGAGTGACCCGATGAACGTCCTGGCCCCCGAGCACCGGCGGCTCCGGATCGGCGACGCCTGGCGCGACGCCGCCGGCGGAGCCACCTTTGCCGTCGAGGACCCGGCCACCGGCAAGACCATCGCCGAGGTGGCGGACGCCGGCGTCGCCGACGGACTCGCCGCTCTGGACGCGGCGAGCAAGGCGATGGCGGAGTGGGCGGCGACCCCGCCGCGAAAACGGTCAGAGTTGCTGACCGCGACGTACCGGGCACTGACCGAGCGATCCGAGGAGGTCGCCCGGCTGATAACGCTCGAGATGGGCAAGCCGCTCGCCGAGGCTCGGGCAGAGGTGGCCTACGGCGCCGAGTTCTTCCGTTGGTTCGCCGAGGAGGCGGTGCGTGTCGAGGGGCGCTACAACACCGCTCCCAATGGTGGATATCGCATCCTCACCGTGCCGAAGCCGGTCGGCCCGTGCGTCTTCGTGACGCCCTGGAACTTTCCGTTGGCGATGGGCGCCCGCAAGATCGCTCCTGCGCTGGCGGCGGGCTGCACGACGATCACCAAGCCGGCCGCCCAGACGCCACTCACCATGCTGTTCCTGGCCCGCATCATGGAGGAGGTCGGCGTTCCCCCGGGCGTCGTCAACGTCGTGACGACCAAGCGTTCCGGCCAGGTGGTCTCGGCACTGCTGGCCGACCGCCGGACCCGCAAGCTTTCGTTCACCGGGTCGACCGAGGTCGGGCGCGTGCTGCTACGACAGGCGGCGGACAACGTGCTGCGCACCTCCATGGAACTGGGCGGCAACGCGGCCTTGATCGTGTGTGCCGACGCCGACCTGGACGTCGCGGTCGACGGTGCCATGGTGGCCAAGATGCGCAACATCGGGGAGTCCTGCATCGCGGCCAACCGGATCTACGTCGAGGAGCCGGTACGCGAGGAGTTCACGGCGCGCTTCGCCCAGCGGATGGGCGCGCTCTCGGTGGGCCATGGCCTCGACGACGGCGTGGACGTCGGGGCGTTGATCGACGACGCCTCGGTCACCAAGATCGACGAGCTCGTCGCCGACGCGGTCGACCGCGGCGCCCGTGTCCTGCTGGGCGGCGAGCGTCCCGATGGGCCGGGCCACTTCTACCCGCCCACGGTCCTCGTCGACGTGCCCGAAGACGCGCGGATCCTGGAGGAGGAGATCTTCGGCCCGGTGGCGCCGATCATCTCGTTCACGTCCGACGACGAAGTGATCGCGAAGGCCAACGACACCGAGCACGGCCTGGTCGGATACGTCTTCACCCGTGACCTCCAGCGGGCGCTCCGGTTCACCGAGGGGCTGGAGACGGGGATGATCGGCATCAACCGTGGCCTCATCTCGGACCCGTCAGCTCCGTTCGGAGGCGTGAAGCAGTCGGGGATCGGCAAGGAGGGGTCGCACGAGGGCATCCTCGAGTACCTCGACGTCACCTACGCGGCGATCGACCTGCCGTGACCGGCCCCGTCCGAGCCCGGGAGCCCGGCCCGCGCCTGCGCCACCCGGCAGCCAGCCTTGCCGACGCCGTCCCGGTCTCGCAGGTGACCTGGACGTCCGCCCAGCACATCACCGCCGACGTTCCAGAGAGGCACTGACATGCTTGAGACCGTCCGCGGACCACGCCAGCTGATAGTGGGCGAAGGGGTCGCGCAGAACATCCCACGAGTGGTGGCCGAGTGTGGCTCGCGGGTCCTCATCGTGACCGACCGGGTTCTTCTGGGGCAGCCGGGCGTGGCCGAGATCGTGGCCGCCGTGCGGGAGAAGGTCGCAGTCGTCGGGGTGTTCGCCGACGCGACTCCGGACGTGCCGCTCACCGACGTCGCCCTGGGCGTCTCGGCCGCCGCAGAGGTGGACGCCGACGTGATCCTCGCCATCGGGGGTGGCACGGTGATCGACCTCGCCAAGATCGTCGGCGTCATCCGGCGCCACGGTGGGACTCCGCGCGACTTCTACGGCGAGTCGAAGGTGCCGGGGCCGACGATTCCTCTCGTCGCGGTCCCGACGACGTCAGGCACCGGCTCCGAGCTCACCCCCGTCTCGGTGCTGACCGACCCGGACCGCGAGCTGAAGGTGGGGGTCTCCAGCGTCCACATCGTGCCCGACTTCGCCATCGTCGACCCCGAGCTCACCTACACCTGCCCCGCGACCGTCACCGCCCACTCCGGCATCGACGCGTTCTGCCACGCGGTGGAGAGCTACACCGCGCGACCCCGGCCCCACGGACCGCGCGACCCGGTGGAACAGGTCTTCCTCGGCCGCAACCCGATCACCGATCACTACGCGCTCCTGGCCGCGGAGCGGATCGCCCGCAGCCTGCCCCGTGCCGTCAAAGACGGAGGCGACAAGGACGCGCGCGCGGACATGTCCTATGCCTCCATGCTGGCCGGGATCGCGTTCTCCCACGCGGGCAACGCGGCTCCGCACGCCCTCCAGTACCCCATCGGCGCAGCCACCCACACGCCGCACGGCCTGGGCGTCGGACTGCTGCTGCCCTACGCGCTGGACGCGGCCAGGGATGCCATCAGCGACCGGTTGGCCGTCCTCGCCAGGGTGTGCGGGCTCGACGTGACCGACGCCTCGGATGCCGAGGCCGCAGACATGTTCCTCACCTGGCTCCACGGGCTCCTTGCCGACATCGGCATCCCTGCCACCCTCGCGGACATCGGCGTGGCACGCGCCGACCTCCCGCGCTTCGCGGAGATGGCCACCGGCGTCACCCGCCTGATCCAGAACCATCCGGGCCCGACCGACACCGCCAGCCTGACCGCGATCCTCGAAGCGGCCTGGACCGGGGACCGGACCCGACACGTCCTGACTCCGGAGCAGAGATAAGGGGAGCCGGCGCCGACGACCGCCGGGGAGGAGCGCGGCCCGGGGCCGGGCCGCGCCGAGGCGAGGGCAGGGGCGGACGGGGACGAACCGGCGGCGAGGCGCGGAGTGACGCGTGCTCAGACGAGGGCGAGCTGGCGGTCGGGAGACCGGCGCCGGCGCCAGCGCCGGGCCTGGCCGCCGACGCCGTAGGTCTCGGCCAGCGCCCGCACCTGCTCGGCGATCCGGCGGCGGTAGCCCTCCTCGGCGACCTGGCCCTTGCCGTACAACGCCTGGTAGCGCGGCACCAGGCCGGGGTGCTCGCGCTCCAGCCAGCCCAGGTATCCCTCACGCACCCCGGACGGCAGGCGCAGCACGACCGGCGTCACGCTGACCGCCCCCGCCTCCGCCGCGCGCCTGACCGTGGCCAGCAGATGATCGCTGGAGTCGGTCACGAGCGGCAGGATCGGCGCCATCAGCACCCCGCAGGGGATGCCGGCGTCGTTCAGCGCGGCGCAGACCTCCAGCCTCCGCTGCGGCGTCGCGGCCCCGGGCTCCACGGCCCGCCGCACCCGGTCGTCGACGAAGCCGACCGACACCATCACACCGACCTGGGTCACCTTCGCGGCGTCGCGTAACAGGTCCAGGTCGCGCAGGATCAGAGGGCTCTTGGTCAGTACGGTGAACGGGTTGGCCGCGTCGGCCAGGGCCCGCACGACGCCCGGCATCAGGCGGTAGATCTCCTCCGCCGGCTGGTAGCAGTCGCCGGTGAGGCCGAGCGCGATCGGCTCGCCGCTCCAGCGCGGGGAGGCGAGCTCACGGCGCAGCCGGCGGGCCAGGTCGGTCTTGACGACGATGCGGGTGGAGAAGTCCCGGCCCGGATCCAGGCCGAGGTAGCGGTGCCCGCGCCGGGCCGCGCAGTAGCCGCAGCCCGCCTCGCACCCGCGGTAGGGGCTCGCGGCCCAGGTGAAGGGCAGCTCGGCGGCGTCGGGCACACGCTCCAGCGCGGCGCGCGCGGGCACCTCGTAGCAGGTGATGCCGTCGAACACACGCGTGACGGCCTGCCGCTCGATGCGCGGGCGGGCGGGGCCCGCGCCGACGATCGACTGCTGCTCGGCGCTGACGGTCGCCTGCGGCTCGGCGCCGATGATCGCCTGCGGCTCGGCACTGACGGTCGCATGCTGCTCGGCGGGCCGCGCCGTGCCCTGGTCCCCGGAGCCGGTGCCGGGGCGGGAAGTGGCGTCGCGACGCATGAGGATCAGTAGAACACGCATTCGACCCTCACGCCAAGTACCCACGCCCGGCCCAGGCGCGGCATCGGGGGAGGGCCGGGCGTGCATCGATCCACTTTCGTTGCGAACGCATGAAGTTCTGTTCATCCACGTCATAAGTGGCTAATCTCGTCGCATCGCCCCAGCCCGGGGGCCACACCCATGGAGAGCGGACGTGACGATGGCACGGTGGTTGGGCCGGTTGCTCCTGCCGGTCGTCGTCGGCGTGCTCACCCTCGCCGCCCTGTCCGTTCCCGCCTCGGCCCACGGCCAGCTCGCGATGTCCACCCCGGCCAAGGACAGCACGGTGAAGACGCCGCTGGAGTCGCTGCGGCTCTACTTCACCGAGGCGCCCGCCCCGAACGCCTACTTCACCGTCACCGCGCCCAACGGCGCCCGCGTCGACCAGACCTGGACACACGGGCAGCCGGAACGGCTCGACAAGCCGGTCCAGGAGTACAACCTCGTCAACGGCGTGTGGGAGCCGAGCGTCTACAACACCGGGTTCCCGGCGGTGATCCCCGTCGCCTACTGGCCCGAGCAGGGCGAGTACGTCGTCCACTACCTCTCGATCGCCTCCGACGGGGAGCCCGTCAAGGGAGAACTGCGCTTCACCTACAAGGGCAGGACCTCATCGCCGCCCAAGGGCTGGCAGGCCCCCACCAACGAGCCCGACGCCATCCTGCTCGCCTCGGCCGAGCCCGGAAGCGGCGCCACCGCCGACGCGACGCCCCAGAGCGGCGACGGCGCGCTGGGCCCCGTGGCCCCCTCACAGGCGAGCACCGGCTCCGCCGCGGGCCCTGCCGCCGTACCCGAGACCGGCTCCGCCACGGCCCCCGCCGCGCGGACGGCGGCGGGCCAGGACGACTCCGGCGCCGGCCTGTCGGTGTGGCTGGTGCCCGCGCTCCTCGTCGTGGGAGCGGGCGCCCTGGTGCTGCGCGCGGCGCGGCGGCCCGCCCCGTCCACCGGCGCCGCCCCCGCGCGTACGGCGGCCGCGAAGGGCCCGGCGGCCAAGCGGCCTTCCGGGCGCCCCCGGCCGAAGACCCCCACGAGTTCGTCCCAGTCGCGGACGGCGAACCGCCCCAGGTCCGCCAAGCGGCGCTGAACCACCCACACCCCCGGAGAAATGTCGTGACGTTCACCCCTGCCCGGCACCACCGCGCCCGGCGACGCCCGCTGCTCGCCGCGCTCCTGATCGGCGTGACGCTGCCGATGACGGTGTCGGCCTGCGGCGAGTCGGGCACCACCGAGCCCGCCGCCGCACCCACCACCGCGTCGTCCACAGAAGTGCCCGCCCCGGCGGCCACGGACGCGGCGACCGACGCGGCGACGGAGCCGGCCGGGTCCGCCACCGACGCGCCCGCCGACGCGGACGTGAAGGAGATCGACGTCACGATCAGCGGCCGCAAGGTGACGCCGCCTCCGGGACGCATCGAGGTGGACAAGGGGCAGCGGGTGCGCATCACCGTCACCGGCGACGCGGCCGACGAGGCGCACCTGCACGGGTACGACAAGGAGGCGGAGCTGAAGCCCGGCACCCCCGCCACCATCGAGTTCACGGCCGACGAGACCGGTCTGTTCGAGATGGAGACCCACGAGTCGGGACTTCAGCTGTTCCAGCTCGTGGTGCGGTAGGCCCGTCTCATGCTCCTCGCGCACGGGGTCGGCGGACGCCAGGACCTGCCGATCCCGTTCCCGGCCGCGCTGACCGGCGCGGCGCTGGCGTTGCTGGTGTCGTTCGTGGCACTCGGCGCGCTGTGGAAGGAGCCGCGGCTGGGCGGCGGCAACCCGCACGCCCGCACCCTGCCCGGCGCGCTCCAGCGGGCCATGGCCACACCGGCCTGGGGCTGGGCCTGGCGGATCGCCGGGCTCCTCGCCGCCGCCTACTTCTGCGTCGGACTGGTCTTCGGCCCCGACAAGGCCGACAACCCCACGGCGGGCGCGTTCTACGTCCTGTTCTGGGTCGGCCTGGTGCCGCTGTCGCTGCTGTTCGGCCCGGTGTGGCGCGCGCTGAACCCGCTGCGGACGCTCCACCTGCTGGCCTGCGCGGCTCTGCGGCGCGACCCGGACGCCGGCCTGCGCCCGCTGCCCCCGGGCGTCGGCTACTGGCCGGCCTGCGCCGGGCTGTTCGCCTTCGTCTGGCTGGAACTCGTCGCCCCCGAACGGGCCACCCTGCCGGTGATCGGCACCTGGCTCGCGGCGTACGCCGTGATCATGCTCGGCGGAGCGGTCGTCTTCGGCGCCCGGTGGTTCGGCCACGCCGACCCGTTCGAGGCCTACAGCGGCCTCGTGGGCCGGCTCGCCCCGGTGCACCGGCGCGACGACGGCGTCGTCGCCTGGCGCAACTCGCTCGACGGCATGGCCGGGCTGCGGCCGGCGCCGGGACTGACGACGCTGGTGGTCGTCCTCCTCGGCTCCACCATGTACGACAGCCTGTCCAACGCGCCGATCTGGGTGCGGTTCACCCAGGAGAGCCCGATTCCGGCGCCGGTCACCGGCACCGCCGGGCTGCTGGCCGTCATCGGCCTGGTGCTCGCGGCGTATCGGATCGCGACCGCGCTCGCCGGCCGGTGGGGCGCGGCCGTTCCCGGTGCGACGGCCGGGGGGACGGCGGGGGAGATCGCCCACTCGATCGTGCCGATCGCCGTCGGGTACGTGATCGCCCACTACTACACGCTGTTCCTCCTGGAGGGGCAGCGGACCATCGCGCTGCTGTCCGACCCGCTGGACACCGGCGCCGATTGGCTGGGCACCGCCGACTGGAAGATCCAGGCGCTCGGCACCACCCCCGCCGGAGTCGCCACCCTCCAGGTGACGGTGATCGTCGTCGGTCACGTGCTGGGCACCGTGCTGGCCCACGACCGCGCGCTCGCCCTGTTCCCCCGGCGGACCGCCGTCCTCGGGCAGGTCCCCCTGCTCGTGCTGATGGTGGTCTACACCGTGGTGGGCCTGCTCCTGCTGTTCGCCGCCTGAACCGGCCGCCGCCGGCTCCGCCGGCTCACTGTACCCGCCGGCACCTGGGAGATCGGTGAGCCCGGGGCGGGAACGGCTGTCCTGCCGCCGCTCCCGCCCCGGGTCACCGCGTCAGCCGACCTTGATCGGCGCGATGTCGAACCTGTCGAGGTTGGGCGCCCACTGGCTGTCGAGCTCGGAGATGCACGGTGCCGGGCATCCCTGGGCCTTCGCGCCGTTGGCGGGATCGTTGTACAGGCTGATCGTGTTCGTGCCGGCCTTCAGGGTCACCGGCACGCCGCGAGCCCACCAGTTGCCCCAGGACCAGGTGTTCTTGAACCAGTACCGCTTCGCGTCCCCGTCGTTGACGGAGATGTCGAGGGGCCGCGAGATGATGTCGGCGTTGTAGACGTGGCCGGACTTCCTCTCGTCGTTGGCGTAGCGCACGACGAGCAGGTAGTCGCCCGCCTTGTCCGCGTCGACCTGGAGGGTCAGCCGGTTCTGCGGCCCCTGTCCGATCCAGCCGACGAACTTGCCTCCGGAGGCGTAGCCGTGGTTGTCGACCGCGGTTGAGCCGGACCGGGCGGCGGACTCGGCCTCGATCACCTGCACCGGGCGGGGGCCGGACGTCGCCCGGGTCACGCTCACCTTGTCGAGGCGCACCGGCGTGGGGCCGGAAGGCTCCACCGTCACCCGGTTGACGCCCGCCGACAGGAACAGCCGGTGCCGGTCGGTCTTCCAGAAGGTGCCGCCGCCCGGGTTGGCGCGGAGCACCGCACCGTCGACCGCGCGCCGGTCGAGACCGATGTTCGCGGTGACCGACCCCGGCTTGCCGGGGCTGTTGTGCCGGAACTCCAGGTCGTAGTACCCGTCCTCCTCGGCGTACACGGTGAACATGGCCTCGCCGCCGCGCTTGAGGGTGAGGAAGCCCGCCTCCGACTGCTTCGGCTGGTCGTACTCGTAGGTCACGTCGCCCTCGGTCTGCGACCGCTCGGCCTCGTAGTCCCGGGTGACCGGGCCGGTGGAGGCCGGTTCCAGGTCGATGCGGTCCAGCGTCGCCTGGCCGGTCGCGGTGCCCAGCTCGGGGTGGGACTTGGCCAGCCGGATCTGGTTCGCGCCCGCCTGGAGCTGGACCACCACGTCCTTGCGGGTGCGCCACTGGAAGTTGAGCGTGGCCTGGTAGTCGACCATCTGCGCCTGAGCGCCGTTGACCGTGAGCACCTGCTGGGCGGGCTGGCCGGTCTGGTTGGCGTACAGGATGCCCAGCTTGTAGGCGCCGGCCTTCGGCACGTTCACGCCGAACGTCACCGCGCTGTTGTTCTGGGTGAGGTTGCCGACGTGACGCGTGCCGGAGGTGGCGGCCGCGTTCCAGTTCAACGGGGTGCCGAAGGTCTGAACCGTCCCGGCCGTGACGGTGGCCAGCTCCGCCTCGTACGAGGCCCGCCAGGGCAGGTCCACGGACTGGCGGGTGCCGGCGCCGCCGGGCGACAGCACGATCTCGTACACCGACATCTGGTCGACGTTCGGCCCGCCGTCGCCTTCGACGCCCAGCCCGCGGATCGGGATCGTCAGCGACCCGTTCTCGGGGACGAGGTCGGCGTCGCGCAGCACGACCGGCGGCGGGGCGTCGGAGTTCTGGCCGCTCCACGTGGTCGCCGACACGGTCACGTTGACCTTGTCGCCGAACAGCTCGCCGTCGACGTTGCCGACGACCACGTCGAAGTCGGCCGAGGGGCCGCCGCCGGCCAGGATGCGCGCCTGCCTGCGGTCGTCGTCGATGACCGCGATGCCTTCGAGCTTGTCGAGGGTGGCCGGGGCCGGGGGAGTGACCTTGACCGTGTCGCCGCCGGCCATGTCGGCGTACATCTTGTAGAACCACCAGCCGCCGCCGGGCTTGTTGGTCTCCACGACGTCGCCGCCGAGCAGACCGGCCGCGGTCCAGTACGCCTTGCCGCCCGCGTCGACCTTGGTGTCCTCGAACATGGCGACATACTGGATGAGCTGGCCGGGCACCGTCAGGTCGCGGTTGCCGCCGTACTCGTTGATGTTGATCGGGATGGGGGAGATGCCCCGTTCCTGCTCCAGGTTCCGGTAGGTCCGGTAGTTGGTGCGGTAGTAGTTGCCGCCCGCGGGGTTGAGGCTGCCGGACTCCAACTGGTGCCAGGACACGAAGTCGGGCAGCACGTTGTTGTCGCGGGCGTAGGTGAGGAAGTCACCGTAGTTGCGGGCCCGGAAGGTGGCGTCGTTGAGGCCCATGACCCGCGCGCCCGGGTGGTTGGCGCGGATGTACTCCACGGCCGCCTTCCAGTGCGCCATCAGGGCGGCCATCCGGGTCTGGTACTGCGCGGCGTTGCCGGTGGAGGTGTTGTACCAGATGCCGTCGGGCTCGTTGAACGGCACGTAGACGATGCGGTCGGCGTACGGGCTGTTCTTGACCTGGTCGACGACCCAGGCGAGCTTCTGCATGTAGTTGTCGAAGCAGACCTGGTTGCAGGGGATCACGCCGCCCGCGTTCTCGTACGTCCACTGCGCGTACATGTCCTGGACGTTGACCTGGATGTACTTGCCGCCGTTGCGGAAGAACGAGGGCGCCACCGACAACGCGTCGCCGTTGGGGTGCTGGGCGCCCGCGGGCGGCTTCTGGTTGACGGTGGTCAGCCGCAGCGGCTCCAGCGTGTTGTCGCTGGGCACGCCCTCGTCGCTCAGCCCGTACAGCGCTCCGCCGGCGGCGCCGCGGAACGCGCCGGTCCTCGTGCCGAGGTCGACGACCAGCTGCGTGGCCGCCGGCTCGTCTCCCTGTGCGGGGACCGCCGCCGTCACCCCTGCCGTCACGAGCGCGAACGTGGTTGTCACCGCGGCGATGATTCGCCGTGCTCGCCGATCAGTTGGTAATTTGGACATGCCTCTCCTCTGGCTCTCCAGTCGATGGCCGATGGGGTAGGGGGGATTCACGGATCGAAGGTGGCCGGCCGAGCCCTTGCACAGGCGTTTCTCGGCCGGTTCACCGCGATTTCCGATGTGGTCCGGCGTTTCCGGCTCCGCCGCGGGCGGAGATCTACCGCCCACGGGCGTCCGTGTCGGCATGGGGCGCGCCGGGACTACTGGAACGCCGGGGCTACTGGAACGCCGGGGCTACTGGAACAGGGCGTTGACCTCGTCGTTGGCCTTGCTGAGCGAGGACGGCTCCGCCTCGAAGCTCAGCACCGCGTCCATCGCCGGGCCCATCACCGCACCGATGTCGCTGGCGTGGTCGGTGATCGGGAACAGCGACGTCGTGTTCTCGTGGATCTGCACGGTGAAGGCGCTGATGTCGATGCCCTTGGCCTTGAACTTCTCCTCGGCGACGGTGAGCGCCTCAGGGATCGCCGGGAAGACGACGGCCTTGTCGCCGACCGTCTTCTGGCAGTCCGCGGACGCCAGGTACTTGACCCACCGCCAGGCCTGGTCCTTGTGCTTGGTCCCGGCGTAGATGGAGTCGGCCAGGCCGTTGTAGATGGTGGCGCGCTTCCCGGAGGGGCCGACGGGCGTCGGCGCGGTGCCCACCTCGACCTTGTCGTAGCCGTAGTAGGTGTTGATCATCCACGAGCCGTTCGTGGACAGCGCGTACTTTCCGGCGCCGAAGCCGTCGTTGACGCTGGTGCCCGACCGGGCGATGGCCAGGCTCGGCATGTACCCCTTGTCGATCAGCCCGCGCCACCACGCGATGGTCTTCTGGAAACGCGGGTCGTCGTACTGGAACTTCGTGCCCCACGGGTTCTTGTCCGTGAACTGCCAGCCGGTGGACAGCGCGTACATGCTCCACATCTGCTGGCCGACACCGGCGCCGTTGTTCTCGTCCAGGCCCAGGCCGTAGACCTTGACGTTCTTCTTGTCGAAGCCCGCCTCGTCGCCGCGTTTGCCGTTCTTGTCGACGGTGAGGTGGGCGATGATCTTCTCGTAGGTGCCGCCGTCGTCGGGGTTCCAGGTGAGCGACTTCATCTGGTCCTCGGTGATGCCGGCGTCGTCGAGCATCTTCTTGTTGTAGAAGATCGCCACCGTGTCGAAGTCCTTCGGCAGGCCGTACCGCTTGCCGTCGGCCGACACCCACAGGTCGGCGAGGCCGGGGGCGTAGACGTCGGTCTTGGTGCCGTCGGCCGCGACGAACTCGTCCAGCGGCAGGATCTGCTGCTTCGCCGCGAACTCGGGATAGTAGTTCAGGTGGTTGGTGAAGACGTCCGGCGCGTTGCCGGACACGAGGTTGGTCGTGAGGCCGGTCCAGTAGTCGGCCCAGCCGAACTGTGAGATCTTCACGGTGATCTCGGGGTTCGCGGCGTGGAACGCGTCGGCGCAGGCCTGGTAGGCCGGCAACTGGTTGGAGTCCCACAGCCAGTAGCTGATCTCGGTCTTCTCCGGGGCCTGGGCGCTCCCGCTCCCGCCGCCGCTGTCGTCCCCGCTGCCGCACCCGGCCAGGGCCAGCGGAAGTATCGTCGCGACAGCGGCGAGGCGCGTTATCCGTCTCATGCCAGATCTCCTTGCTGCGGTGGGGGGATGAGGGTGGTTCAGGGAGGGATCACTTGATCCCGGAGAACTGGATGGAGTTGACGATCCATCGTCCGAAAACGGTGAAGAGCGCGATGACCGGCAACGCGGCCAGCAGCGTCGCGGCCATGAGCCCGGACCAGTCCGGTCCGGCCTGCGGGCTCTGGGCGCGGAAGATGCCCAGGGCCACGGTGAGCACCCGGACGTCGTCCTCCTGTCCTACGAGCAGTGGCCAGAAGTACTCGTTCCAGGCTCCGATGTAGACCAGCAGGGAGATGGTGGCGATCGGCGCCGAACTCATCGGCACGATCAGCCGGAAGAAGATGTGCGCGTGTCCCGCGCCGTCCACGATCGCCGCCTCCTCCACCTCCCTGCTGATGTTGAGGAAGAACTGCCGCAGGAAGAACACCGCGAAGGGCGTCATGAACAGGTACGGCAGCACGATCCCCGCGTACGTGTTGAGCAGCCCGAGCTGCTTGACGGTCACGAAGTTGGGCAGCGCGGTGAAGATCGGCGGGATCATCAGCGCGGTGAGGAAGACGAAGAAGACCTTCTCCCGTCCGGGCCAGCGCAGCCGGGCGAACGCGTACGCCGCCATGGCGCTGAAGAACACCTGGCAGACCGTGATGACGGCCGAGGTGACCACCGAGTTCGCCAGGTACCGCCAGAAGTCGATCTTCGCGCCGGAGCCGCCCTCCGCGGTGGCCTCCGCCAGCGTCGCGATGCCCAGGACCCGCTTGAACGCGCCGAACGTGAAGTCCGTCGGCATGAGCGAACCCGGGTTCGCGAAGAGGGTCCGGTTGTTGGACAGGGAGATGCGCAGCATCCAGTAGAACGGCAGCAGCGTGATCAGGATGAACAGCACGAGGATCGCCCAGGCCGCCGTCCGCCGCGGGCTCGGCCGTCTCAGTGTGTGGCTCATGGCCCGCCTCTCAGTCCAGGTCCGAGTCGCCGGCGCGGAGCAGCTTGAGCTGGAGCAGCGCGAGGCCGGCGAGAATCGCGAACAGGGCGACGCAGACGGCGGCGGCGTAACCGAAGTTGAAGCGCTGGAACGCCTGCTCGTAGATGTAGTAGTAGATGACCCGGGTCGCGTTGATCGGCCCGCCCTTGGTGGTGACCGCCACCGTGTCGAAGATCTGGAACGATCCGATGACGGTCAGCACGAGCACCAGCGCCAGGACGGGACGCAGCAGCGGCATCGTGATCCGCCAGAACATCGTCGCCTCGGAGGCGCCGTCGGTCGCCGCCGCCTCGTACACGGTCTTCGGGATGGCCTGCAGGCCCGCGAAGATCAGCAGCGCGGTGTAGCCCACGTGCCGCCAGACGTTGACCAGCGCGATGGTCGGGATCGCCGTGCTCGTCTCCCCGAAGAAGGCCACCGGGTCGAGGCCGATCCACTCCAGCGCCTGGTTCACGATGCCGAGCTGAGCGTCGAGCATCGTGTACCAGATCAGTGCGACCACCACGTTGGCGACCAGGTACGGCAGCAGCAGCACGCCCCGGATCAGCCCGGAGCGGGTCAGCCGGTGCATCAGCACGGCCAGGCCGAGGGCGGCGATCGTCTGCACCCCGATGTTGACGACGACGTACTCGACCGTGACCTTGAGCGCGTTCCAGAACAGGCGGTCGCCGAGCAGGCGCCGGTAGTTGCCGAGCCCGGCCCATTCGGGTGGCGCGAGCAGGCTGTAGTCGGTGAAGCTGAGGTACGCGGTCCGCAGCGCCGGCCACAGGTAGAAGGCGGCGAAGCCGACCGCCGCGGGCAGGAGGAAGACCATCGCGACGGGCAGGTCGCCCGCGCGGCGCCGGGGCCGCGGCGCGGGCGCGCCGGGCCGCGGCTCCGCCGTGCCGCTCTGCCGTCCGATGCCGGTCCTCATGACGGTCACGCCTTCGTGACGTGCAGCAGGAGCAGCTGCTCGGGGTGGAGCGGCGGGGCGGACAGGCCGACCTCCGCCAGCATCCGGCCGGTGACCACGACGCCCTCGGCCAGCCACGGGTTCGGGGCCACCGCGGTGGTGCCCGGACTGTCGCCCGGGGCCAGCGGACGCACGCGGTAACGCCGATGCGGGTCGAGTCCGGGGATGCGGACCCGTCCGGGCTGGGTGCGGGCGCCGGTGGTCATCGCCACCACCGAGAACAGCGCCTGGTCGCGGTCCGCCGACACGATTCCGTGCAGCCACAGCGCCGGGTCGGGATGGTCGGCCCGTACGACGAACCCGCGGTGCAGCCAGCCGCGCATCCGCTTGTAGAGCTGCACCCACCGCCGCAGCTCCGCGCGTTCCTCCCCGGAGGCCGCGGTCAGGTCCCACTCGATGCCGAAGTGGCCGAACAGCGCGGTGCCGGCCCGCAGCGCGAGGCTCTGCGTACGTCCGGTGGTGTGCGCGCGCGCCGACCCCACGTGGGAACCGATCAGCTCGGGCGGCAGGAGCAACGCCGTCCACCGCTGGATCGCCTGCCGCTCTATGCCGTCGATGCAGTCGCTGGCCCAGACGCGATCGGTGCGCTCGAGGATGCCGAGGTCCACCCGGGCGCCGCCCGACGAGCACGACTCGATCTCCAGCCCGGGGTGGCGCGCCCGCAGCTCGTCCATGAGGCGGTAGACCGCCCTGGTCTGCTCGTGCACTCCCGCGTCGACGAGATCGCGGTTGTGGTCCCACTTCAGGAACGCGATCCGGTACTCGCGCACGAGCGCGTCCAGCCGCTCCAGGATGTACTCGTAGGCCTCCCGCCGGCGCAGGTCGAGCACCTGCTGATGACGGGACGGCGGGGGCTGCCGGCATTCGGTCGCCATGATCCAGTCGGGGTGCGCGCGGGCCAGGTCCGAGTCGGGGTTGACCATCTCGGGCTCGACCCACAGGCCGAAGTCCATGCCCCGCGCCCGTACGCGCTCGACGAGCGGGTGCAGCCCCTCCGGCCAGCGCGCCTCGTCGACGAACCAGTCGCCCAGCCCGGCCCGATCGTCGCGGCGGCCCCGGAACCAGCCGTCGTCGAGCACGAACCGCTCGGCCCCGACCTCGGCGGCCGCGTCGACCAGCGCCGTGAGCCGGCCCAGGTCGTGGTCGAAGTAGACCGCCTCCCAGGTGTTGACGATGACCGGTCGCCGGCCGCCCCGCCCGCTCCGCACCAGGCGATGGAATCGGGCGGCCATCTCGTCGAGGCCGTCGCCGTGGGCGGCGTACACCCACGGGGTCTCGTACGACGCGCCGGGCGCGAGCCGGACCTCGCCGCTCTGCAGCAGCTCGCCGCCCCCGACGACCGAATCCCCGGTGGGCAGCCGCTCGGCGTACGTCCGGTGGTTGCCGCTCCATCCGACGTGGACGCCCCACACCTGGCCGGACCGGAACCCGAACCCCTTCTCGCCCGCGACCAGGACGAACGACGCGTCCGAACCGGTGCGCCCGCGCCGCCCGTCGCGAACATGGGCGCCGGCCGAGAACGCGCGTCGCTGGGGGTCCCGCTCCCGGCTCCAGCGGCCGGTGAAGTCGAGCAGCTCGGTCGCCTCCGCCGGCACCGGCAGAGCCATCACCAGGCCGTCGAGCGTGTACCAGCGGGACGCGGTGTTGCGGAGCACGGCTCGCATGCGGAGCACGCCGACGGCCGTCAGGTCGAGGCGGAGTTCGAGGGACAGCCCGCAGCCGGCGTCCGACGCCAGGACGGCCACCTCGCCGCCCTCACCGGCGCCGCGGTCGTGGACGCCGACGTGCTCCGTCTCGAACAGCGGCGACCAGTGCCGGCCGTCGCGGTGGCCCAGGACACCGGGAAGGCCGAACCACCCCGTCGCCGGCTCCGGCACCACCGCCACCGAAGCGGGCGTGTCGAGCGAGTTCGGCACCGTCGCCGGGAGCGAGGCCAGCGCCAGCGCCGGAAGGTCGGCGTCCGACGCGTGCGGCAACGGGCGTCCCCAGTGCAGCACCCGTGGCAGCCGGGGGCCGCGGCAGTCGAGCACGAGGCTCACCCCGGACGCCTGGAGGTGGACGAAGCCGTCGGCTCCGCGCCCGGCCGGCCGCGCCGTGACCTCGTCGCCCGCACCGGGGGAGTGCGGATCTCCCGCGACAGCTTCCACGATTGCCACACCTACGTCCTTTTCATCCCGAATCAGGCGTGCATCAGCCGCCGAGAGCCTGGGCCCGGCTACATGTCTCGATGGGGTGGTGGAGTGTGTTTGCGCTCACATGTATCGTTCAATGGAGCCGAGAGTGACACGCCGTCCGTGTTACGTCAAGGTGTCCGTCCGCGGCCCGTTCGGGTGCTTACGGGGCGGCACGCGCACCGGTCCGCGCGACCCTCTCCGGGGCGTGCGGTGCGTGTTAGAGTCCGGAGGCATTCGATGGTCCGGGCGCCCGTGACACCATGAGTGGTGCGAATGTCAGACACAGCCGATCGGGGGAAAATGGCCGGCGCGAACGATCGTCACTCAGTCCGCCGCCCCAGCATCGACGATGTCGCAAAACTCGCCGGCGTATCACGGCAGACGGTCTCCAACGTCCTGAACGGCCGCAAGGATTACTTCTCGACACAGACGCAGACCCGCGTCGTGGCCGCGATGGAAGCGCTTTCATACAAGCCGAACCGCGCGGCCCAGACCCTGCGCTCCCGGCGGAGCATGCAAATCGGCTACCACATGTCCGGTGAGGAACTGGAGACGGTCAAAGGCTTCACCCTGAGTTTCCTCCAGGCGCTGATAAAGGCCGCGGCCCGTCGCGGTTACCAGATTCTGGTGTTCACCCATACCGACGAGGACCCCTTGTCCGTGTTCACCGAGCTGACCACCCGGGGCAACATCGACGCGCTGATCATCTCCGAGTCACAGGTGGACGACCCCCGCGTCCGGCTGCTGGCGCGAGGCACGCTGCCCTTCGTGTCCTTCGGCCGCCTCGCCCCCGGCCTTCCCCAGCAGTGGGTCGACATCGACAACGCCCACGGCATGGCCATGCTCATGGACCACCTGGTCGCGAAGGCATACGGCCGGTTCGCCTACGTGGGGGCCGAGGGCGACGAGTACTGGAAGCGCGAGCGGCTCCACGGCTTCCGGCGGGGCCTCGACCGCCATGGGCTCAAGGTGAGCGACGACGACGTCTTCGAGGGCTCCGGCGACGCGATCCGCGACCACGTACGCCGGATGCTGAGCCGGCGGCAGCGGCCCGACGCCATCGTCACCAGCAGCGACTCAATCGCCGCCGTCGTGGTGAACATCGGTCATTCCCTCGGCCTGCGGGCCGGCCGCGACATCGCGGTCACCGGCTTCGACGGCGGGGCGATGGGACTGATCACCGAACCGACCATCACGAGCGTACGGATTCCGCTGGAGAAGGTCGCCGCCGAACTGATCGACCGATGCCAGGCCGAAATCGACGCGGGGCCCACCGGACGCCCGGGAGTGCTGGTGCCGACCGAGATATTCCAGGGTGGAAGCGCCTGAGGAATCGCCCCGCTTTTCGATTCTCACGGGCCGGCCGCGGCGCTACCCCAGGCGAGGAGAAACCGCCGGAAGGACGGTCTTCCACGCGCGGACAATGGCAGTGGGCCATCGCGAACCAGGCGCCTCATTGCGGAGGACCGACGGCCGCGACTTTCCCTCCGCTCGAACGCGGTTCGATGTCGGACGATCGTGGGTGAGCGCGCGGGATCACGACGACGAGGCCGTCGTCAGGGACCCGCGGCGGAGGCGGCGGAGTGGCAGGCGCCGTGGCCGTCGGCGCGGGCCACCACCCGCCCGGCCCGCACCCGCACCGCCGTCTCGGTCCCGTCGCTCACCGCGGGCACCCCGGCCGCCGCCGCCACGGCCCCCCGCTCGTCGAACACCACCCCGAGACGTGGCCAGGCCGTCCGGGGGAAGGCCTCCCGCAGGCAGCCGCGCAGGTCGGCGACGACCAGCCGCACCAGCGGCCCCAGCTCACCGGGGTCACCGGTCACCAGCACGGCGGTCACCTCGTCCCCGGCCCGCGCGGCCCGCACCGCCTCCTCCACCGCGCCCAGGCGGTGCAGCCCGACGACCGCCACCACCCCGTCGCCGGAGAGCGGCGCGGGGCCGCCGCGCAGCGCGTCGGCCGCCGCCGGCGGCGCCCACGGCGCGTCCGCGGGCCGGGCAGGGGCCGCCCAGGGCAGATGCGGCGGGTCCCACCGGTCGCCGAGGTCGAGATCGGCCAGCCGCTCGCACGCGCTGACGACGTCGAACTCCTCCACGAAACCGGGAGCGGCGTCGGCCATCTGGCTCATGCCGTGCAGCGTCGTCAGCGCGACCTCCGCCACCCGCACCATGCGCCCGCCCCCGGCGGCCACCTCCTCCAGGGCGAGCCCGAGCAACACCCCGCTCAGCTTCATGAGCTGCGCGAACGGCTTCCTGATCCGCTCGTCGGCCATGATCTCCGGCATCAGGTCCATGCCGATCCTGCCCGGGCCGTCGGTCGCCAGGGGAAGCCGCGACACCCAGGCCCGGGCGAACGCGGCGAGGGCCCCGGCGGCCTGCGGCGCGCCGTCCCGGGCCGGGCCTCCGGCACCGAAGACCCCTCCGGGCACCCCGCCGTCCGGGGGAGCGCCCTCCCCGGCCAAGGCCCCGCCACGTGGGCCGGCGGCCGGGGGAGCGGCGCCCTCGGCGAGTTCGGCCAGCACCGCGAAGTACAGCGCCCGCTTGCCCGGGAAGTTCGAGTAGACCGCGCCCCGCGTCAGCCCGGCACGCTCGGCGATGGCGTCGATCTTGGCGTCGCGGAACCCTCGCTCGGCGAACTCGTCCCGCGCGGCGGTCAGCACCCTGGCCCGGTTGCGCGCCTGAAGCTCCACCCTGGACAGGCGTTCCATCACCCTCCTCGCCGCGACGGCCACGCGCTTGCCGGCCGCCGCCCACCAAGATACCGTCACCATCCAGATGACGTGAACATGTGGAATAAGCATCTGGAGTAGACGATGACCGACACCCTGCCCGAAATCGACCTGTCCCGCCCCGAGGTCCTCCGCGACCCCCTCACGGCGTACGGGCAGGCCCGCGAAAGCGGCCCGCTCGCGCGGCTGCTGATCCCCGGCTTCGGCCCCACCTACGCCCTGACCAGGTACGACGGAGCCAGGGCGATGCTCGGCGACGCCCGGTTCGAGCTCGACGCCACCAGCTACATGCGCCCCGAGGTCCCCGAGGACTGCCTGCCGTACATGCGGACCATGAGCGAGATGAACGGCGCGGAGCACGCCCGGCTGCGCAAGCTGGTCGCCCCGGCCTTCACCCCCCGCCGGGCCGCCGAGTTCCGGCCGCGGATCGCCGCCATCGTCGACGCGCTGCTCGACGAGCTTCCCGCGCACGCCGGGGGCGGGGAGACCGACCTGCTGCCCCACTTCGCCCGCCCGCTGCCGATGGACGTCATCTGCGCCCTCGTCGGCATCCCCGAGGAGGACCGCCCCCGCTGGCGCGAGTACGGCGCCACCGTCGCCGGGGCCGCCGGCGCGGACTTCGCGCGGGCCATCCCGGGCATCATGGCCGGTGCCAAGGCAGCCGTCGCCGCCCGCCGCGACCACCCCGACTCCGCGGGGGGCGAGCTGGTGGGCGACCTCGTCCGCGCCCAGGACGAGGACGGCGACCGGCTGAGCGACACCGAGATCGTCACCCTGGTGTGGCACCTGGTCATCGCCGGACAGACCCCGACCAACCTCATCGCCAACGCCGTGGCCGCCCTGCTGTCCCACCCCGATCAGCTCGCCGCCCTGCGCGCCGACCCCGCCCTCATGCCCCGCGCCGTCGAGGAGCTCACCCGCTGGTGCGGCCCCGCGCAGCTGGCGGTCCCGCGTCAGGCCCGCGGAGACGTCGAGCTGTACGGCACGACGGTGCCCCACGGCGCGAAGGTCACCGCCCTGATCTCCGCGGCCAACCGCGACCCGCGGGCGTTCGACGACCCCGACCGGCTCGACCTCGCCCGGGTGCCGGCCACCGGTCATCTGGGCTTCTCCCACGGCCCGCATTTCTGCCTCGGCGCCTCCATCGCCCGGGTGCAGACGCAGGTCGCGCTCACCGCGCTGCTGCGCCGGTTCCCCCGCATGGCCCTGGCCGCCCCGGCGGAGGAGCTGCAGGCCGTCGATCCCGGCACCCGCCGCCTGACCGCGCTGCCGGTGGCCCTGTAGGCGGACAGCCGGCCTCGGTCGGCATAGCTGGAGCACCTGCCCGGCAACCCCATGGCCAGGAAGAGCCCTCGCATCTAAAATTGGGACAAGCGTACCGCTTTGTCTGTGAGGTTCCTCCATGGCCTGGCTCCTGCTCGCCGCCGCGATCGCCTCGGAGGTCCTGGCCACCTCCGCGCTCAAACTCAGCGACGGCCTCACCCGCTGGGGCTGGACCATCGTCGTCGCCGCCGGATACCTCGCGTCGTTCATCCTGCTCGCCTGGGCGCTCAAGCTCCGCATGCCCGTCGGCATCGCGTACGCGGTGTGGGCGGGCACCGGAACCGCGGCGATCGCGCTGATCGGCGCGCTGTTCCTCGGCGAGCACATGAACCTGGTCAAGGTCGCGGGAATCACTCTGATCATCGCCGGGGTGGCCGTGCTCAACCTCTCCGGCGCACACTGATCGTTTGACCCCGGCGCCGGGGGCCGGTAAGGGTGGTCCGGACGGGTTCCGAGCTCCTCGGAGCCCGCACATTCCGGCGAGCCTCGCATTCCGACGATGCGCGCATCCGACAAGCCAGGGGAGGACCACGGCGTGCCCGAATCCCGCCAGGTCGCGCCCCGGCGACCGCAGCTGCGGGCCGTACGCCGCCGGGAGGCGCTGCTCGACGCGGCGGTCGACCTGCTCGGCGAGGGCGGCTTCGCCGCGGTGACCCACCGCGCGGTGGCCGGACGGGCCGGCCTCCCGCTCGCCGCCACCTCCTACTACTTCTCCTCCCGCGACCAGTTGCTGGCCGAGGCGTTCGCGCTGCTCGTCCGGCGCGAGCTCACCCGCATGCGCGCCGCCGTACGGCGTCCGGCGGGCGGTTCGGCCGCAGCGGTGGCCGAGGCCCTCACCGACGTGTACGCCGCGGACCGGCTGCGCGAGCTCGGCCTGTGGGAGCTGTACCTCCAGGCCGGCCGCGACCCGGCGTTGCAGGCCATCGCCCGCACCTGGACCGACGGCTGCGACGAGATCGTCGCCTCCGCGCTTCGCGGCGCGGGCTATCCCTGCGGTCGTTCCGAGGTCCGATTCGTCGCCGGGCTGCTGTCGGGCCTGTGGGTCGAGGACGTCGTCGAGGCCCGCCCCGACTCACGGGAACGCGCCCGGGACGCCGTCACCCGCGCACTGACCACACTCGAACCACCCGGAAGCCACCCATGATCCTTCACCTCGCGCTGGCCGCCGACTGGGACGCGGCCGTCGCCTCCGGCGAATACCGCGTCTCCACCCTCGGCCTGACCCTGGAGGAGGAGGGTTTCGTCCACGCCTGCTCGGACCTGACCCAGCTGCGTGGCGTGGCCGGCCGCTACTACGGCGCGGTCACCGAACCGCTGGTGGTGCT
Source organism: Microbispora sp. H10670 (assembly GCF_014161385.1). NCBI lineage: Bacteria > Bacillati > Actinomycetota > Actinomycetes > Streptosporangiales > Streptosporangiaceae > Microbispora > Microbispora sp. H10670. The sequence continues at coordinate 136,086 of NZ_JABBWW010000020.1, read as the reverse complement.
GGAGATCGACGAGGACCGGCTCGGCTGCCCGGTCAGGCTGGAGGTGCCCGAAGGCATGGAGGAGGCGTTCCCCCACATCTACGGGCCGGTCCCGGTGACCGCCGTCACCACCGTCACGCCCTTCACCCGATAAGCCCGCCTCTCACCGCGCCCCCATCACCGCGATCTGCGCGGTGGCGAGGCCAGGTCGACGTCCGCGCCAAGGTGCCCGGCCTCGCCCCGATACGGCGCGGCATGCCTCGGAGCGGCGTGATCACTTGAAGCGGTGGCGGCTCCCGGGGCGGCGTGTCCGATTCGTTCAAGACGCCGTGCCCGCCCGCCGCCTAACGTGACCGCCATGACACCCTCGTTCGACCTCATCGGCCTCGTCGTGGCCGACATGGCCGCGTCCCTGGCCTTCTACCGCCGGCTGGGCCTGAACATCCCGCTCTCGGCGGACACCGAGCCCCATGTCGAAGTGACCCTCGACGGAGGACTCCGCCTCGCCTGGGACACGGTCGACACCATCCGCTCCTTCGACCCCGCGTGGAATCCCGCCACGGGCGGCCCCCGGATGTCCCTCGCCTTCCGATGCGACGGGCCCGAGGAGGTCGACCGCCTGTACGGCGACCTGGTCCAGGCGGGCTACCCGGGGCACCTGCCGCCGTGGGACGCCTTCTGGGGGCAGCGTTACGCCGTCGTCCACGACCCTGACGGCAACGGGGTGGATCTCTTCGCGCCGCTTCCCGGCACCTGACGACGCGCCGCGCCCGGCGCTGACCACCCGTCCGCCCAGACGCCCCCTGAGAACGAGCCGCCGACGCGACCGTCGTCCCGGCCCGGCGGCCCGGCGGCGCGGGTCAGCGGGTCAGCGGGTCAGCGGGTCAGCTCGCCCAGGGTGGCACCGGTCAGCGACTTCACTTCCCGGGCGAGATGGGCCTGATCCGCGTATCCGGCCGCACCGGCCACGGCGACGTAGGGCATCCCCCGGCGGGCCAGGGCCAGCGCGTGGTTCATCCGGAGGATCCGGCCCAGCGTCTTCGGGCCGTATCCGAAGGCGTCCAGGCACCGGCGGTGCAGTTGCCGCGCCCCGAGCCCCGCACCGGCCGCGACCTCCGCGACAGGCAGGCCCGCGCGGACGCCGCCCACCACGGCAGAGATGAGCGCGGTGTCGGCCGGGCCCCCGGCCGCGCGGATCCGGCCCAGCGCCGCCTCTTCGAGCACCGCGCCGGGGTCGGCGGCCTCGGCCGCCCGCTCCGACAGCCGCCGCGCCTCGGCCTCCGGCCACACCTCGGCCAGCGGAACCCGCCGGTCACGCAACTCGCAGGCGGCCACGCCAAGAATCCCCGGTGCGGTGCCGGGACCGAAACGCAACCCCACATATCGGCTGCCCGCACGATCACGCACCAGGTGCGCCGCCGTGTCCGGACCGGCCACCACCAACGCGCCGTCCATCCAGATCAGATCCATGCAGCCGTCGGGCAGCACCCGCCGCACCGGCGGGGAACCTGACCCCGGAGGGGAGCCGGGGGCGTCCTGCCACCACAGCACCGCCGCCGGAACCCGCGCCCGCCTCTCCTCGTACACCCGCCTCCTCCGTAACCCCCCGTAATCATCGCCCTCACCCCGCCCGGCGCTGTCACCAGGGCCGGGCGGAGTGGGAGGGCGACAGGGACGGAGAAGGGTCAGTCGGTGCCGGCCTCCATGGCGGCGTGGTCGAGCAGTTCCTCGTCGGCCGAGACCTCGCCGCGCGAGGCGATGACCTCGGCCCCGCCCTCCGGCATCGCACCGATCAGCTCGGTCGAGGCCACGAGGGTGGCGCCGGTCAGCATCGGGTGCGGGGTGCCCACCATCCCGACCCTGGCGTACTGCTCCAGCTTCGCCCGCGAGTCGGCGATGTCCAGGTTGCGCATGGTCAGCTGGCCGATGCGGTCGACCGGGCCGAACGCGGAGTCCTCGGTGCGCTCCATGGACAGCTTGTCCGGGTGGTAGCTGAAGGCCGGCCCGGAGGTGTCCAGGACGGAGTAGTCCTCACCACGGCGCAGCCGCAGGGTCACCTCGCCGGTGATCGCGGTCCCGACCCAGCGCTGCAGCGACTCACGCAGCATCAGCCCCTGCGGGTCCAGCCAGCGGCCCTCGTACAGCAGCCTGCCCAGCCGCCGCCCCTCGACGTGGTAGCTGGCCAGGGTGTCCTCGTTGTGGATCGCGTTGACCAGCCGCTCGTACGCCGCGTGCAGCAGCGCCATGCCCGGCGCCTCGTAGATGCCCCGGCTCTTGGCCTCGATGATCCGGTTCTCTATCTGGTCGGACATGCCCAGGCCGTGCCGGCCGCCGATGGCGTTGGCCTCCAGCACCAGATCGACGGCGGAGGTGAACTCCTTGCCGTTGATCGTCACCGGCCGCCCCTGCTCGAAGCCGATCGTGACGTCCTCGGGAGCGATGTCGACGTCCGGGTCCCAGAACCGCACTCCCATGATGGGCTCGACGATCTCGACGCCCGTGTCCAGGTGCTCCAGCGACTTGGCCTCGTGGGTCGCGCCCCAGATGTTGGCGTCGGTCGAGTAGGCCTTCTCCACGCTGTCGCGGTAGGGCAGCCCGTGGGCCACCAGCCACTCGGACATCTCCTTGCGGCCGCCGAGCTCGTTGACGAAGTCGGCGTCCAGCCAGGGCTTGTAGATGCGCAGCGACGGGTTGGCGAGCAGGCCGTACCGGTAGAACCGCTCGATGTCGTTGCCCTTGAAGGTGGACCCGTCACCCCAGATCTGCACCCCGTCTTCGAGCATCGCCCGCACCAGCAGGGTGCCCGTGACCGCCCGCCCGAGCGGAGTGGTGTTGAAGTAGGTGCGCCCGCCGGAGCGGATGTGGAACGCCCCGCAGGCCAGGGCCGCAAGCCCCTCCTCCACGAGGGCGGCCCGGCAGTCGACCAGCCGGGCGACCTCCGCGCCGTACGCGGTGGCGCGCCCCGGCACCGAGGCGATGTCGGGCTCGTCGTACTGGCCGACGTCGGCGGTGTACGTGCAGGGCACCGCGCCCTTCTCGCGCATCCACGCGACCGCTACCGAGGTGTCGAGACCACCGGAGAAGGCGATGCCGACACGTTCGCCGGCAGGCAGGGAGGTGAGGACCTTGGACATGAGTAGAATATATACACCCCAGTGCATGGACATGCAATGTGGATCGGGGCCATGCCGAGCAAAACCATCAGGCCATGTGCCTCCCGCGCCCCACACCGTCTGCGGCGCGGCGTCGCGTGCGGAACCGCCGCGCCGCCGCCGTCCGGCTTGGTCCGGTTTGTGCCGTCAGCGGGGGTGACCGGCCCGCAGCCAGCTCACGTAGTCGGCCACGGCCCGGTCCAGACCGTATTCGGGGACGAATCCGGTGTCCTCCCGCAACCGCGTGACATCCAGATGAGCGTCGACGGCGGGTGATCCCGGGGAGCGCCCGGGCAGCAGGGCGGGCACGCCCCCCGGTACGACCCTGTCGACGGCGGCGGCCACCTCGTGGTTGGCGACGGCCCGGCCGCCGCCCACGTTGTAGGTGCGGTGGCGCAACGCCGGGGTCGTCTGCAACAGCGCGATCGCCCGCCCGCAGTCACGCGCGTAGCACATGTCGACGGAGTCCTCGGCGTGAACCGGTGGCACCCCGTCAACCGCCGAGCCTCCAGGAGTGGCGCCGGCGGGGGAGGCCGGGGCGAGGCCGCCCCGCACGGCCCCGGCGTCTCCCGCGCCGGACCTCGCCCCGGCGCGCACGGCCGCATGGACGAGACCGGGCGCGGCGAAGAAGGGAGAGGACGGCCTGCCCAGCGGACCCCAGATCGCGCCGATCCGCACGCTGACCACCTCCTGCCCGGACGAGGCGGCGACGTCGGCCACGATCTCGGCGATCTTCTTGCTCGCCGGGATCGGATGCGGACTCGCGACCGGCAACGGCGCGCCCTCCCGGTAGGAAGGGCCGTCGGCCCCGGCGTACACGCCGATCGTGCTGGCGACCACGACGCGGGCCACGCCCCACTCCAGCGCGGCACGCAGCACGGCGAACAGCCCCGCGGTGTTCGTCTGAACCTCCTCCAGCGGCGGCGACGCCCCCAGCCCCGAGGCGGCGAGGTGCACGACGCCCGTGATGCGGTGCCGCCGGCCCACCGCCAGCACACAGCCGGGGTCGGCGCAGTCGAGCGGCTCCATCACGGCGTGCCCGTCCGGCACCCCTCGCAGCAGGGCGGGCCGCGGTCCCGCCGACCGCTGCCCAAGCACGCACCGTTCGCCCAGGTCGAGCAGGGCTCGTACGACGTGCGCGCCGATGAACCCCCGACCCCCCGTCACCAGGATCACGCCGATCCCCCAATCTCATTAGCAGGCTATCGATCAATGTAGCGACGAAGTCGTTAGCATGCAAACAAATCGTAGGATCGACCCGTGACCGAAGTGCTGAGGCTGCTCACGCGAGCCCAGAAGCTGCTGCGTGCCGCGGCCGACGAGGCGATGAGCCGCCACGGCGTACGGATCGGCCAGAACCTCGTGCTGGAGGTCCTCTGGCAGACCGACGGCCTCACACCGGGGGAGCTGGCCGCCCGCCTTCAGGTCACCACACCGACCGTCGTCAACACCGCGACCCGGATGGAAGCCGCCGGCCTGCTGGTACGCCGCCGTGACCCCGCCGACGGCCGCCTCGTGCGACTGCATCTGACCCCCAGGGCCCGCGCGGCCGAACGCCCGATAGCCGAAGCGAGACGGCGGCTAGCCGAACACGCGACGGCGACCCTCACCGATGAGGAACGGCGTCACCTGCACAGCGCACTACAAAAGATCATCGACCAGATGACCGGCCCCACCCCGCCCCTCGATCCCGGCGAGCACACCCGCTCCACCGACCAAGGCGGCCCCTGACCGGCACCCCTCGTACGGGGAGCACACCTGCCACGTCGACGTCCGGGGGAGTTCCCCGGCCCCGACCCGTTGTTCACGCGCACAGCGTGCGCTCCAGACGCCGCGACGCGAACCAGACCCCCACGGCCGCCAGCACCGCCAGATACAGGGCGTGACCGAGCAGGCCCCACCCCGGCACCCCCATGCACAGGCCGCGCACCAGCTCGACCGCGTGATACAGGGGAGTGACCTGGATCAGCACCTCCACACCGACGGGATAATCCCGCACAGGCGAGAACGTCCCGGAGAACAGGAACAAGGCGAACTGACCCGTGCTGAGCAGGTCGAAGTCCTGCCAGCCGCGCATCAGCGTGCTGACCGCCATCCCCAGCCCGCCGAAGGCCAGCCCCACCAGCACCGTCGCCGGGAAGGCGGCCACCGCCCAGCCCGCCTCGGTCAGCCCCATCGCGACCATCACGACGAGGAAGATCGCCGTGTAGAGCGAACCCCGCACGATCGCCCACACCAGCTCACCGACCGCGACCTCCACCGGCCGGACCGGCGTCGCCAGCACCGCCTCGAACGTCTTCATGTACTTCAACTTGAAGAAAAAGTTGAACGTCGTCTCGGCCAGCGCGCCCGACATCGCCGACACCGCCAGCATCGCCGGGGCGACGAACGACGCGTACGACATGGTCCGGCCGTCCACCGTCAGCTCACCGATCAGCGCCCCCACACCGACACCGATCGACAGCAGATACAGCAACGGCTCGAAGAAACCCGACAGCAGCACGACCCAGTACGACGGCCCCGAGCGCAGCGCCCCCACATTGCGGTTGATCACAGCGCCCACCCGGCCGGGGGAGAGCCGGGAGACCACCAGAGTCGTCACCATCAGTCCTCCAGCCTCCCGCGGAACGCCCGCACCGCCAGCACGACCCCCACCACCGCCCACACCAGCAGATAACCTGCGTGCGCCCAGACCGGCCAGGCCGGAGCCCGCCCCAGCGTCGCCGCCCGGCACAGCTCCACCGCATGCCACAGGGGAGAGGCGTACGCCAGCAGCCGAAACCCCACCACGAGCTGCCCCACCGGGAAGAACACTCCCGAGAACAGCGCCGCCGGCAGCACGATCAACCGGAACAGCAGGGCGAAGTAGCTGTCCTGATCGATCGAGGCGGCGAACGCGGTCACCGGCGCCGCCACGGCCACCGTCACCAGGGCGCACACCAGCACGGTCACCGGCGCCCACGGGGAGTGCAGCCCCCCGAAGAACACCACCACGACCAGGAACGCCAGCACCGTCACCGTCACCCGGAAGACCAGGTAGAGCAGGTGACCACGGACCATGTCCGCCACGTTCACCGGAGTCGCCCGCATCGCGTGGTACGCCCGGACCCACTTGAAGTCCCCGAGCACCGCGTAGGTCGACTCGCCCACCGCGATCTGGAAGGCCGTCGACGCGAGCACACCCGGCACGATCCACGACAGGTAGTCGACCCCCTGCACGGAACCGACGTAGCCGCCCACCCCGATGCCGATGCTCAGCAGGAACAGCACCGGCATGACGAACGACGAGAACACCGACGCCTGCCACAGCCGCCGATACAGGGTCAGGTGCCGCTCCAGCACCGCGAAGGTCGGATGAACGGACCGCGTGAGCGCCATCTCAGTCGACCAGCGTCCGGCCCGTCAGGTGAAGGAACACATCCTCCAGCGTCGACCTCCGCACCAGCACGCTGGACGGCTCCAGCCCGCGCCGCTGCACCTCCGCAAGCGCCGCGTCCCCGTCGTCCACGTACACCAGCACCCGATCCGGCAGCGGATCCACCCGCTTGCCGACCCCCTCAAGCGCGGCGGCGTGCCCCGCGACGCCCTCCAGTCCGTCGGGGAAACGCAGCTCCACCACCTCCGCGGTCGAGTACGTCTCGATCAGCGACCGCGGCGACCCCTCGGCCACGATCCTCCCGCCGTCCATCACCACCAGCCGGTCGCACAACTGCTCGGCCTCGTCCATGTAGTGCGTGGTGAGCACCAGCGTCGCGCCCCGCTGCTTCAGCCGGAACAACCGCTCCCACAGCAGATGACGCGCCTGCGGGTCCAGCCCCGTCGTCGGCTCGTCCAGCAGCACCAGGTCGGGCTCGTTCACCATCGCCCGCGCGATGGTCAGCCGCCGCTTCATTCCCCCCGACAGCGGCTCGACCTTCCCGTTCGCGCGATCCGAGAGCTGCACGAACTCCAGAAGCTCGTCCGCCCGCCTGCGGCTCTCCGCCCGCGACAACCCGAAATACCTGGCGTACGTCACCAGGTTCTCCCGCACCGTCAGATCGGGATCGAGGTTGTCGAGCTGCGGGCACACCCCCAGCCGCGCCCGGATCCGCGGCCCGTCCCGCACCGCGTCCATCCCCAGGATGCGCAGCTCCCCGGCGGTCGGCACCGACACGCACCCGATCATGCGCATCGTCGAGGACTTCCCGGCCCCGTTGGGACCCAGGAACCCGAACGCCTCGCCCGGCGCCACCTCCAGGTCGATCCCGTCGACGGCGGTGAAGTCTCCGAAGCGTTTGACCAGGCCACGCGCCACGATCAGAGGTTGGTCAGCCACGATCCGAGACCCTAACCAACGGCCCCGACATTTCCGCAACAGGTTATCGGCGCCCCCGCCACCACCCCGAGCCGTCCCCGTCTCCCAGGCGGTCTCCCAGGCGGTCTCCCAGGCGGTCTCCCAAGCGGGGACGCAGGCCCCCGCACGCGTGCTCCGCGCAGGTCGTACGCTGACGTGCGTGAGCACGTTCGAACTGGGCACCGACGGCCCGCGGGTCATCCTCGTCGGCATCGACGGCTCCGACACCTCGCTCCGCGCCGCCGCCTACGCCTGGGGACTGGCCCGCCGCCAGGGCTCCCACGTCGTGCTCGTCCACGTGACCGACCCCGGCATGATCAGCACGATGATGCCCACCGCCTCCGCGTCCGTCGTCGAGGCAGGGGAGCAGGTCGCCGCCGAGCTCCGCGAACAGGTGGAGCACTACGCCCGGACCCTCCACTCCCACGTCGGCTACACCTTCCGCACTGAGTACGGCGACGCCGCCGGAGCCCTCGCCAAGATCGCCGACGAGATCAGGGCGGACGCGGTCGTCGTGGGCGCCTCGACCCAGGCCGGGCACCGCTTCATCGGCTCGGTCGCGCTCCGCCTGGTCCGCGCCGGCCGATGGCCCGTCACCGTCGTGCCCTGACCGCCCCGGCAACCATTATTTCAGCGCCGCTCAGCGGTGATCCGGGCCGGACACGTCGAGGGCGCGCAATCCCTCCAGCACCCGCAGCAGCGTCGCCTCGTCCGGGCCGTCCGCGAGCACTCCCACGGGATGACGCCGCTCCCGCCGCGGCAGCGCCCCGGCGGACCCCGCCACCGGCGCCAGCGCCGACGACACCCCGGACGCGAGGCCCGTCACGACCGCCGAGAACATCCCGGACGACGGCCCCCGCACCACGGCCGGGGGAGTGTCCTCCGGCAGGCCGAAGGCCACCGCATCGGCCGCCGCGATCGCCAGCTCGCACCACACGATCTTCCCCCGGTCCGGCGCCGTGTAGTGCCCCCAGCGCCGCGCCAGGCTCCCCACCAGCACCAGCCCCCGGCCGCTCTCGCCCGGCTCGCCCCCCGCGTCACCGCCGGGTACCGGCTCGTGCTCGCTGCCGTCCCACACCTCGATGAACAGACTGCGCGGCCCGGGAGCCTCCCGCACCCGCAACGCCACCGTACGCAGCGCGACCGGGAACATCGACGACGCCACGGGCGGGCTCACCACGGCGTCCGTCGCCCGCACCGCGTTCGTCACCAGCTCCGAGACGACCAGCTCCGCCGTGTCCGCCAGATGCCCGAGCTGCCACCCCCGCAGCTGGCACCGTACGAACGCGCGGGCCCGCCGCGGCGCGGTCGCGACCGACCCGAACACCCGGTACGCGACCCTGCGGCCTTCCCGCGCGGGGAAGGGGGAGGTCAGCATCCCGCGGAGCGGCCCTGGACGGACCGGTCTGCGGCGGACGGCGCGGCCACTGGGGGAGTAGGCATGTCTCCGATCATCCGTCATGCCCGGCGGTAAAGCGGGAGCCTTGACCGCATTCGTCGAACTTTCTCCGACTCCTCACTGAAAAGTCATCTCGGAAAGCCACCCCAGGAACTCGCCGCGTACCTGACAGAAGATGACAGGAACAACCGCCACCCTGGTCCCATGCACGCGCACGCCACCGGCACATTCGACGTCACCAGCTGGAACGACCTGGCCACCGAGGAGAAGCAGGGCGCCACGTTCGGCCGCAACCGCCTCACCAAGACCTTCCAGGGCGACCTCACCGGCACCAGCACCACCGAGATCCTGACCGTCGTCACCCCCGACGGCCCAGCCGCCTACGTCGGCGTCGAGCACGTCGAGGGCACCCTGCACGGACGCAAGGGCACCTTCGTCCTGCAGCACAGCGCCGCCAGCCACAACGGCGAACAGTGGATGAAGTGGCAGATCGTCCCCGCGACCGGCACCGGCGAACTGACCGGCCTCACAGGGGAGGGCACCATCCGCGTCGAGAACGGCCACCACTACACCCTCGACTACACCCTGCCCGAGGCCTAATCGGTCCCCGGCTGGGTAGCCGTGGACCCATGGTGAAATCCGCTGATCGGCAGCCCGCGGGCGCGGTCGCCGCGCCGGACCCGGCCGCCCCCGCGCCCGCCGCCCCCCGAACCGTGGCGCGCCGCACAGACACCTCCCGCGCCGAGCAGCCGGGCGCCGCCCGCACCGAGGCCCCCGCAACCGAGGCCCCCGCAACCGAGGCCCCCGCGACCAAGGACCTCGATACCAAAGCCTCACGTACCAAGGCCCCGCGCGTCGCGGTCATCGCGCACCGCAAGAAGACCATCGGCGGCGGCCTCGACGAACTGCGCAAGCTCATCACGGGCTACGAGGTCGAGGACCTGCTGTGGTACGAGGTCCCCAAGAGCAAGAAGGCCCCCAAGAAGGTCCGCCAGGCGCTCAAGGAAGGCGCCGAGCTGTTCTTCGTCTGGGGCGGCGACGGCACCGTGCAACGCTGCGTCGACGCCCTGGCCGGCAGCGACGCCGCCGTCGCCATCGTTCCCGCCGGGACCGCCAACCTGCTGGCCCGCAACCTCGAAATCCCCGAGGACCTGGCCGAGGCCGTACGGATCGGCTTCGAGGGCCGCCGCGCCAGGCTCGACCTCGGCAAGATCAACGGCGAGCACTTCGCGGTCATGGCGGGCGTCGGCCTGGACGCCGAGATGATCGCCGACGCCGACCGGGGCCTCAAGGACCGCCTCGGCCGCCTCGCCTACATCTGGACCGGCCTGCGGCACGTCGGCGGCTCCGTGACCCCGATGAAGGTCAAGGTCGACGGCAACGACTGGTTCGAGGGCGACGCCAGCTGCGTGCTCGTCGGCAACGTCGGCACCGTCACCGGGGGCATCGACGTCTTCGAGGACGCCCGCTACGACGACGGCTGGCTGGAGGTCGGCGTCTCCACGGCCGAAGGGCCCATCCAGTGGGCGCGCACGCTCGGCCGGATGAGCGCCGGCAACGCCGAGAAATCGCCCTTCGTCCGCATCACCCGCGCCAGGAAGGTGTCGGTCAAGCTGCAGACCCCCATGGCGTACGAACTCGATGGGGGAGCGCGCGACCGGGTCAAGCGCATCACGGTCAAGGTGGTGCCCGAGGCCGTCACCCTCTGCCTGCCCGACACCACCGGCTGACCCGGCGCTTCGACCCAGTCACCGTCCCGGCCGTCACCACGCACCACCTTTCCCGTACGGCCGGGACGGCACAGCCCTGTCACCCGCGCCCCGGCTCCGCACGCGAGCCGGGGGAGAAGGCGGCCCACCGCGGGCGACCGGCCCGGGCCCGGCTCGATCACCGGGATCCAGCCGAGTCTCCACAGGGAGGCAGGTCGTTCGCCGCGAGCAGAGCCTCCGCCGTCTCCTGGGTGTCGGGATGGTCAGGTCCCAACGCCTGCCTCCGGCTGTCCAGCACCTGTTCGAGCAGGTGCACCGCTGCGGCCTGCTGTCCCTGATCGAAGAGCAGCACGCCCCAGTGATGCAGGTTGCCCAGCGTCACCTCGTGACTCACGCCGAGCACTTCTTCCAACGGTCCCTGGACGTCGCGGTACGCGTCGGCGGCAGCGGCGAAGTCGCCGCGTACGTGCAGGAGACGCGCCAGGTTGTGGCGACTGATCAAGGTGTCCGGATATGTGCTGCCGAGGGTGCGTTCCTGCGCCACCAAGGTCCTACGCATGAGCAATTCGGCCGCGTCCAGGTCTCCGCTTTCGCGCAAGATGTCGGCCAGATTGAGGCCCGCGCGCAAGGTGTCGGGATGTTCCGGACCCAGAAGTCTCGTGCGCTCACGGAAATCCCTCTTCATGATGGACAGAGCTTCGCCGTGGCGCCCTTGCAGGGAGAGGACGATGGCCAGGTTGCCTCTCGTGTGGGCGGTCTCTCTATGGTGCCTTCCGAGAATCTTCTCGCGTTTGCGCAGGACGTCGCGGAGCAGGTGCTCCGATTCCCGATACAGGCCGCGGCACTGCAAGATGGTGGCCAGGTTGTGCTGCACGCCGACCACGATGGCCCCGCTCCGCTCAAGTTTGCCGGCGGCGGCGATGGCCACCTCGCCCAAACGTTCGGCCTCCTGCCAGGCGTTGCTCAGCCGCAGCATCGCGACCAACCGCGGCGCCAGTTCGAGCAGTCGCCGTTGGTCGCGTTTCGGTTGCGTGGCCGAGGTGCTGAGGAGCGCCTCGAAATGGGCGACCAACAGGCGCCAGACGGGCCAGTGGCCGGGGAGGCGGAAGTCCAGCGCCTCGGCCGCCGCAGTGAGCATGTGCAGAGCCGTGTTCCAGGAAGACCTGCTCCGTCGCCGGGGCGCAGGGGTCTGCCGGCGTATGGTCGTCGCGACCAGATCGTGCATCCTGATGCCCCGGGGTTCGGAAGGGGAGGACCAGTCGACGAGCCCCGTCCTGTCCAGGCCTTCCAGCGCGGCGGCATCTATGGCAGGCGTCCTCGAGCCTCGCCTGCCCCTGGCGGGGAGCTCCGCGCGGAGCATCTCCATCGGCACCACCTGACCGCCGGCGAGCTCGGCCAGCGTCCCCGCTGCCGCCCGGGCATGCTCGATCCCCTGGTCAGCGAGGGTACTCAGGGACAGCTCCCACGTGCGCGTGATCATGTGACGGTCGCTCGCCCCCTGCCGCACCGGCGTGACGGGCTGTTCGCGCACTGTGGACGCGAAGTCGCCGTACAAGGCGTCGAGGTACGCGCTGAAGGTCTGGTGCCGGCTGCTCTTCGCGCTGATGTGGATGCCGGCCAGGTGCAGCGCCAGCGGCAGTCCGAACAGGCGATGTCCCACCGCCAGCGCGGCGGCACGATCGTCGTCTCCTGGGACGAGGTCCATGAGAAGGTCGGCGGCGGCATCGGGGGAGAGCGGACCGAGAAGGTGCAGCTCGCACAGTCGCCCCCATGTTGCCGGTGCCCTGTCCCGGGACGTCACGACGACGAAGCAGTCCCGGCTGACCCGAATCCAGCCGGTCCCGTCCGCGACCTGGTCTCCGGCCATGGTCAGCACCGACTGGGGATCGTCGGCATTGTCGATTATCAGCAGACGGCCGCCGTCGACCGGCGTCCGCTCGATCGCGTTCCAGAAGAGATCCGCGGCGTTCCTGCGACCGGACATGGCCTCGCGAACGGCCGGTTCCGGCACGTTCAGCTCGTGCTGCGCGATGCCCAGCATGGAGGTCATGAAGGTCACGCGATCCGCACCGTTCACCCACCAGACCGCTGAGAACCGATTTCGCGAGTCCTCGGCGAGCTTCAGAGCCAGTGTCGTCTTTCCGACACCTCCCAATCCCACGATCACCTGGATTCTTCCGGACCCCGGCGTTATGGCGCGGCCCAGTCGGTCCAGGATTTCCGCGCGTCCGTGCACGTGCGACGGCAGGCGGCCCAAGGGCGGGTGGATCGAAGCCGCCGGAGGCTCCGCCACATGAGCCGAGTGATCTCTTTCGGCAGGGGCGGCGGCAGCTTTTTCGGTACGTTTTCGTGGTGATTCGATGCGCAACTGGATGAAACCGGCGACCACCGCAACGGGAATACCAACGATCGATGCAATGGCGCCTATGGCATCCCAATCCATACATCGATCGTAGGCGGATGGTGTTGTAAGCGCCTTCGGATCGCTCCGCATCTGGTAAGGAGGCAGAGATGGTCGATTCGGAGCCGACATGAAGGCCGGACTCGCGCCGGCGGCGCCGGGCAAGGGGAGCCGCCTGATCGTCGTCGTCCCTCTCGGGGGACGGCCCGATCTCGATTACTTGACATAATGTTCATTATCGAGCAACGAACCATCGGTGCGGGAAGGGGTTGATTGGGCCGGTTGCGCCAGCCGCATCCGTTCACCGTCTCCACGACGTCAGGCGAACGCCGACACTCGCCACAAACGGGAACACCGAACCCGGCACGACGAGTCTCACCGTCGTCTGTGATGCGTCACGACATCGGGCGAGAACTACGCGGCCCAATGTCGTGGACATGCCGGCCTCGCGCCATGATCACGCCGGATCAGGCCACGGCACTTGGCCGGCATTTCCGCCCTCGGACGCCGATCCGAGGCGTCACCGGCTTCGACCCTCCACGGGACCGGCGGAAATCACCGGACAGCGTCGCCTCGCCCCGCGCCGGGCCCCGTCCATTGGCGAACCCGCACCTCGCCTCCCCGTCACCCCTTCTCTCCAGAAAGCCGCAAATCGTCATATACCGGACAGAAGGTGGATTCTGTTGGGTATAAGAAACCGCCTTGGAAGGCGCGGCGGCCGGCGGAGCGGAACGCGGTTGTGGGCGGTGCCGGCGACCGGCGGATCGGGCACGCCTGTGGCCGCGCTGCAGGGAACGTACGGCCGCCTGCGCACGGTGGCCGTCGGCCCGGACGGCTGGCTCTGGGTGACGACGAGCAACCACGACGGCGCGGGGACGAACCCCGGAAACGGCACGTGGACGCCGTTCCCGCCCGACCGGATCATCCGGATCCCGCCCGTTCCCTGACGTCGGGGTTCCAGGCCGCCCTGCCCGGCCGCGCCGCCGAACCGCCCTCGGCCATCACCTGCACCGCCTGGCAGCTCCCCAGAACGCCCCGCCCTACTGGAAGGCGCTGAAGGTCGCCTCGGGGCGGTCGCGCTTGGCGTAGAGGTCCCAGGCGGTGTCGGCGATCATGTCCGGGTCGAGGGACCTGCTCCCCACATCGCCGAAGCGCTCGGGCTGGGAGGTCACCAGCCGATAGATGTCGCCCCGTTCGACCAGTCCCCCGATGATCAGGCTCCCGGCGTACACGCCCTCCCCCGCCAGCGCGGCGTTGAGGGTCAGGGCGTAGTTGCGCAGCGCCGCCGCCGACAGCGCCAGGTCGCCGAGCGCGGGCATCGGCATGACGGCGCTCAGCCCGCCGGCGAACAGCAGCCCGCCCTCCCCTCTCTCGACCATGCCGGGCAGTACGGCGCCGACCGCGTCGACGGCCGGATACAGGATGTTCATCGCCTCTCTGGCGTCGTCGGAGGTCGTCTGGGTGATCGGCCGGCGTGGGGCGTCCAGGTCAGCGGCTCCCGGGCCGTAGTAGAGCACGTCGATCGTGCCGAACCGTTCGGTGATCGCGTCCAGTGCGGACAGGAGCCGGTCGCGGTCGCGTACGTCGGCGGCGAAGGACGCCGCCTCGATCCCCGCTTCGGCCAGGGCGGCCAGATATCCGGGGTGCCGGGCGTCCGTCCGGGAGATCAGCGCCACGGCGTATCCCTCGCGCCCGAACCGATGCGCTATGGACATGCCGAGCCCGGGCCCGGCACCGAGGACGACGACGGTCTTGCGCGCTGCTGCAGGCATGAGGCACCTTTCCAGGCGAGAAAAGTTGAGGGTCTTCTCAACTTGTTCGGGACGCTACCACAAACTTGAGGCAGCCCTCATGTTCGTATGATGGGAGGCATGGCAGCCGGATCGAAACCGCTGCGGTCGGATGCCGCGCGCAACCGCGACAAACTGCTGGTCGCGGCCACCCAGGTCCTCGCCGAGCGCGGACTCGACGCTCCGCTGGAGCACATCGCCCGCCGTGCCGGCGTCAGCATCGGGACCCTCTACAACCACTTCCCGACCCGGGAGGCGCTGCTCGGCGCGATCCTCCCCCAGCGGATGGCCGCCCTCGACGAGATCGCCGCGGCGGCCCTGGCCGACCCCGACCCCTGGGCGGGCTTCGCCGGTTTCCTCGAAGGGCTGTTCACCCTGCAGGCCGAGGACCACGGCCTCAACGACGCCCTGACGCAAAGCTTCTCGTTGGCGACGGACATGAGCCAGGCGTGCCACCGCGGCTTCCTCGACGTCGAGCGCATCATCGAGCGGGCCAGGGCCGCGGGCCGCCTGCGCGCCGATTTCGAGGCTGGGGACCTGGTGACCCTGGTCTGGGCGATGTCCCAGGTCATCCGGGAGTCGATGGAGACCGCTCCGGACACGTGGCGCCGCTTCCTGGCGTTCTTCCTCGACGGTCTGCGCGCCGAGGCCGCGCGTCCCCTCCCCCACGATCATCCGGTTCGCTGATCCGCTGATCGCCTGGCAACCGATCTTCGCCGTGCCACGTCTCATGTAGGTCCCCGACGTCCCATGAGTCCCGTCAGGAGCCGGCGTTGCGTATGCGTGCGGTGGTCTCGTTCGTCTTCGCGGGTTGCCTCGCGCTGCTGTGTCACCCGGTTCAGGCCGCTCCCCTGCCGGCCGCGGAGCGCGGCCTGCGCCTGGCCGCCGAGGTCGTCGAGTACGAGTGCACCACCGAAGGCGTGACCGAGAAGCAGAACGTTCAGATCAATGTCGAGCTGACCATGCCGGACGACGCCACGACGGGCAGGCAGATGTCCATCGGCTGGCGCGGGACGTACGTGACCGGCCGCGAACTGCGGGCGCCGGCCGATGGGCTCTCCGGCGTCAAGCTTTACGCGTACGCGGCCCTGACCGGGATCGCTAACCTGACATCCGCCACCGGCGTGAGCGAGCCGTTGAGCACGGTCGGCGGCGGGCAGATCATCCCGCTGCCGACGGCCGTGGTGAACATGAAGACGACCTCGTCGAACGCGGGCACGGCCTCGGTGCGGCCGGCCGCCGTCAACATCGGCCCCCTGCCGACCTCGCCGACGATCGAGTGCGAGGTGCGGAACGTGGACGAGCTCACCGCCTACACCCTCACCGTCACCCGCGACGGGCAGACGAGCGCCACTCCCTCCCCGAGTTCGACTTCCTCGGCGAGCGCCACCGCCGGCACCGGCAGCAGCCCCAGGCCGACCCGGACCGTGACGGCCACGGTGACCGCCGCAGTACCCGACGAAGACGACGAGGTGGCCCCGGCGGCCCGGGTCGCGGTCGCGACTCCGATCGGCGCGGCCGCGACCGGAGGCGGCGGCGAGGCCGGGCCGGACGGGCGGATGTACGTGCTGGCCGGCCTCACGATCTCCCTGGCGGCCGGCGCCGGGCTCCTGCTGCGCCGTCGCCTCCTGTCGAGGTGAGCACGCGCTTGCGGGAGTGAACTTTTCACGAGGGCGACAGGTCATCTTTCCGGACTGGTCGCCCATCCAGAAATCACGTTTCCGGATGGGCGCCGACAGGCGACCAATTGATCGCTGCTGCATGTACTGCGCCCGCAGGTGAGCACCCCCGCAGTTTCGGACTCCGTATTCTCCGCAGCGGTAATTTCACTCGCCGTTTCGGGAGAACTTTCGGTCTGCGCCGAAAATCTCGGTGATTGACCGTTCCCGGCGGCGATGATGAATTCGCGGTGGCACAGGTGTGGCCGGAGAAGGGATAGACATGTTCGCTGCGAAATCGGCTCGGCGGGCGCTGGCGCTCGGTTCTGCGCTGGTCACGACCGGGGTGCTGGCTCTGGTGTCCGCACCTCAGCCGGCCATGGCGTCCGGCATCACGGTGCAGTTCACGGTCGACTGCCTCAACGTGAACTATTTCGGGGACACCTCCGACTGGTACGCCACCGACCTGTGGTTCGGCGCCATTCCTTCCGGCGGCGGGTCGGTGCCCTACAGCAGCGCGACCGCCGTCCCTGCCACGCACTCGTGGCGGTTCACCCAGACGGTGCCCAGCGGGACCACGGCCGTCGGCGCCGGCGGCATCTGCAGCGGCGGACACCAGTACGACTTCTTCGGCTCGTCCGCTTATGCCAGCATCCCCGCGGGGACGACCACCGTCACCGGCACCTGGGCCTGCACCACCGCCCCGGTCTACCCTGGGCCGTGGCAGACCAACTGCACCGTGCAGTCTGTCTCCTACAGCTGAACGTACGGCCGGCCCTCCTCTCGTACGGTGAAGCGGGAGGAGGGCCGGCCAACCGGACGTCGGCAGCCTGCCGCGGAACCATCGGACGCGACCATGGGCTCCGCGCGGCGGCGATGTGTACCGGAATTCCGGCTGAGACCACCGTGGCGTTGACGCGCGTTTTACGATCACCGCATGCCTGATGTGGGTCCGTTCGAGTTACTGGTCCTCGCCATCATCGTGGTCGCGCTGCTCGGTGTCGTCTTCGCGGCCGCGCGGGCCGGTGCGCGGCCCGCCGGGCCGCTCGCCTGGCGTAGTCCCGGCATGGTGCCGCCGATTTCGGCCGCTCTGCAGCAGCGCGTCCGGGAGTTGTACGCGGAGAACAAGAAGGTCGAGGCGATCAAGCTGATCCGCGAGGAGACCGGGCTGGGACTGAAGGAGGCCAAGGATCTGGCCGACGGGATCGGCGCGGGCCGGTCGCTGCCCGTGGCGACGGCGCATCACGGGTACGACCTGGCCGCGCGGGCGCGGGAGATGAAGGCGGCCGGCCGGGTGGAGCAGGCGGTCTTCCTGGTGCGCGGTGAGACCGGCATGAGCCAGAGCGAGGCGGAACGGTTCGTCGACTCGCTCGTCGTGGAGTAGAAACGGCGCCTGCGTCGAGGGGGGCGGCCGCGCCGGTTCCGTGCCGCTGCCGGGCCGGGTGATTGTTGTCGGTCCCGGGCGGTACGGTGTCGATCATGCTGCCCCCGCAGGTGAACCGGCTGACCGTGCAGGAGGCCGCGGACCGCTATGTGGAGCTGGTCCGCGCGAAGACCGTGACCGGGGCACTGTCGCCCGCCACCGCCGAGGTGTACGCGCGGGACGTGGCCACGTTCGTACGGCTGGCGGGAGACGACCGGGTCCTGGACGACCTCACCGGTGAGGACGTGGACGCGGTGCTGCTGGCGTTCGCGCGCAAGCCGGACGAACGCCGGCGGAGCGGGGAGAGCGGCGCGGCGGCGGGAGACGGCACGGCCGGCAGAAGCGTGGCGGGCGACGGCGTTGCTCGTGCCGGTGTCCCCCGCGGAGGCGGGACGCGCGGGCCGGCGCCACGGGGTGGTCCGGGACAGAGCGCGGCGTCGCAGGCCAGGTTCCGCCGATCGGTGTCGGCGTTGTTCCGGCATGCCGCGTCGGCGGGGTGGGTGCATCTGGACCCGATGGCCGCCTCGTCGGTGCGGGCGCGGGAGCGGGGCGGGCTGCGGCCGGAACGCCGGGCGCTGACGCGGGAGCAGGCCGAGGGCCTGATCGAGGCGGCCCGCTCCCCCGCTCCGCCGCCTGAGCCGGGCGGCTCGGACGGGCGCCGCCGCCGGGCCGACCAGCGGACCGAGGTACGTGACGCGCTGGTGGTGATGTTGCTGGCCGCGTTGGGGCCGCGGGTGTCTGAGCTGGTGCGGGCGAACGTGGAGGACTTCTACACCAACGACGGGATGCGCTACTGGCGGATCTTCGGCAAGGGCGGGCGTACCCGCGACGTTCCGCTCCCCCGTGATGTGGCCGCCGCGCTGGACGCGTACCTCGCGGTGCGCGCGGCCGGGGCCGGCGAGAAGGCGCTGCTGCTGTCGTGGCGGGGCAGGCGGCTGGCGCGGGGCGACGTGCAGGCGGTGATCGACCGGGTGCGGCGGCGGGTGGAGCCCGGGCGGAGCAGGGAGGTGACGCCGCACGGGTTGCGGCACACGACGGCGACGCACCTGCTGGCCGACGGCACGGACATGGACGCGGTGCGGCGGGTGCTGGGGCACAGCGACCTGTCGACGCTCGGTCGTTACCGCGACGATCTGCCCGGGGAGCTGGAGGTGGCGATGGGGTCGCACCCGCTGCTGCGCCGCCGTGGCGGCGGCCCGGCCGGGCACACCGCCCACGGCGGGGAGAGCGTTCCCGGGGAGGGCTGAACTGCGCGCCGCTCCCCCGGCTCGCTCTTCTGGGCCGCTCCCTCCGGGCCGTGCGTCGGCCGGGCAGGCTCAGCTCACGACACTCAGCTCACGACACTCAGCTCAGGGGGTCAGCTCAGGGGGTCAGCTCACGGGGTTCCAGCCGTCGGAGCCGGCCAGGTATTTCTGCGGGGTGTAGTTGGCGGCCTGGGCGTCGCTCAGCTGCGGGCGGTTGGCGTTGACCGTGGCCCCGGCGCCGGTGTTCCGGTATTCGAAGAAGCGGGCGTTCTTCCAGGAGTTGCCGGACATGTCGGTCCAGGGCTGGGAGGTCTTGATGGTCGAGCTGAGGGTGGACTCCCGGTAGAGCACCTGCGCGTTGGGCCCCCAGGGGCGCCCCAGCTGGGTGGTGTCGCCGGTCGCGCCGCTGATCCGGGACTTGTAGATGAGGAACCCGTAGGGCTTGGCGGCGTCGGTCCTGGCCGCGGTGATGGGGGCGCCGCTGCTGCGCTTCTCGTAGATGTCGCAGTCGTGCAGCACGGCGGTGCCGTCGCCGAAGACGAAGTCGACCGTGCCCTCGATGTAGGAGCTTCTGACGTACGCGCGGGCGGAGGCGTTGATCAGGAAGGTGTCCTGGTCGCCCAGCAGTCGTACGTTCGACAGGATCGCCCGGTCGGCGTTGAGGTTCAGCGCGACGGCCTGCTGGTTGACGGTGGAGCCGTCCTCGACGTAATCGTTGGAGACCGTCAGGTTGGTCAGGGCGGAGTCGTGGCCGTTGACGAACGCGGTGGCGCTGTTGAACGTGCCGTACGCACCGGCCGCGTGGTTGTTGACGATCAGGACGTCCCTGGCCGAAGTGCCGAGTCCCTGCAGGGTGATGTACGGCTTGTTCGCCGGGATGGTGACGATCTCCCGGTAGGTGCCGGGCTTGATCGTGATCACTTTCCTGCTGGAGTTGCCGGTGGGCACCGCGTCGATCGCGGCCTGCACCGTCCGGTAGGTGCCGGTGCCGTCGGCGGCGACGGTGGGCTTCCCGGTCGTGGGCGTCGCCGTCGGCGTCGCGGAAGGCGACACCGTGGGTGTCATGGTGGGCGTCACTGTGGGCGTCACTGTGGGAGTCGCCGAGGGCGTCATGGTGGGTGTGACGGTGGGCGTCACCGAGGGGGTGGGTGACGAGGTGGTGGTGGACCCGGTGCAGGTCACGCCGTTGAGCGTGAAAGCCGTCGGTTTGGGGTTGGAACCCGACCACGAGCCGTTGAACCCGATCGAGACCGACCCGCCGGTGGCGAGGGCGGCGTTGTAGTCCACGTTCGTGGCCGTGACGTTCTGTCCGCTCTGGCTCCAGGTGGCCGACCAGCCGGTGGTCACCTTCTGGCCGGAGCTGGGGAAGGTGAACGCGAGCGTCCATCCGTCGATGGCGCTGCCCAGGTTCTGCACGGTGACGGCGGCGCTGAAGCCGCCCGGCCAGTCGCTGGTGGTGTAGGTGACGGCGCAGCCGGTCGCTGCGGTCGCCGTTCCCGGGGCCCCGGCGACGAGGCCGCCCACGACCAGCGCGGCCGCCAGAGCCGCGGTGCCGCCGCGACGGCCGCCGTACGGTCCGGGAACCGCCGTCCCGGGCGTGGTGTCGGGCATTCTGCGCTCCTTCGGGACGGGCCATCGTGGACGGAAAGCCGCTGCTCGCACCGCACGCGGAGCGAGAGCCTCCGCACGTTAAGATCGCCGGCCGGAATAAGTCAACCGTCCAAACTAATGCCGCCGCGTCGCCCCTGCTCGGCCGCGGTCAGGGCCGGAAAGTTTCACCCGGCCGTCCCTCCGCCACCCGGGCCGGGACCGGTGGTCACAGGACGGCGGGGAGGCGGTCCGTCAGCAGGTGGCGCCACCCGCCGTCCATGATGGAGCGGGCCCGCCGCTGCAGTTCGCTGCCCGGATCGAAGCCCTCGTGGGTGAGGAAAAGCCGGGTGCCCCTGCCTTCGGGTTCGAGTGTCCAGGTGATCGTCCAGTCGGCGGCCGCGGGGCTGGCGGGGTCGGCGTCGCGCCAGCCGAGGCGCAGCATGCGCTCGGGTTCGAAGGCCAGCACCTCGGCCTGCACGGTGCCGGAGAACCCGGTGCCGGGCATCGCCATGCCGGTCATGGTGTACCGGTGACCCACGGTCAGGCGGAAGTCTCCCGGCATGAACCACCGGGCGAGCAGCCCGGGGTCGGTCAGGGCCTGCCACACGCGGGCGGGCGGGTGTGCCAGGAACTCGTCGAGCCGCAGCACGGTCGGGTCGTCGGCGCCGTTCATGTCGTCTCCTGGTCTCCGGCGCGGCCAAGGGCGGCCGCGTCCCGGCTGTCGTTCACGTCTTCCATGTCGTCGAGCAGGTCGCGCAGACCGGTCATCCTGCCGCGCCAGAACCGCTCGTACGGGTCGAGCCAGTCGCGGACGCGGACGAGCGGGACGGCCTCCAGGCGGTAGAGCCTGCGCCTGCCGTCGCGGCGTTCGCTCACCAGGCCCGCCTCCCGCAGCACCCGCAGGTGCTCGGAGAAGCTGGGCCGGGCCATCGCGAAGCCGGAGGCCAGGTCCTGCACGGACTGGGGGCCCCGTTCGCGCAGCAGGCGCAGGACCTCGCGCCGCACCGGGCTGGCGAGCGCGGCGAAGATCGCGTCTTCCGCCCGAGCGGCGGGAGTGGTGTCCACGCACTGCATAATACGTAGGAAATATCCTACCCGTCATCTTCGAGTAGGAAATTTCCTACTCGATCCACCAAAGGCCGGAACTTGACTGCGATCTTCACCCAGGCTTTCACGGTTCCGAAACGCACCGGAAACACATCCCCCCGAGGATGGGGACTCGTGATCAGGGCCATTCTGTTCGACCTCGACGAGACCCTCTTCGACCACCGCCGGGCCGTCGCCCTCGCCGCGACCCGCTGGATGGAGACGGTCTGCCCCGGCCATGAGCTGCTGCCGGAGGCGCCGGCGCTGTGGCTCGACCTGGAGGACAAGCATCTTCCGGCCTGGCACGCCGGCGAGTGCTCGTTCGCCGAGCAGCGGCGCAGGCGGCTGCGGGAGTTCTGCGACCGGCTGGGCATGCCCGCGCCGGCCGATCCGGACACGGCCTTCGCCGGTTTCCTGACCCACTACGAGGACGCCTGGGCCGCCTTCCCCGACGTGGCCGCGACCCTCGCGGCGCTCGGCGACGAGCTGACGCTGGGCGTGCTCAGCAACGGCGATCCGGTGCAGCAGGAGGCCAAACTGCGCCGCCTGGGGCTGATGGACCGCATGGAGGTCGTCCTGACCCCGGACACGCTCGGCGCGTTCAAGCCGGCCCCGGAGTGCTACCTGCGGGCGGCGGCGAAGCTGGGGCTGCGGCCCGAGGAAGTGCTGATGGTCGGTGACAACCTGCTGCTCGACGCCGTCGCGCCCACACGGGTGGGTATGCACGGTGTCTGGCTGGACCGCTACCGCGCCGAGCCCTCCCCCGCGTTCACCTCGTCCGCGGAACCGGTCGCGAGGATCACCACCCTGCGTGATCTGACCGGCGTGCTGGACGGCCTGAATCTACGCCTGGCCGAGTCCGTCCGCGCCGCCTGAACGGGAACGGCCGGCCCGGCACCGGGACAGATCAATCAAAGCAGTTTGATGTACCATGCTCGTCATGGTGCCGTCCGCGCAAGCCGTCCCGCCGGTGTTCGTCCGGCTGGCCGCGCACGCGGTGCGGTGGCGGCTGCTGAGCGAGCTCGCGTACGGTGACCTGCGGGTGCGGGAACTGGTGACGCTGGTCGGCGAGCCGCAGAACGTGATCTCCTACCATCTGCGGCTCCTGCGCTCGGCCGGGCTGGTCGCGGCCCGGCGCAGCAGTCACGACGGCCGCGACAGCTACTACCGCCTCGACCTGGAACGCTGCGCGGACACGCTGGCCGCCGCGGGCACCGCCCTGCATCCCGCGCTCCGCCTGGTCCCCGCCCCGCCGGCGGCCGCGACCGGCGACGCGGTGACGTCTTCGGTGCTGTTCGTGTGCACCGGCAACAGCGCCCGCTCACCCGTCGCCGAGGCACTGCTGCGGCACCGCGCCGGCGGCCGCGCCGACGTGGCCAGCGCGGGCAGCCACCCCAAGCCCCGCACGCACCCCGGCGCCGTACGGGTGCTGCGCCGGCGGTACGGCATCGACATCGCCGACCGGCGTCCCCGGCATCTGGACACGCTGAACGGCCGCCGCTTCGACTACGTGATCAGCCTGTGCGACAAGGTCCGTGAGGTCTGCCCGGAGCTCGGCGGCCACCCGCGGCGCCTGCACTGGAGCATCCCCGACCCGGCCGCCCCCGGCGACGAGACGGGCCAGGCCGGCGACCCGGCGGTCGAACGCGCCGCCGCAGAGATCGACACCCGCATCCGCTATCTGCTGCCCGTCCTCACCCACCCCGCAGGGGAGAACCCGGCCGAGGAGGCCCAGTCATGACATCGCCCGACCGGTTCGCCGGCGTCCGCTACATCGTCGACGACGTCCAGGCGGCCGTCGACTTCTACACGATGCATCTGGGATTCACCCTGCGGGCCGGCGCCGCGCCCGCCTTCGCCGACGTCGTACGCGGGCCACTGCGGCTGCTGCTGTCCGGGCCCGCCAGTTCCGGCGCCCGAGCCACCCCGGACGACGCGGGCGCCGCCGGCCGTAACCGCGTCCACCTGATCGTCGACGACCTGGACACCGAGGTCGCCCGGCTGCGGGCCGCGGGGCTGCCGTTCCGGAGCGATGTGGTCACCGGCCCCGGCGGGCGGCAGATCCTGCTCGCCGACCCCGCGGGCAACCTGATCGAGCTGTTCCAGCCCGCCTGACGCCGGGGTCAGCCGCGTACGGCGGCGACGCCGAGACCGCGGCGGGTGAAACCCAGCCGTTCGTAGACGGCGATCGCCGGGGCGTTCCAGTCGTCCACCATCAGCGCCACCCGCCCGTGCGCGTCGAGCAGCGCGGACGCCGTGAAGCGGCACACCCGCTCCCCCAGCCCGTGCCCCCGGGCGGGCACCGCGGTCGCGACACCGGCGAGCAGTCCCACGGACGGCGCTGACCACGCGTCGGCCGCGACCGCCAGCAGCGACCGCGCGCCGTCGCGGATCCCGGCCCACCGGCGTACGCCCGGCAGTCCCGGCACGGCGTACGAGCGGGGGTGGGCGGCGGCGAGCAGCGCGGCCACCTCCCGCTCTTCGCCGGGCTCCAGCCAGGCGGCCTCCGAGGAACCGTCCGGCGCCCCTTCCGGCGCGCGGTCCGCGAGGCCGGGTGCGCCCGCGCGCGGCGGGGCGAGCTTCTCGGTCACCATCCAGGTGAAGTGACCCACCGGCTCCAGTTCCGGCGCGGCGCGGACCACCTCCTCCATGAGGGCGGCCTCGCCGAGCGGCCGGAACGACGGGCCCGCCTCGGCCAGGGCGTGCCGCAGGAGCGGGACGACCTGGGCCGGCTCGCCCGTGACCGCGAGCCGGTCGCGCCGCGCCGCCGCGGGGCTCGCCACCGCCACCGCCTCGCCGTACGCCCAGGCGCGGACGCCGGGCCGCATGCCCTGCGCCGCCCACACGACGAGGTCGTCGTCGCCTGAGGCGGCGGCGACCTCGGCCTCACCGGCCAGCGGGCTCAGCCGCATCGGCGTCCCTACAGGATCGCGCCGGGGGTGTACGCGGCCGCGCCGGGATGGCGCGCGGTGATCTCTTCGGCCCGCGCGACGACCGCCGCGACCTGACCGGCGGCGGCCCCGGCGAAGGAGGACCGGTCGTCGAGCAACGCGCCGAGTTCGGCGCGCCCGAGCGGGAAGCGCTCGTCGGCGGCGAGGCGGTCGAGCAGTTCGTTTCCGGTGCCGCGCGAGCGCATGGCGAGCGCCGAGGCGACGGCGTGCTCCTTGATGACCTCGTGGGCGGTCTCGCGGCCCACCCCGGCCCGCACGGCGGCCATGAGCATCTTGGTCGTGGCGAGGAACGGCAGGTAGCGGCCCAGCTCGGCCTCGATGACGGCGGGGAACGCGCCGAACTCGTCGAGCACGGTCAGCATGGTCTCGGCCAGGCCGTCGAAGGCGAAGAACGCGTCGGGCAGCGCGACCCGGCGCACCACCGAGCAGGACACGTCGCCCTCGTTCCACTGGTCTCCGGCGAGCTCCCCGGCCATCGAGGCGTACCCGCGCAGGACCACGGCGAGGCCGTTGACGCGCTCGCAGGAGCGGGTGTTCATCTTGTGCGGCATCGCCGAGGAGCCGACCTGGCCCTCCTTGAAGCCCTCGGTGACCAGTTCGTGCCCGGCCATCAGCCGGATGGTCTTGGCCAGCGAGGAGGGGGCGGCGGCCAGCTGCACCAGGGTGGTCAGCACGTCGTAGTCGAGCGAGCGGGGGTAGACCTGGCCGACGCTGGTGAAGCGGCGGGCGAAGCCGAGGTGCGCGGCGACGCGGTCCTCCAGTGCGGCCAGCCGGTCCTCGCCGCCGAGCAGGTCGAGCATGTCCTGCGCGGTGCCGACGGGGCCCTTGACGCCGCGCAGGGGGTAGCGCTCCAGCAGGTTCTCCAGCCGTTCGTAGGCGACGATCAGTTCGTCGGCGGCGGTGGCGAAGCGCTTGCCGAGTGTGGTGGCCTGGGCGGCGACGTTGTGCGAGCGGCCGGCCATGACCGTGTCGGCGTGCTCGGCGGCCAGGCGGGCCAGGCGGGCCAGCAGCGCCACGACCCGGTCGCGTACCAGCAGCAGGCTGTCGCGGATCTGCAGCTGCTCGACGTTCTCGGTCAGGTCGCGGGAGGTCATGCCCTTGTGGACGTGCTCGTGCCCGGCGAGGGCGTTGAACTCCTCGATGCGGGCCTTCACGTCATGCCGGGTGATCTTCTCCCGGTCGGCGATGGAGGCGAGGTCGACCTGCTCGGCGATCTTCTCGTAGTCGGCGATCGCCTGTTCGGGTACGTCGATCCCGAGGTCGGCCTGGGCCTTGAGCACGGCCAGCCAGAGCCGGCGCTCCAGCACCACCTTGTGCTCGGGTGACCACAGGCGGGCCAGTTCCGGCGAGGCGTAACGGGAGGCGAGGACATTCGGGATACGCGGCTTGGCACTCACGTTGGCCCAGTCTATTGAGGTCCGCCGGACGCCGAACGCGGGAGGACCCCGGGACGGTCCCCGGGACGGTCGTCGCGGGGACCGTCCCGGGGTCCTCCCTTCCTCCATGGTGCCTGCACAGGGCCGTCACCGGGACCCTGACGGGGCTCTCATCGGGCGGGTTCGAGGGCCTCCTCGTCGTACACCGTGACCTCGCCGTCGTCGCCGCCGGGCCGCGCGGGAGTGCGGCGCATGCGCTCCTTCAGCCGTTCGACGATGACGTAGAGGGCGGGCACCAGGACCAGCGTGAGCAGGGTGGAGGAGAGCAGGCCGCCGATCACGACGATGGCCAGCGGCTGGGAGATGAACCCGCCCGACCCGGTCACGCCCAGCGCCATCGGGGTGAGCGCGCAGATCGTCGCGATCGCGGTCATCAGGATGGGACGCAGGCGGCGCCGCCCGCCCTCGATGACCGCCTCGGTCACGCCGAGCCCCTGCTCGCGATACTGGTTGATCAGGTCGATCAGCACGATGGCGTTGGTGACGACGATGCCGATCAGCATCAGCATGCCGATCAGGGCGGGCACGCCGAGCGCGGTGTCGGTGACCAGCAGCAGCCCGATGGCGCCGGTCGCCGCGAACGGGATCGACACCAGCAGGATCAGCGGCTGCACCAGGCTGCGGAACGTCGCCACCATGATCATGAAGACGATCGCGATGGCGATCAGCATCGCCATGCCCAGGTCGGCGAACGCCTTCTGCTGGTCGGAGCTCGCGCCACCGATCTTGTACGTCACCCCGGCCGGAAGCGTCAGCGTCTTGAGCTTCTCGGTGACCTTGGTGGTGATCGCGCCCAGGTTGGAGGCGTCGGCCGCGCCCGACACGGTCGCGGTGCGGTCGCCGTCCTGGCGGGTGATCTGGGTCGGCCCGTCGGCCTGGACGACGTCGGCCACGTCGGACAGCTTCACCAGGCCGGTCGCGGTCGGAACGGTCAGCTTCTTGATCGCGGCGAGGTCGTCGGGGGCGTCGCCGGCCCCGCGCAGGATCACGTCGCTGGAGCGGCCGTCCACGTCGATCGAGCCGACCGGCGCGCCGCGGAACGCCTGCGCGACCAGTTGCCCGACGGCGGCCTCGGTGAGGCCGCGGGCGGCGGCCTTCTCGCGGTCCACGTGCACCTCGACCCGGGGGATGCTGTCTTCGAGGTTGGAGGTGACGTCCCGCAGGCCGCCCACGCCGGTCATGGCGTCGCGGACCGAGGCGGCGGCCGTCTTCAGCTCGTCCTGGTCCGGCCCCTGCACGATGACCTGCACCTGGTCGGAGTTGAACCCGCCGCCGCCGTTGCCGCCGACGGTGATGTCGCCGATGCCGGTCAGGCCCTTGAGCCGCTCCCGCAGCCGCTCCTCCAGGACGGGCGTGTCCACGCCCTCCTCCAGGGTGACGGAGTAGGAGGCGCGGTCGGCGGAGCCGCCCAGCCCTCCGAGGAAGCGGTTGCCGCCCCCGACCGTCACCTGGTAGGACTTCACGTCCTTGTCGGCGGCCAGCACCTCCTCGACCTTCTTGGCCGCCGCGTCGGTGGTCGCGAGGTCGGTCCCGGTCGGCATCCGCTGGCTGATCTGTGTGGTGTCGTTGCCGGAGGAGTCGAGGAAGTTGGTCTTCAGCTTGGGCGCCAGCGCCATCGTCGCGGCGAACACCACGACGCCGATGAGCACCGTCACCAGGCGCCGCCGGGTCGCGAAGCGCAGCACCGGCAGGTAGATCCGCTGCAGCGGGCTGCGCAGTTCCCGGCGCTCGGCGTCCTCGCGTACGGCCTGCGCCTCCTGCGGGGTGAGCTCCGGCGCCTTGAGGAACCAGAACGCCAGCACCGGGATGACGGTCAGCGCGACCAGCAGCGACGCCAGCAGCGCCACGGTGACCGTGATGGCGAAGGAGCTGAACAGCTCCCCGACCAGCCCGCCGACGAAGCCGATCGGCAGGAACACCGCGACCGTGGTCAGCGTGGAGGCGGTGACCGCGCCGGACACCTCGCGCACGGCCGTCAGGACCGCCCGCCGTTTCTCCTCGCCGTAGGCGAGATGACGCTTTATGTTCTCCAGGACCACGATCGAGTCGTCGACCACCCGGCCGACCGCGATCGTCAGCGCGCCCAGCGTCAGCAGGTTCAGCGAGTAGTCGCCCGCCCACAGCGCGATCAGCGCGATCACCACCGACAACGGGATGGACACCGCCGTGACCAGCGTCGAACGCACCGACAGCAGGAACACCAGGATGATGAGTACGGCGAACGCCAGGCCCAGCAGGCCCTCGGTGGCGAGGTCCTCGATGGACCTCTCGACGTACGGCGCCTGGTCGAACACGACGTTCAGCTCGGCGCTGTCGCCGAGGGCGCGGGTCAGCCCGGGAAGGGCGTCGTTGACGTCGTGGGAGATCTGCACCGCGTTCCCGTCGGGAACCATGGTGATCGAGACGCCGAGGCTCGGGGTGCCGTTGGTGCGGGTGAGCGTGGTCGCGGTGGCGTTCTCGACCTTGATCTCGGCCACGTCGCCCAGCTTGACCGGCTTGGGTGGCTTGGGTGCCTGGACCGGCGCCGCCGCGCCCGCCGCACCGGCTCCCCCGGCAGCGGCGCCCCGGCCGGCCGACGCCTGACCGGGGAATCCCTGGCCCGCGCCCGTCCCCGCGCCGGCGCCGCGCTGGCCCGCGCCCGCCTGCCCGGCCGTGCTCGCGGGCGTGAGGTACAGGTTCTCCAGGTCCTTCACCGTACGGACGGGATCGCCGATCTGCACGGTCAGCGACTTGCCGTCCTCGGTCAGCGTGCCGGCCGGGATGGACACTCCGTTGGTCCGCAGGAGGTCGGGGATCGCGGCGGCCGACAACCCCAGCAGGGCCAGTCTGCC
The DNA here is from genome assembly GCF_014161385.1 of Microbispora sp. H10670. Classification (NCBI taxonomy): domain Bacteria; kingdom Bacillati; phylum Actinomycetota; class Actinomycetes; order Streptosporangiales; family Streptosporangiaceae; genus Microbispora; species Microbispora sp. H10670. The sequence goes on along the minus strand of NZ_JABBWW010000020.1, from coordinate 107,104 downwards.
CTGATCGGGAGTGATGACGACCTGCTGCTCGCGGGCGCCGCTGACGGTGACGTCCCGGACGCCCTCGATCGACTGCAGCTCCGGCACCATGATGCGCTCGATCTTGTCGGCCATGGCGTGCTCGTCGCCGCCGTCGCCCACGGCGATCGCCATGACCGGGATGTCGTCGGTGCTGCCCGCCACCACCTGCGGGTCGACGTCGGCCGGAAGCTGCGCCTTGATCCGGCTCACGGCCTGCTGCATCTTGCCGGTCATCTCGTCGATGTCGGTGCCGTACTCGTAGGCGACCTGCACCTGCGACACCCCCTCGCGGGAGGTGGAGGTGATGTCGGTGACGCCGGCGATGCCCTGGAAGGCGCTCTCGATCGGCTTGGTGACCTGCTCCTCCACGATGTCGGGAGCGGCGCCGGGATAGCTCGCCACCGCGAAGGCCGCCGGGAACTCCAGGGACGGGAAGAGCTGTTGCTTCAGCGAGGGGATCGCGAAGAGGCCGAACCCCGCGAGTACCAGCGCGACCAAGATCACGAGTGCGCGGTTGGCGAGGCTCAGCCTGGCCAAGGAGGTCATCCGAACTCCTGACAACGGAGGAAGTGTTTGGGGCAACCCTAACACTTCGCATGACCCTAAGATTTAGCCGGTGTATTAAACGCTGGTAACCTCTCGTGACGAGAGGTGGAACGTGAACGACAGCGCAGCCGAGCGACGCCCCCGCACCGGAACGGGACCCGAAGAGGGCCCGTACGCGAGCCGGGAGGTGAGCGTGGACGCGGCCTCGGAGCCGCCCGGGACGAGCGGCCCCCGCCCCCGGGCCGGCCGCCCGGATGCCCCCGCCACCGGCACGGTGGAGGCCACCCCGGAGCCGGACACCTCTGAAGAGGAGGCCGAGCGAGGATCGATCATCACCAGGCTCGCGGATCTCCAGCGTAGCCTGGGCCGCTTCTTCGCGCGCGACCGCTCGATGCCGCTGATGGCGTCCACCTTGACCATGCAGCAGTTCAAGGTCGTCATGTTCCTGACGTTCGCCGGGCCCACCTCCGGCCAGGAGCTCGCCCGCCACCTCGGCGTCGGCCTGGCGACCGTCACCGGCATCGTCGACCGGGTCGTCGCGCAGGGCCTGGTCACCCGGCACGAGGACCCCCACGACCGCCGCGTACGCCTGGTCGAGCTCACCGAGGCGGGGCGGCGGCTCACCGGCGAGATCATCGAAGCCGGGACGGGCGGCTACGTCCGCCTCCTGCGGCGGCTCGACACCGAGACCCTGCGCACCATGGAGACGGTCATGCGCAAGATCGAGGACGCGATGCGCGACCTGCACGCCGAGGAGACCGTCACCGACGCCGTGAACGGCGTCATCGACGACATCTCCTCCGACATCTCCTCCGACGTGTCCTCGGGTGTCGCCGCCCACGCCGCCGAGGCGACGGTGGCCACGGAGGAGTCGGCGGCCACCGGGCGGTTCCCCGACCCCGGCTGACGCCCGCGCGGCGCGCAGGCCTCGCGCCCCTCCGCACGGCGCGTACGTGACCGGGGCGCGGCGTGCGGGGTGACCAGGACGGGGTGCGGAGCAGGCAAGGGCGGACGCCGGACCGGGACGGACCGCTGCTAGCGTCGCCCGATGTGCCGATCTACATCGAAGAGCTCTTCTCGCTGACCGGCCGGGTGGCCCTGGTCACCGGAGGCAGTTCCGGCATCGGATACGCGATGGCGGAGGCCCTCGGGCGGGCGGGGGCGGCCGTGGTCCTGGTCGCCCGCCGCGAGAGGGAACTCGCCGAAGCCGCCGCCCGGCTCGACGGCCACGGGGTGCGCGCGGCGACGATCAGCGCCGACCTCGGCGACCGCGCCGCCATCGCCCGCGTGTGCGAGCAGGCGGACGGATTCTTCGGCGGAATCGACATCCTCGTCAACGACGCCGCCAACAACATCCGCAGGCCCATGGCCGACCTCACCGCCGGCGACTACGACCAGACCATCGCCGTCAACCTCACCGCGCCGTTCCTGCTCGGGCAGCACTTCGGCCCCCGGATGGCCGCCCGAGGCTGGGGACGGATCATCAACATCGGCTCCCAGCAGTCGATCAGCGCTTTCGGCGACAGCGGCGTCTACGGCGCGGCCAAGGCCGCCGTGTGCGGGCTGACCCGCTCCCAGGCCGAGGCGTGGTCCGGCCGCGGAGTCACCGCCAACACGATCGTGCCGGGATTCGTGCTGACTCCGCTGACCGCGCCCGCCCAGGCCGTCCCCGGGCGGGTGGAGGCGATGGCCGCCCGGAGCATGACCGGCCGCAACGGCGTTCCCGGTGACTTCCACGGCGTGGCCGTCTTCCTCGCCTCCGACGCCGCGTCGTACGTGACCGGCCAGGCCATCTGCGTCGACGGCGGTTTCAGCGTCCACTAGGAGACGCCGGTCGGCACGTCCGGCGCCGGCGTCGCCTGGCGCCGTAACCGGTAGCCGGCGGCTGCACGTGGATGCGATCCGGCCCATCGGGGCGGTCCCTTCGGCAGGGCCTTCCGCACGGCGGTCCAGCGGGCCCCGGTGATGCCGAGTGCATGACGACAGCGCACCGCTCCTTGGCCCCTGGGCGCAACTACCGGGGAGCCCCGCCGGGTAGGAGGGTCACGTCCCGGCGGAACCGGAACGAGCGACAGCGAGCGCCGGGGCAGGAACAGGAAGGCACACACCGAGATGTCCCGCTACCGCACGCGGAGCCCGCGCGGCGCCGTGGTCCTCGCGACAGTCCCCGCAAGAGACACCGCGACAGTCCCCGCGACAGTCCCCGCGAGAGGCACAGCGACGGTCCCCGCGATCCGGCGGCCGGCCCCGACCCCGGCGATGGTGATGGCCCCACCCGCGGCCGCGCTCCTCACCGCGCTGACGCCCGTTGTGGTGTCCGTGCTGGTGTCCGTGCTGGTGTCCGTGCTTGTCATACCAGCGGGAAGCGCCGCCGCCCAGCCCCCAACCGCGCGGGTCTCCGCCGCGCAGTCGGCCGAGGTGCAGTCGGCCAGGGTGCACTCGGCCGGGGTGCGGGTCGCCTCGCACCATCCCCGTACGGCGGCCGCGGCGTTCCACGCGCCCCACCCCGGCGGTGGCGGCGGCGGGGGGCAGGTCATCAGCGGCGGGCGCGCGGCCGGTGCGCAGGGCCGGTCGGGCGCGGGCAGGTCCAACCAGAACCTCAACGGCCTGCAGGCCCCCACCTTCGTCATGGGCCGGACCCAGCATGTGGTCACCGACGTCGGCGGGTACGCCGGGCAGGCCCTTGTCTGCGGGTCCCGGCCCGCCGTCTGCCTGGTCGGGCAGAACATGCCCACCCACTTCAGGTCCTGACGCCCCTTCCGGGCACCACCCTCCCCTGCGGAGGGGAGGGGTCAGCGGCGGCGGACGACCCGGTGACCGGCGCCCTCGTGCCACATCTCGATCAGCAGATGCTCCCCCGACTCGTCGACGCGCGTGTAGACCACCTCGTTCACGTCGACCCGGAACAGGTGGAAATCCTGCCCGGGCGGCCCGCCGAACGCCTCACGCACGGCCGGGTCGGTGACCTCGACGGCCCGGCCGGCCAGCTTGGCCTCGCCGTCCCAGGAGGCCGGATCCGCCTCGTCCGGGTCGACCGAGGGGCCGTGGATCGCCACCCGCGGATCGCGGCGCAGGTCGAGCGCCTTCATCGCCCCCGGCATCGACCCCAGCCACACCTCCCCGTTCTTGAACTCCACCTCGGTCCCGCTGATGCGTGGCGAGCCGTCCCGCCGCAGCGTCGCCATGGTCTTGTGCCTGCCCTTTCCCATGCTCGCCAGCACTCGCGCCGCCAGCGTGGGATTCTCCTTCTCGATCTCCTGCCAGGAAGCCATGGGGCCATCCTGCCGAACTCCACCGACATTCCGCCGATCCACCCGCGCCGGCGGTGAGACCAGGCGAATGAAAGTTGCACGCCCCGCCTAACTCCCCCGCAGCTCATGACTGCGCACTAGGCGCTCTCCTTGACCGTTCCACACGGCCTGATCACCATCGCACCGCAAGATCCTCCAGAAAAGGGACGTCATGAGCACCCTGCGCACCTCCAGGCCGGCCCTCGCGCTCCTCATGGGCGCAGCGGTGGCCGCCCAGACCCTCGCGGGAATCCCCTCCGCCGGCGCCGAGACGACGCCGGTCACCGTCACCGTCAACACCCGCGCGGCCCTGGCGGTCGCGTCCGACACCGCGGTGGGCACCAACCACGCGATTTGGGACTCCAACCTCGGGACGAACGAGACCGCGGACCTCCTCAAGGCCGCCGGTGTGAAGATGCTGCGCTACCCCGGCGGGTCGTACGCCGACATCTACCACTGGAAGACCCACACCGCCCCCGGCGGCTACGTCGCCCCCAACACCGATTTCGACACCTTCATCCGCGGGGCGCAGCGCACCGGCGCGCAGCCGATCGTCATCGCCAACTACGGCACCGGCACCGCCGAGGAGGCCGCCGACTGGGTCAAGTACGCCAACGTCACCAAGGGGTACGGCGTCAAATACTGGGAGATCGGCAACGAGAACTACGGCAACGGCCACTACGGCGCCGACTGGGAGGCCGACGACCACGCCGACAAGACCCCGGCGGAGTACGCCAGGAACGTCGTGAAGTACTCGGACGCCATGAAGGCCGTCGATCCCACCGTCAAGATCGGCGCGGTGCTCACCGCCCCCGCCAACTGGCCCGACGGCATCGTCGCCGACGGTGACCAGGCCACCTGGAACGACACCGTCCTGTCGATCGCCGCCTCGAAGATCGACTTCGTCATCCTGCACTGGTATCCCCCGCACACCGACGTCGCCGACGTCCTCACCAAGACCGCGCACATCCCCGACATGATCTACATGGTCAAGCAGCAGATCGCCAAGCACGCGGGCGCCCGCGCCGGTGACATCGGCATCGCCATGACCGAGATCAACAGCGGGATCGCGTACAACACGCAGCCCGCCGCGCTGTTCGCCGCCGACGCCTACGCGGCTCTCATGGAACAGGGACTGTTCACGATCGACTGGTGGAACGTCCACAACGGCATCGGCACCGTCAGCACCGTCGCCGGCCACACCGACTACGGCGACTTCGGCATGCTGTCCAGCGCCGGCTGCACGGGCGACGTCTGCGAACCCCCCTTCAACACGCCCTTCGCCCCCTACCACGCGATCTCCATGGTCAGCGCGTTCGCGCATCCCGGCGACCAGTTCGTCCGCGCGGCCACCGACGAGCCGCTGGTCGCCGCGCACGCCGTCCGCCGCCCCAACGGCGACCTCGCCGTGCTGCTGGTGAACCGCGACCCCGACAGCGAGCGCCAGGTGAAGATCGGGTACGCCGGGTTCGCCCCCGCCGACGAGGCGCCCACGGTGTCCAGCCTCACCAACGGCGCGACGTCCGTCACCACCGGCCACGGCGGCACCGCCACCACCCAGACCCTCCCGCCGTACTCGGTGACCACGCTGGTGCTGCACCCCGCGGCGCCGGCCACGGGCGCTCCCGCGGCTCCCGGGCAGCCCACCGTCAGCGGTGTCACCGACAGGACCGCCACCATCTCCTGGCCCGCCGCCGCACCGGGCGCCGCTCCCGTCGCCAAGTACGAGATCCACCGCCAGAACGGCGCCGTCACCGAACAGCTCGGCGAGACCTCCGTCACCTCCTACGTGGTCCACAACCTCGTTCCCGGCACCCGCTACACGGTCAACGTGATCGCCCGCGACACCGCCGGGCGCGTCTCCTGGGCCTCCGCGCCGCTCACCTTCACCACCGGCTCTCCCGCCGAGAGCTCCTGCTCCGTACGTCTGACGGACACCACCGACTGGGGCAGCGGATTCGTCGGCAACGTCGAGATCACCAACACCGGCACCGCCGCCCTCGACGGCTGGACCCTCGGCTTCACCTGGCCCACCACGTGGCAGAGCGTCAGCAGCGGATGGAGCGCCAACTGGACGCAGAGCGGGAGGACGGTGACGGTCACCAGCACCCCGGACAACCGCAGGCTCGCCTCCGGCGCCGCCACCTCCATCGGTTTCGTCGGCGCCTACAGCGGCCCCAACGTCCTGCCCACCGCCTTCACCCTGAACGGCACCGTCTGCACCACCCGGTGACCCGGGCCTGCTGAAGACGACGACCGCGGCGCGGCGTACCGGGTTCACCGCCCGGTACGCCGCGCCGCCGCTTGACAGAGGGGAGGGCTGCCAGGTCGTGGTCGTGTCGGTCTTGCGCGAGAGCAGTCGTTCTCGTACGGTCGTGCTTGACGGTGAGAACGTTCGTTCTCGCACCAGAACGAACGTTCTCGCACAGGCCCAAGGAAGCGACATGACTGACGAAGCACGCCCTCCGTTCCCGCCGTTCACCCGGGAGACCGCCATCCAGAAAGTCCGCCTGGCGGAAGACGGCTGGAACACCCGCGACCCGCAGAAAGTCGCCCTCGCATACACCGTGGACTCGCGCTGGAGGAACCGCGCGGAGTTCGCCACCGGCCGTGACGAGATCATCTCCTTCCTCACCCGCAAGTGGAACCGGGAGCTGGAGTACCGGCTCATCAAGGAGCTGTGGGCCTTCGAAGGCAACCGCATCGCCGTGCGCTTCGCCTACGAATGCCACGACGACTCACGCAACTGGTTCCGCTCCTACGGCAACGAGAACTGGGAGTTCGACGACAACGGCCTGATGCGACTGCGCTACGCCTGCATCAACGACCTCCCCATCAAGGAGTCGGAGCGCAAGTTCCACTGGCCCCTCGGGCGCCGCCCCGACGACCACCCCGGCCTGAGCGACCTCGGCCTCTGACCGCCCGCCCCCGCGCCGTGGATCCGGGCCCGACGCCGGATCCACGGCGTGGCCGTTCGTGCGTGAGGCTGTACCTGCGGCAAGGGCCGCCGCGTACCTGGAGGTCTTTGGCCTCAGGATTCCCTCGCAGGCCTTGAAGACCCTCTCACCTGCGGTGAGCGTGGGTCGTTGCTCCAGATTTCGGCAGCGTTCCCATGACCCTTTCGCACACCGCAACGCAACCCCCGCCGATGGCGCTGCCCTTGTCCGGCGAGCAGCCCCGGACAACCCCCGTGACCCCGGCGCTGGCCCATGCTCGTACGGGCATGCACCGGCACGGCATGATCGCCCTTTGATGAGCACGGCCACGGCGTGGGCATCGTCGAGTTGCTGACGGACTGGACGGGGACGCTTGAGGAACGGCATCGCCGACGGGACCGCGCCGGTGTGCGCGTCGCCACGCACCGGCCGGGGCGTCCCGGGCGGGCCTTGTGCTCGCTTGAGAAGGCAGAGGGCAGGCCTGCCCGGCCTCGCTCCGGGCAGGCCGCGTTACGGCGACGGTCAGGCCCACGCCCGGGAATGTGCCTTGCGACCTGGAGCGCTGTACCGTAAGAGAACGTTCGTTTTCGAGAATGGGTGATCGACGTGGAGCTCGAAACGACTGAGCAGCGGATCCTCGACGCTGCCGAGGAACTGTTCTACGGCCGAGGCATACAGTCGGTGGGAATGGATGCGATCCGCACCGCCTCCGGCGTGCCCCTCAAGCGCCTGTACCAGATCTTCCCTTCCAAGGACACCCTGGTCGAGGCGTACCTGAAGCGGCGGGACGCGAGGTGGCTCCATGATCTGGCTCGGTACGTGGATGCCCACGACTCACCTACGCAGCGGATTCTGGCGGTCTTCGACTGGCTGTACCGCTGGTTCAGCGAGCCGGACTACCGCGGCTGCGGCTTCATCAACTCCTTCGGGGAACTGGGAGCGACGTCCCAGGCCGTGGCCGACATCGCGAAGGCCCACAAGGATGCCTTCCGGCGCTATCTCGCCGATCTCGTGGCCGCCGCGGACGCACCCGCTCGGCTGACCGACCAGCTCGTTCCCCTCGCCGAGGGCGCGATGACCACAGCGGCCATCTCCGGATCTCCAGAGCCCGCCCGTCACGCCAAGGACGCCGCCCGCACCCTGCTGCGGGCCGCTCACGCAGACGTGGTCACCGCTGCCTGAGCACGCCGTCGCCTTCACTCACAGCCCGGGTGTTCGTAGGGGCACCCCGGCCCTCTGCAGCTCGGTTCGGGGCGTTGGGACACAGAGCGAGGACAGCTTGAACAGGGCCGGTGATGCTGTGCGGCAGCCGCCAGGCTCCGAGCGCGGCACCACGGCCTGCTCGCGTGACGCCCTGATTCAGGCGCGGAAGACGCTGACGGCACGCTGACACCGCCCAGTCTGCACACGCTCGGCGCTCCGCCGTCGTCCTGACTGATCCCGTGGCCGAAATGAGCGCAAGGCCCCGCCGCTACTGCTAGAAGGGATGCCTGGCACTCTCGTGGGCTTGCCGGCCTGGGTCAGTGCGCCTGCTGCGAGGGTGCCGAGCTTGCTGCCGATCGCGGTACCGGTCGGGCCATCGATCAGCGTGCCCAAGGCACCGGCCCCGGCGGGAAGTGCCGTTCGCAGGCCCTGCCCGACGAGCGGGTTGGCCATGACATGGCTGACATCTCGCTGGCTTCGCCGCAAGGCCTTCTCGAAGCTGAACGCCTCTGCCGCGCTCATTCCGTCGAGCACGGCCTCGATCGCGTCGTCGTCGGCGTAGTCCTCGTGCAGCGCCTCCCGCAGGACGTGCCCTAGGCCGGGCTCGTCTAAGTTGTCGGCGTCCATCGCGTCGCGGACCGAGGGCACGGAGAAGCGGTCGTCGTCGCCGGGGGACACAAGCGGGGTGGGAGTACGCGATCCGGCTGGCGCTGCGCGGGGAGAACCCCGACGTGATCCAGGCCGAGCCGGCCGAAGAGAGCGCCCTCGGGTGCGGCGGACGTTCGACAAGTCGCTGCCCAAGCTGTTCCAGAAGGCGCAGATACCGGCGGCCGCCGGGGAGCCGGTGGAGGAGCGGCCGGAGTCGATGAGCAAGCCGGGACAGCGCGCGCGGAACACCGCGTTCCGGTTGGCCGCGTGGCTGGTGATGTACGGCGGTGCCCCGGGGGAGGTGGAGGCCGAGGTGGCGGCGGCCGACAAGGACGAGCCGAGGGTGCGGCCCCACTTCGACCGGTACTTGCGGGAACCTGGCCGGCCGACAAGAAGGCACGGCAGGCGGCCGCTGCCGGCCGCGCGGGCTCATCTCAAAGTCGTTGCGCAGCAGGGCAGATGGCTTCAAGACAGGCCCTGGTCGCGCTTTGGTCAGATCATCAGGCCCTGGTCGGTCCAGATGACGCCCTTGTTGCGGCACAGGCAGAAGGGGTGGCCGATCGGGTCGGTGTAAACCCGCCAGCCGTAGCCGTTGGGGCCGAAGAAGTCCTGCTGCAGCGTCGCGCCGAGGTCGAGGACGCGGCGCTGCTCGGACTCGATCTCGTCCACTTCGAAGTCGAGGTGGAACTGCTTGGGGTGCTCACTGTCGGGCCACTGAGGAGCGCGGTAGTCGTCCACCCGGATAAAGGCCAGCTCGATCTCGCCGAACTTGATGCCGGCCCAGTCCTCGTGGCTGCCTTCCTTGATCGGGCGACCCGTCACCTCGGAGTAGAAGGCCGCCAGCTTCATCGTGTCCGGGCAGTCGATGATGAAATCGGTGAGTCGCAGCATTCCGCGATCGTGTCACAAGATCAAGGGCGCCTAGACCGGGGTTGAAGGCGCGGTGGAGCGCGCGGGCGGGGCCGCAGTCGGCGGGCGCCGCCTGGAGCTCGGCGAGTACCGCGGCCTTGCCCTGCTGGCGGAGGATCGTGTTCTTCGCCCAGATGACCATGCGGCGGGTGTCGTCGACGGTGACGCCGCAGGCGCAGAGGGCGCCGCCTGGGGTGCGGAGGTGGAGGTCGGTGCCGGTCAGTGACGCCGCATGGGGGTCGCATAAAGGGCGCTGCCGCCCCCGGGGTGGAGGCGGCCGCGTGGTGTTGCGGCGGCCCCGACGTCCTGCCCACCGCCTTCACCCTGAACGGCACCGTCTGCACCATCCGGTGGCCCGGGCCTGCTGAAGACGACCGCGGTGCGGCGTACCGGGTCCACCGCCCGGTACGCCGCGCCACCGCTTGATCGGAGTCTCAGCGGCGGCAGTCCAGGAACAGCGAGCCGTTCTTGCCCCGCTCGACCTCGGCCAGGTGCCACGACCGGACGTCACCGCCGTCGAACACCCGCCTGCCGTGGCTTCCCGGCCAGGCGGCCATCACCTATCCGGTGCGCGCCGTCGCCTCCGAGCAGCTCACTCTGCTGCCGTCGGCCGGTCTGGTGACCAAGCACCGGGTCGGCCGGGCCGTGATCTACGTCGCGGCCACGCGTTGCTCGACGGCTGACGGGCGGGCAGCCCGGCTCAGGCCTGTTTGCGCCAGACGATGCTGTAGCGGAACAGCGGGTGACGGCGATACCGAGAGCCGGGCAGCAGCTCGGCGGCCAGCTGCCGCATCTGCGGGAACGTCACCGGTGGCGGCCACACCATGGGGGACGGATGCTGCCAGTGGCCCTTCGTGGCGCGGAAGAAGGCACCGAGGACGGTGCCGGCCAAGTCGTGCGGCAGGTCGGCGGGCATGGTGCTGCGGGCCAGGCCGACGACGGCCAGGACGCCCCCGGGACGCAGCAGGTCGCGCATGCGGGCCAGCCCGGTCGCGGCGTCCATGTGGTGCAGGGTGGCCACGGAAACGACGGCGTCGAACGAGGCCGGCTCGAAGGGGTGGGTCAGGAAGTCGCCGAGGATGTAGTCGATGTCGCCGGGGTGTTCACGGGCCTGCTCGATGCTGGGCGCGTCGAGGTCGATGCCGACGACCTCCGGCACCGTCCGCCGGAGTTCGCGGGCGAGCATGCCCTCGCCGCAGCCCACGTCGAGGGCGCGCCGGGCCCCGCCGGAAACCGCGCGCAGGATGTGGGGGTGATAGTGGATGTTGCCGTTCCACCGTCTGCCGGTGATCTCTGACATGCGCTCATCCTGCCGTGCCAGGCTCCTGCCGCGTGCCGTACAGGCGGGACAGGTCCGCGACGGCCTCGGCCATCAGCGCGCGCAACTCGGCGGGTTCCAGCACCTCGACCAGGGTGCCCAGGCGCAGCAGCAGCCATCGCGCGTGCGTGAGCGACTCGATCGGCACCGTCAGCCGCGTCCACCCGCCGGGCTCGGCATGCCCGTTCGCCAGTGCCTTGTCCACGACGTCGCCGCCGAGGGTGTACCGGAACAGGTCCTCCCCACCGGGTGCGAGCCGTACGACCGCCTCGGCGGTGTACATGCGGGCGGCGAACTCCTCGGCGAAGTCGCGCCAGAACTCCGCGAGGTCGAAGTCCGGCGGCCGTTCGAAGCGCTCGCCGAGGACCTCGGCCTCGATGATCCGGCTCACCCGGTAGGTCCGCACCGTGCCAGAACAGGCCGCGGCCAGGTACCACGAGCCGCCCTTCAGCACCAGGCCGTACGGATGCAGCAGGCGTTCGACCTCGGCCGGTCCCCAGCGGCGGTACCGCGTGCGGAGCACCCGTTCCTCCCAGACCGCCTCTGCGACCTCCGTGAGGAACGGCGCCTCGTCGGCGCTGCGGTACCACCCCGGCACGTCGAGGTGGAACCGCTCCCGCATCCGCGCCGCGTGCGACCGCGGTCCGGGCGGCAGCGCGGCCAGCAGCTTCAGCTCCGCCGCCGCCGCGAACTCGCCCAGCCCCAGCTCGGCGGCCGGCCCCGGCAGACCCGCCAGAAAGAGCGAGGACGCCTCCTCCGCGGTCAGCCCGTTGAGGCGGGTGCGGTAGCCGTCGAGCAGCCGGTAGCCGCCCAGCGGCCCACGGTCGGCGTACACCGGCACCCCGGCGGCGGAAAGCGCCTCGACGTCCCGGTAGACGGTGCGGACCGACACTTCGAGCTCTTCGGCGAGTTCGGCGGCGGTCACCCTGTTGCGGGTTTGGAGTAAGAGGAGCAGGGATAGCAACCGGCTCGCACGCATATCAACCAGTCTGCCACCTTTACAATGTAGATCAATCCGGCCTCGTCAGGAAGCGGCCCCGCACCGTCAGCGCCGGCCGCTGCGGGGCATCTCCTGCTCGCCGGCGACGACCAGTCCGGATTCGTACGCGAAGACGACGGCCTGGGCGCGGTCGCGCAGGTCCAGTTTCGTCAGCAGGTTGCTCACGTGGCTCTTGACCGTGTGCTCGGAGACGACCAGATCCGCGGCGATCTCGGCGTTGGACCGGCCCCGTGCGAGCAGCCGCAGTGTGTCCGTCTCCCGGTCGGTGAGCTCGGCGAGCCGCCGCTGCAGCCGGGGCCGGGCACGTCCACGCCCGACGAACTCGGCGACCAGGCGCCGGGTGATCGCGGGGGCCAGCAGCGACTCCCCCTCGGCGACCAGGCGGACGGCGCGTACGAGGTCGTCCCGGCGCACGTCCTTGAGCAGGAAACCGCTGGCCCCGGCGCGCAGGGCGTCGTAGACGTACTCGTCGACGTCGTACATCGTCAGGACCAGCACCTTCGCGCCGGTCCTGCGGCACACCCGCGCGGTGGCCTCGACCCCGTCCATGCCGGGCATCCGGATGTCCATGAGCACCACGTCCGGCTCCAGTTCGACCGCCTTCGCCACGGCCTCGGCGCCGTCGGCCGCCTCGCCGACCACGGCGATGTCGTCGTGGGCGCCGAGGATCATCGCGAAGCCGCCGCGGAACAGGTCCTGGTCGTCGGCGACGAGCACGCGCAGCACGCCGTCAGCCGATCGGCAGGGTCGCGGCGACGGTGAGCCCCGGGTTTCCCGGCCGGACGGCGAGCCGGCCGCCGCAGGCCGTGACCCGCTCCCGCATCCCGATCATGCCGTGTCCTTCCCGTAGCTCACGCCCGCCCCGGCCGTCGTCGGCGACCTCGACCTCCAGGGTGTCACCCGACCAGCGGAGCCCGACGCGAACGGTGCTCGCGCCGGCGTGCCGGATCGTGTTGGTCAGCGCCTCCTGGACGATCCGGTACGCGGCGACGTCCACGTCGGAGGGAAGGCGCCGAGGCTCGCCCCGCACGTCGGCGGAGACGTCCAGGCCCGCCCGGCGGGCGTTGTCCAGCAGGCCGGGCAGGGCGTCGAGCCCGGGTTGCGGCCCCCGGACCGGAGCCGGGCCACCGGGCCCCTCGCTTCCGCGCAGCGCGCCGAGGATCAGCCGGAGCTGGCCGATCGCGTCCCGCCCCGCCGCCGCGATCGCCTCGAAGACCGCCTCGGCCTTCTCCGGGTGGTCGCGCGCCACCAGCGGGCCGGTCTCCGCCTGGATCACCATGAGCCCGACCGAGTGGGTCACGATGTCGTGCATGTCGCGGGCGATCCGGGTGCGTTCGCGCGCGACCGCGGCGGCACGTTCCTCGCGGACGCGCGCTTCCCGCTCCCGTTCGGCCTCCCGGCCCGCCCGCCGGGCCCGTGCGCTCACACCAAGCGCGTACGCGGCGACGATCGCGGTGAGGAGGTAACGGTAGGTCTCCAGGTTCTCCTGCGGTACCACGAGCGACACGGCCACGCCGGCGGCGAGACCCGCGACGCCCCCGGCGCGCCGCGCCCGGGAGAGGTCCGCCGCCGCGAACGTGTAGGTGCACACCAGCACGCCGTAGGGCAGCAGCAGCACCAGAACCCCGGAGTGCGGCAGCGGCTTCACCGCGATCGCCAGGACCGTCGTGGCGCAGCCCACGACCGCCCCGACGGGGAGAACGGCGCGGCGCCGCCACAGCACCGGCACCGACATCAGGACGGCGAGCGCCACGGCCCACCACGGCTGCCGGTACGGGACCAGGACGGGCGTCACCGTCATCACGGTGACGACGGCGGCGATCGCGACGTCGGCCCTTGATGGACTCAGGATGCTCGCCCGCATGACCGGCTCCGGGGTTGTCTGAGAGAACCCGGCAAGACTATGCGCGCGGCCCCCGCCGTCGCCTCCGCCGCTCGGCTGACGGCCGTCTCACTCCTTCGAGTGAGACCCGCTGCCACGACTCTCCGAGCGGCCCCGGTCCCTGCGACCGGCACCCGGACCGCTCCCTCCGGTGATGCGCGTCCAGGCCGGGTCCCGGAGGGTCGGGGCGGCTGAAAAAAGGAGGCTGCACGATGAATTCACCGATTCGGCGTCCGACCGTGGCGCTCGCCGCCACGGCGCTGTCGGCGGCGCTGTTGCATCTCGGCACCGGGCTCACGCCGGTGCCCTGGCTCACCTGGCTCGCACCGCTGCCGGTGCTCGTCCTCGCCCACCACGTCGGCGCTCGCACCGCGTTCCTCGCGGCGTCGGCCGCGTGGCTCGGCGGCGAGACGGCGATGTGGGGCTACTTCCTCGACACGGTGCGGATCCCGCCGCCGATGGTCGTGTCGCTGATCGTCGGGTCGGCGCTGCTGTTCGGGCTGGTCGTCCTGACGTCCCGGGCGCTGGTGCTGAGGGGACGTCCGCTGACGGCCGCCGCCGTCGTGCCGGCGGCCTGGGTCGCCGTCGAGTACGCGTTCTCGGTGCTGTCGCCGAACGGGGCATGGTGGAGCATGGCCTACACCCAGGCCGACGTCCTTCCGGTCCTGCAGACCGTCTCGGTCACCGGACCATGGGGAGTCACGTTCCTGGTCCTCGGGGTTCCCACGGCCGTCGCCGCATTCTTCGCACCGCGTACGGGCGGGCGGCTGCGGGTGGCGGTCACCGCCGCGATCGTCCTGACCCTGGCCGTGGGGTACGGCGCCTGGCGGCTGCGCCTGCCGTACGGGGACGGATCGGGCTCGGAGAAGGTGGCGCTGCTCGCCGCCGACCGGAACGGCTCGGTCCCGGTCGCCTCGGCGGAGGGACGCGCCCTCCTCGGGAGGTACACGGCGCGGATCCCGGAACTCGCCGCACGCGGCGCACGGGTCGTGGTCATGCCGGAGAAGGTCTTCGTCGCCGACGACACGACGCTGCCCGTCCTGGCAGGGCCGCTGGCGCGGCTCGCCGCCGACCACCACGTCGACATCATCGCCGGGCTGATCCTCAAGCGGTCCGATGGCCTCCGCAACGCGGCCGTCGACTTCCCCGCCGACGGGAGCCGGCCGGTCGAGTACTTCAAGCACCACCTCATCCCCGGGCTGGAAAGCGAGTTCCGGCCCGGGAACCGCAAGGCCTTCGTGCCCGGTTCGGGCCTCCGCTGGGGGATCGCGATCTGCTTCGACCTCGATCTGCCCGGTCTGGTGCGCGACTACCGCAGGAGCGGCGCCACGGCCGTCTTCGTCCCCGCCTGGGACTTCGATCGGGACCGCTGGCTGCACGGCAGGATGGCGGTCACCCGGGGCGTCGAGACCGGGCTTACGGTGGCGCGTGCCGCGCGGGACGGCGACCTGGTCGTGAGCGACGCCAACGGCCGGATCCGGACCGAGGCGCACAGCGCGGACGCGCCGATCGTGTCCGTCCTCACCGCGCTGCCCACCCGGTCGGCCGAAACGCCCTACACACGGTTCGGCGACTGGTTCGCCTGGGCCTGCGCTCTCCTGCTGCTGCTCGCGCTCGCGTCCCTGACCCGCGTCCGGGCCGCGGCAGGCACCCGGCATGCGCCGGCCGCTCCCCCACGGCGGGATCTCCAGGACCGGGATCGAACAGCTCAGCCCGGTTGACCACCCGGCGGTCACCGCTCGGACGGCCGGCGTGACGCCTTGTCCGTCCCCACCGGCGCGGCGGGCGGATTCCCCACTTCGCGAGTTGTACGGTCACGAGCCGTAAGCCCAATGTCCCGCACCGGGAGCCTCTCATGCCCAAGCGTCTCGTCGTGGCGCTCTCGGCCGCGCTCAGCGCGGTGACCGCGTCCGCCGCTCTCGTCGCGATCCGGCCGGTGCCCGCGGGCGCGGACACCGGCGGATACGACTTCGCCCACCCGCAGGTGGTCACGACGGGACTGCGGGCGCCCTGGGGGATCGCCTTCCTGCCCGACGGCAGCGCCCTCGTCTCCCAGCGCGACACGGCGGACATCATGCGGGTGCGCCGCGGATCCGCGCCCGTGAAGGTGGCCACGGTCCCGAACGTGTCGCCCGGGGGCGAGGGCGGCCTGCTCGGCATCGCGGTCTCCCCGGTCTACGCCCTGGACCAGTGGGTCTACGCGTACTACACGAGCGCCACCGACAACCGGGTGGTCCGGTTCCGGCTGAGCTCGCCCCAGACGCAGCAGCCGATCCTCACGGGCATCCCCCGCGCCCAGACCCACAACGGCGGGCGGATCGCGTTCGGCCCGGACGGCAGGCTGTACGTGGGCACGGGCGACGCCGGGAACTCGGCCAACGCGCAGAACCTGAACAGCCTGGGCGGCAAGATCCTGCGCCTCAGGCCCGACGGCACGGTGCCCGTCGACAACCCTTACGCCGGCTCGCCGGTCTACAGCTACGGCCACCGCAACGTCCAAGGACTCGCCTGGGACGACAGCGGCCGGCTGTACGCCACCGAGTTCGGCCAGAACACCTTTGACGAGCTCAACCGCATCCTCCCCGGCCGCGACTACGGCTGGCCGATCTGCGAGGGCGTGTGCTCCGACCCGCGCTTCACCAATCCCCTCGTGACGTGGAGTCCCGCCGAGGCGTCGCCCAGCGGCCTCGCGTACGCCAAGGGCACGCTCTTCGCCGCGGCGCTGCGCGGGACGCGGCTGTGGACGGTGCCGATCAGCGACGGCGCGGCGGGCACCCCGGCGGCCGAGTTCCAGGGGACGTACGGGCGGCTGCGCACCGTGGCGGTCGGGCCGGACTGCTCGCTGTGGGTGGCGACGAGCAACCGCGACGGCCGCGGGAGCCCGGCCGCCGACGACGACCGGATCATCCGCGTCCGGCCCGCGGCCCGCTGACCCTCACCGTCGCCGGGTCTGAAAGTTTCCTCACCCGGGCCCCTGCGGCGGACGAACACGCAGGCCGCCGGACGGGCTCCCGCCGGTCCGTTGCCTCGGGCGCGGCGGACGCTTTCGATGATTGACAAGCCGGTATGCGGTCCCCGTCTCCTCCCGGGAGCACGTGATGCCCAAGCGTCTGTCCGCGGCACTCGCGGCCGTCCTCTGCGCCGTGACCGCCGCCGCGGTGCTCGTCGCGACCCGGCCGGTCCCCGCGGGAGCGGCCACCGGCGGGTTCGACTTCACCAGGGCGCAGGTCTCCATCACGGGACTGCAGTCACCCTGGGGGATGGCCTTCCTGCCGGACCGCAGCGCCCTCGTGACCGAACGCGCCACCGCGGACATCTGGCGGGTGTATCCGGGATACATGCAAACACGGGTGACCACCATCCCGAACGTGTACACGACGGGCGACGGCGGCCTTCTCGGCATCGCCTTGTCCCCCGCCTTCCTTCAGGACCAGTTCGTCTACGTCTACTTCACCAGCGCCTCCGACAACCGCGTGGTCCGGTTCCGGTGGGGCGCCCCCAACACGCAGCAGGTCGTCCTCAGCGGCATTCCGCGCGGCCAGTCCCGCAACGGCGGGCGGATCGCGTTCGGTCCCGACGGCATGCTGTACGTCGCCACCGGCGACGCAGGCACCCCCGTCAACGCGCAGAACGGCACCCTGGGCGGCAAGATCCTGCGCCTCAGGCCCGACGGCACGGTGCCCGCGGACAACCCGTTCGCCGGCTCGCCGGTCTACAGCTACGGCCACCGCAACGTCCAAGGCCTCGCCTGGGACGACAGTGGCAGGCTGTACGCCACGGAGTTCGGCGAGGACGCCTGGGACGAGCTCAACGCCATCGTCCCGGGAGGCAACTACGGCTGGCCGTCCTGCCAGGGCGTGTGCGGAGACGCACGCTGGCGCGACCCGATCGTGACCTGGCGCCCGGCCGACGCGTCGCCCAGCGGCCTGGCGTACGCCAACGGGACGGTCTTCGCCGCGGCCCTGCGCGGGACGCGGGTGTGGGCGGTGCCGGTCGCGGGCGGCATGGCGGGCACGCCGGTGGCCGAGCTTCAGGGGAGGTACGGACGGCTGCGCACCGTCGCCGTCGGCCCGGACGGCTGGCTCTGGGTGACGACGAGCAACCACGACGCCGGCGGGACTCCTGTCTACGGCGACGACCGGATCATCCGGATCCCGCCCGTGGAAGGCTGGCCGCCGGCCTCGCCGTCAGCCAGTCCGTCGCGCTCACCGTCGGCCGGCCCGTCGCCCTCGCCGTCCGGCGGCTCCTCGCCGTGCCTCTCCCCCTCGCCCAGCCCGTCAGCGTCGGCCAGCCCATCAGCGACGCCGTCGCCCAGCGCGTCACCATCAGTCAGCCCCTCCCCGTCGGTGAGCCCTTCGGCGACGCCGTCAGTCAGCCCCTCGCCGTCACCGTCGCCCAGCCCCTCCCCCAGCCCTTCGCCGAGTGCCTCGCCGTGCCCCTCGCCAACGCCCAGCCCCTCACCGTCACCGAGCCCCTCTCCCAGCCCTTCCCCCAGCCCCTCCCCGTCGCCCAGCCCCTCACCGTCGCCCAGCCCGTCGCCGTCCACCGGTACACGCTCGTGCGAAGCGACGATCCGTTTCATCCTGTCGTCGGCGGGGCCCTCATACGGCGAACTGACGGTGCGGAACACGGGAACGCTGCCCATCTCCTCGTGGACCGTCACCTTCAAGGTCCCCAACGGTCTGAGCTGGGTGCAGATGTGGAACGGCGGCCGCGTCCCGCCGGGAGGCACGGTGACCGTCCCCAACCAGCCCTGGAACGGCGCGCTGCCGCCGGGCGCGTCGGTGACGACGGACTTCGCGATCAGCTGGTCCGGCGGCACCGTCGGAGCGCCGTCGCCCATCACCTGTACGGCCACCTGACCCCCCGGCTGGGCCGCTCACGAGCGGCTTCGGTGGCCCGCGACGGGTATGTCATGATCTTCGCGACGCAGCCGGCGCGCTCGTCCGCGCCCGACACCCCCGGAGGACCGGTGCCCCTCGTGGCCGGGGTCGACTCCTCGACCCAGTCGTGCAAGGTCGTCGTCCGCGACGCCGAGACCGGGGAACTGGTGCGCGAAGGCCGCGCACCACACCCCGCCGGGACCGCCGTCCCGCCGGCCGCGTGGGAGGCCGCACTGTCCGACGCGGTCGCACAGGCCGGCGGACTGGACGACGTGGCGGCGGCCTCGATCGCCGGGCAGATGCAGGGCATGGTGTGCCTGGACGCGGGCGGCGCGGTGATCCGGGACGCGGTGCTGTGGAACGACACCCGCTCGGCCGGCGCCGCCGCCGACCTGATCTCGGACCTCGGCGGCGGGGAGGCGGGACGGCGAGCATGGGCGGAGGCGGTCGGCCTGGTACCGGTGGCCAGCTTCACCGTCACCAAGCTGCGCTGGCTGGCCTCGGCCGAGCCGGACAACGCCGCCCGCACGGCCGCGGTGTGTCTGCCGCACGACTGGCTGACCTGGCGACTGTCCGGCGCGCCGGGGCTCGACGCGCTGCGCACCGACCGCAGCGAGGCCAGCGGGACCGGATACTGGTCGGCCGCGGCCGGTGACTACCGCCTGGACCTGATCCGGCTGGCGTTCGGCCGCGACGACGTGCTGCTGCCGCAGGTGCTCGGACCGACCGGTCAGGCCGGGCACCTGCGCACCGGCGCGCCGCTGGGCCCCGGCGCCGGGGACTGCGCCGCGGCGGCGCTGGGTGCCGGTGCCGAGCCGGGTGACGTGATCGTGTCGATCGGCACCTCGGGCATCGTGTCCACCGTCTCCGACATGCCGGCCGCGGACCCGAGCGGGATCGTCGCCGGGTTCGCCGACATGACCGGCCGGTTCCTGCCGCTGGTGTGCACGCTCAACGCCGCCCGGGTGCTGGACGCGGCCGCGACCATGCTGCGGGTGGACCACGCGGAGCTGTCGGCGCTGGCGCTGTCGGCCCCGCCGGGCGCCGACGGGCTGGTCCTGGTGCCCTACCTGGAGGGCGAGCGCACACCGAACCGCCCGCACGCCACCGGAGCCGTGCACGGCCTGACCCTGCGAACCTCGACCGCCGCGCACCTGGCCCGCGCGGCGGTCGAGGGCATGCTGTGCGCACTCGCCGACGGGCTGGACGCGATGATCGCGCAGGGCACGACGGTCGACCGGGTCATCCTGGTCGGCGGCGGCGCCCGCTCGGAGGCGGTGCGCCGGATCGCGCCGACGGTCTTCGGCCGCCCCGTGCTCGTCCCACCACTGGGCGAGTACGTCGCCGACGGCGCCGCCCGCCAGGCGGCCTGGGTGCTGTCGGGCGGGCAGCGACCGCCGTCGTGGACGATCGGGCAGGTCGAGACGCACGAGGCGGACCCGGTGCCGGCGATCCGCGAGCAGTACGCCGCGGCCCGCGAGAACGTCCTCGACCGCACTGACCGACGGCCGAAGGGCCGCCGAATGACGGCTGCCTGACGGCGGCAGCGCCGGTCAGCGGGCCGGCCTGCAAGCCACGCGCCACGCCGTCACGTGCGGCGCCGGGCGATCTGTTCCGGCCTGTCTCGGCCGAACCCACGAAGTGGGGCGACCCGCGTGCGAAGCCACTGGACGGGGACGCCTGGGAGCAGGTCGAGCCGGCCTACTCGTCGCGGGCCGCGGATCGCTTGGCGATCTCGGTCCTGACCGTCTCGTGCAGCTCGTCCGACGTGAAGCCGAGGTTGCGCAGGATCTGCGCGGCCGGGCTCTCCTCGGCGCGGATCAGGCCCAGCAGCGTGTGTTCCGTGCCGACCCAGTCGTGGCCGAGGTCTGCCGACGCGCGGCTCGCGTGCTCGATGACCTCCTTGCTCTCCGGCCGGAACGCGATGTGGCCCCGCAGCGCCTTGGGCCCGGCCGGCGGCATCGCCTCCTCGATCGCGTCGCGGATGCGTGGCTCCGACTCGGTCTTCGCCATCAGCACCTCGTACGCCAGGCCCCGGGGTTCGCCGAGCAGGCCGAGCAGGATGTGCTCGGTGCCGATGAAGTCGTGCTTGTGCGCTCGGGCGGCCTCCTGGGCCAGCACGATGGTGTGCCGGTTCAGGTCGGTGAACCGATCGAACACGTTCGGCGCGTGGCGTTGCTGGGCGGCCTGTTTGGACACCCCGATGGCGTCGCCGACCTCGCTCCACGACGCGCCCGCCTGCTTGGCCTTGCCGACGTAGTGGCCGACGAGCTGGTCGGCGAGGTCGGACAGGGTCTGGGCGCGCAGTTGCGCCTCGCTGATGCGGGCCAGGTGGTCGGCGTCGGGGAGTTCCTCGTCGAGACGGGCGATCAGGTCGGCGAGGCTGATGTTGAGTGGGCTCATGCGTCAACCGTAGCTTGACGATTCTCGATCGTCAATCTTCAGTTGACGGCCTTCCCTCAATCCTTCTCCTCAGAGGTGCCGCAGCACGCGGCACCGTCGGCGGTCGCCGTCCCGCTCCTGCCGATGACCTCCGCGTCGGCCTTGACCACGTACACCTCCCAGGGCTCACCTCCGGGGCCGTGCACCCACACCTTGTCCTGCAGGGCGTAGCAGCAGGTGGTGTCGTTCTCCTCGAAGGTCGCCAGGCCGGCCTCCTTCAGCCGCTCGGTCGCGGCCGTGACCTGCGCGGCGTCCTCGACCTCCACGCCGAGGTGGTCCATCCGGGTGGGCTCCCCCTGCTCGCCTTCCAGGAGCACCAGCTTCAGCGGGGGTTCGGCGACGGCGAAGTTGGCGTAGCCGGGCCGCCGCTTGGCGGGCTCGACGCCGAACAGCTTGGAGTAGAAGGCGATCGACCCTTCCAGGTCGGCGACACGCAGGGCGAGCTGAACACGGGACATCGGTTCCTCCGTGGACGTGAAGCGGCAGGCACGCCCGCTGCTTCGACAACTGTCTAATCAAGTTATCGGCAGATTGTGCCCCTGAATAGAGATGTGTCAAATTAGAGAGATGTCGAAGCAACAGCCGCCGATCGCCGACGCGGGTGCGGATGCGCCCGGCGGGGGATGCTGCGCACCGCTGACCTGCGAGCCGCTGCCGGAGCGTGAGGCCGTGGAGCTCGCGCCGCTGTTCAAGGCCGTCGCCGATCCCGTGCGGCTGCGCCTGCTGTCGCTGATCGCCTGCCACGAGGGCGGCGAGGCGTGCGTGTGCGATCTCACGGCCGCCTTCGACCTCACCCCGCCGACGATCAGCCACCACCTGAAGGTGCTCAGGCAGGCCGGGCTCATCGGCTCCGAACGCCGGGGCACATGGGTGTACTACCGGGTCAACCCCGGTGTGCTGGCTCGGATGTCCGCGTTGATCCATCCTGTCTCGACTCCCGCACCCGGCCTTACAAAGTAGATTTAGTTGCTCTCGGACAGACCATGTGTTCAAATGAACACATGGAAAGTGCCGACCGCATGCGTGCGATCATGAATGCGCTGCGCACGACCGACAGCGTCTCCGTGGCCGAGCTGGCACTGGCGTACGGGGTCTCGGAGATGACCATCCGCCGCGACCTCGACGAACTCGCTCAGCAGGGCGTGGTCCGGCGGGTGCGCGGCGGCGCGCTGAGCCTGCTGCTGCGCGGCGAGGAACCGCCGTTCGGAGTGCGTGAGCGTGAGGCGGTCGAGGCCAAGCGGCGCATCGCCGCGGAGGTCGCCTCCCTGCTCGCCGATGGTGAGGCCGTGGTGCTCGACGGCGGCACGACCGCGCTGGAGGTCGCGCGGGTCGTACGCGACCGGCGGCTGACCGTGCTGCCGCTGGCGCTTCAGGCGGCGCAGGAGCTCGCCGCCGCGCCCCGCGTCCGTCTCGTGCTGCCCGGCGGGGAGGTGCGTCACGGTGAGATGAACTTCGTCGGTCCGCTCACCGAGGCGTCCATCAAGGCGCTGCGGTTCGACACCGCGGTCGTCGGCTGCTGCGGCCTGTCCGCCGAGCACGGTCTGACCGCGCACGACCTGCCCGAAGTGGCCATCAAGCAGGCCGCGATCGCCTCGGCCCGCCGGGTGGTGGTGGTCTGCGACTCGGGTAAGTTCAACCGGACGGCGTTCGGCGCGGTCTGCGGACTCGACCGGCTCGACGTGGTCGTCACCGACGACGGGATCCCCAAGGACCAGCACGACGCCCTCGCCGCCGCCGGAGTCACCGTGCGCACGGTTCCCGGGACGGCGTCCGTTCCCTGACGGATCCACACCACGCGGGATCGCGCCGCCCGTCCCGTACCCGCCCGACCAGAACGCCCACGGAGGTCGCCCGCCCGCCTACGTCACTTCGCCGCCGATCGTGCGGGGTCTCGTCCCGCCCTCACGGGCGGCCGCCCGGCTTCGGCCAGCACACCGTCCCGCTCACCGTCCTGGTCACCGCGCCGACCGCTGTCGCGGTGCCGATCACTGTCGCAGCGCCGCCTGCCGGCGCCGATCCCCAGTCCCTACGCCATGGCGTCCGATGGCACAGCGCCGATCTCACCGCGCCGCGTGTGAGGCCAGGCGGCGCCGGCCCGGCGCGGCGTAGCCCCTCTCCCCCACGCACCCCGCATCCCCCCACGTGTCCAAAGCACGCGTGTCCGAAGCACGGCCACGGACGGGTGCTTCCACCATCCCGCACGCCGGACGTGATCGATCGCACATCCACCGGCATTCGTACGCACACCGCCACAGTTCGGCAGGCCCGGCGGCCCGGGCCTCTACCGACCCGACCACAGCCTTCGAGGAGCGATGCGACATGGCCCTGTCCGCCCCCGCCCGTCCGACGCTCGTACGCGCCCGGGTGGCCGTCTACGGTCTGTTCCTGCTGTCCGGGATGGCCATCGGCACCTGGACCAGCCGGATCCCCGCCGTCAAGGCCGACCTGCTGCTCAGCGACGGCGCGCTGAGCCTGGGACTGCTGGGCATCGCGGCCGGCGCGATCACCGGCATGCAGATCGTCGGCCGGTTGGTGGACAGGTACGGCAGCTATCGGACGATGCTGCCGGTGGCCGTCGCGCAGGGCGTCGTGCTCGTGCTCCCCGCGTACGCCCCGAACCTGCCGGTGCTCGCACTCGCCCTGTTCGTCTTCGGCTCGGTCCACGGCACCCTCGACGTCGCGATGAACGCCAACGCCGTCGTGGTCGAGCGGGCCTACGGCAGGCCGATCCTGTCGTCCTTCCACGCGGTGTTCAGCGTCGGCGGGTTCGCGGGGGCGTCCGCAGGTGGGCTGTTCGCCCACGCCGATGTGAGTCCGGCCCTGACCTTCGCGTCGGTGGGCGTGGTCATCCTGCTCGTCGCGCTGCTGAGCGCCCGCTGGGCGCTGCGCGACGACCCGCCGGGGCGCACGGCGCCCTCCGCGCCCTCCGGAAGCGGCCCGGCCCGGCGGCGCGTCAGCGGCGGCGTGCTGTTCCTCGGCGCCCTCGCGTTCTGCTGCCTGGTCGGTGAGGGCGCCTCGGCCGACTGGGGATCGGTCTACCTGCGTGACAACCTGGGGTCCTCCCCCGGCTTCGCCGCCGCGGCGTACGCCGCCTTCTCGATCATGATGACGGCCGGGCGGTTCGCCGGAGACCGTCTCGCCGCCTGGCTGGGCCCGGTCACGCTGGTGCGCTGCTGCGGGGTGCTCGCCGGGGCGGGTCTCGCGGCCGGGGTCCTCGTGGCCCGGCCGGTCGCCGGTGTGGTGGCGTTCGGGCTGTTCGGCGCGGGACTGTCGTGCATCATCCCGCAGGTGTTCTCGGCCGCCGGGCACCGCGACCCCGCGCAGTCGGGCCGAGCGCTGGCGGCCGTGGCGAGTCTCGGCTACACCGGTTTCCTGACCGGCCCGGTTCTCATCGGCGGCCTGGCGGAGGCAATCACCCTCCCGTACGCGCTGCTGGTGCCCGCCCTGCTCGCGCTGTTCGTCGCCCTCGCGGCCCCGGCCGTACGGGCGCCGCGGCGCGAGCCCGACGATCAGGCGCGGGTGACCTTGACGCCGCCGAAGACGCCGTAGCTGCGCACGCGGACGAGAGGCCCAGAGGCGCCGGCCGTCGCCGGGTCCACCGCGCGGCCTACGGATGGCCGGCCGGCGTGATCAGTGCCGAGCGTCGTGTGCCGACCATGACATCCGTCATGGCGGCGGCCCGGTCCCGGCTCCCCCGGAGGATCAGGGGTGGTCAGGTGGCGAGGAACTGGTCGTAGGCGAGCTTGGCGACCAGGGCCGCCACCACGCACAGCAGGACGGCCCGGACGAACCCGGAGCCGCGGCTGAGCGCCATCCGGGCGCCGATCTGCGCCCCGGCGATGTTACAGGCGGCCATGGTCAGTCCCACGGCCCACAGCACGTGCCCCTGCGCGGCGAAGACGATGAGAGCGCCCAGGTTCGTGCCGGTGTTGATGACTTTCGCCGTGGCCGAGGCGTGGACGAAGTCCATCCCGAGGATCGAGGTGAACGCGATGAGCAGGAACGTCCCGGTGCCCGGCCCCAGAATGCCGTCGTAGTAGGCGATCGCCATGCCCGAGACCGCCAGCGCCGCCACGACACGCCCCCGGGTGCGCAGGTGCGGCTGGGGCAGGCGGCCGAACGCCGGTCGCAGGGTCACGAACGCGGCCACTCCGAGCAGCACGACCATGACCAGCGGTTTCAGCACGGCGGCGTCGAGCAGGGCCGCCGACGCGGCGCCCAGGCCGGCGAAGGCGACCGCCAGCGCCGCGGCGGGCACGGCCACGGCGCGGTCCAGTTTCGTCCTGCGGGCGTAGGTCAGGGCGGCCGAGGCCGTGCCGAAGATGGCGGCGGACTTGTTCGTCGCCAGCGCCTGGACCGGCGGGACGCCGGCCAGCAGCAGCACCGGAAGCTGGAGCACGCCCCCGCCGCCGACGACGGCGTCGACCCACCCGGCGGCCACCGCGGCGAGCAGCAGCAGCACGATCTGCCCGGCGTGCATGCGCCGCGTCCCCCTTTGCCCCCGCTTTTGCCCCGGCTTGACCCTGGCCGGACAGAGCCGAGCCTAGCGGGCGGCCGTGTGGCCGACGTCGGCGAAGGTGACGAGAACGGCCGAAGTCCGGCCGCGACCAGGACGATCGGTCGTTGCGCTGGAAAATCGGACAGCTCCGGAAATGTAACAATTGGACCGGTTGAACGGTGCTCCTTACCATTGGCCCGTGCGGCTGAACGTCCTCGGGCCCGTGGAACTCGTCGTGGCCGGGCAGGCCGTATCGGCCGGACCGCCGAAGCAGCGAGCCCTCCTGGCCCTCCTCGTGATGAACTCCGACCGGGTGCTCCCCGCGGACCTCCTGGCCGACCGCCTGTGGTCGGGCAACCCGCCGCCCAGCGCCCAGGGGAGCCTGCAGGTCTACGTCTCCAACCTGCGCCGCCGGCTGGAGCCCGACCGGCGGCCGGGCGCGA
Organism: Microbispora sp. H10670; assembly: GCF_014161385.1. Classification (NCBI taxonomy): domain Bacteria; kingdom Bacillati; phylum Actinomycetota; class Actinomycetes; order Streptosporangiales; family Streptosporangiaceae; genus Microbispora; species Microbispora sp. H10670. The sequence continues at coordinate 81,085 of NZ_JABBWW010000020.1, read as the reverse complement.
CCCCGGCCGTCCTGGTCAGCGCCGCCGACGGGTACGGCCTGATGACCGGCGGGCTCGGCCTCGACACGAGGGACTTCGAGACGCTCGTGTCGGCCGGGTCCGGCGATCTGGCCGAGGGACGGCACGAGGAGGCCGCGGCCGCCCTCGCCGAGGCGCTCGACCTGTGGCGAGGCGACCCGTACGCGGACGTGCGGTCCGAGGAGTGGGCCCAGCCGGAGATCGGCCGTCTGGAACAGGTGCGGCTGGACGCGGTGGAGGGGCTGGCCACGGCCCTGCTGGAACTGGGCCGCCACACGGACGTGGTCGCGCGGCTGGACTCGTTCGTCCGCGAACACCCCCTGCGGGAGCGTGCCTGGGAACTGCTGGTGCTGGCCGACTACCGGGCGGGCCGGCAGGCCGCGGCCCTCGAACGCCTGCGCAGGGTGCGGGAGGTGCTCGCCGGGGAGCTGGGCATCGACCCCGGGCCGCGGCTGCGGGCGCTCGAAGGCGCGGTGCTGCGCCAGGACCCGGCGCTGCTCCCGCCGGAGCGGCCCACCACGCCGTCACCCCCGCGGCGGCCTCCGGCGCGGACCCCGAAAGAGACGCCGGAAGAGACGCCGAGAGAGACGACGCCGAAGCGGACGGCTTCGAAACAGGCGACGGCGCGCAGGGCTCCCGAGCCCGCGGCGGACCAGACGGTCTTCGTCGGCCGCGAGAGCGCGCTGGAGTTCCTGCACGCGGCGGCCAAGGCGTCGTCCGACGCCGGGCAGGTCGTGCTGGTGGACGGCGAGCCGGGGGTCGGCAAGACGAGCCTGCTGAAGCGGTTCCGCGCGACCACCGCCGTGCCGGTGGGCTGGGGGTCGAGTCCCGACCACGAGACGGCGCCCGCCCTGTGGCCCTGGGAACGGGTCCTGCGCGACCTCGCCGCCGCGTTCCCGGAGGCCGCCCTGCCCGGCGAGGTCAGCACGTTCCTGTCGGGCGGGCTGGAGGCGATTCCGGCGGCCGACGCGCAGGGGGCGCGGCTGCGGTTCTTCGAGGCGGTCGGCACGTTCCTGGCCGACACCGGCCCGGTGATCGTCGTGCTGGAGGACGTCCACGCGGCCGACGACGCGACGCTGCGGCTGCTGGTCCACGTGGCGTCCACCGCCCGGCCGGGTCTGCTGCTGGTGGCGACCTTCCGGCGGCACGAGGCGTCGGCGCTCACCGGCACGCTGTCGGCGCTGTCGCGGCTCGGCGCGCGCAGGCTCGGGCTCGACGGGCTCACCGCCGAGGAGGTCCGCGCGCTCGTCCGGGAGTTGTCCGGCCGCGACCCGGGCGGCCGCAGGGCCGAGGAGCTGCGCGGGCGCACCGCCGGGAACCCGTTCTTCCTCGCGGAGCTGGCCCGGGCGGGTGAGGAGCTGCCGCAGGGCGTGCTGGACGTCGTGCTGCACCGGGTGGCGGCCCTGGGGGCGGAGGCGGCCCGCGTGCTGGAGCTCGCCGCCGTGATGGGCGACGAGTTCGAGGCGGGCGTCCTGGCCCGGGTCGCCGGCGGCACGGTCGGCGACCTGCTGCCGCCGCTCGACGCGGCCCTCGAGGCGGGGCTGATCCGGGAGTCGTCGTACCGGCTGGGCGGGTACGAGTTCGCGCACGCCCTGGTGACCGACGCGTTGCTGTCGCGCCGGTCGCGGCTGTGGCGGGCGCGCGTGCACGAGCAGGTCGCCGGCGTCCTCACCCACGTCCACGGGGACCGGGACGACCACGCGGCGGTGATCGCGCGGCACTGGCTGGCGGCGGCGGAGCTGGGCGCGGAGCCCGCCCGCATGGCGATGGACTACTCCGCCCGCGCCGCGCGGGCGGCCCTGCGGCGGCACGCGCCCGACGACGCGGCCGTGTCGTGGCAGGAGGCGCTGGCGGCGGCCGAACCGGCCGGGGCCGGTCCGGCCGAGCGGTTCGAGCTCGCCGTCGGACTGGCCGAGAGCCGTTACGCCGCCGGGCGGTTCGACGAGGGCTACGAGGCGGTCGAGCAGGCGCTCGCCCTGGCCGGCGCCGACCTGGACCAGGCCGTCAGGGCCGCCGACATCGCGATGGGACACGGCGTCTGGGTGCCGTTCCGCTACGGCCTCGATGTTGCCGCCCTGCGGGAGGCGATGGACCGGGCCGTGCGCGAGCTGTCCCCGGACACGTCCGCGTGGGCGACGGCACAGGCCGTCCGGGCCGTCGTGCTCGCCCAGACCGGCCGCGAGGACGAGGTCGACGCGGTCTCGTCGCAGGCCGTGGCGGCGGCCGAACGCCTGGGCGACCCCGCCCTGCTGCGGCGCGTGCTCCACCTGCGGCTGCTCGCCATGCAGGGACAGGACTTCATCGAGCAGCTCGCCGCGACCGCGCGGCGCCTGCTGGCCGAGCCGGACCTGTCGTCCCAGCTCAGGGTGATCGCCCAGCTCCACCTCGTCGCCCATCACGTCGAGCACGGGCGCGTGCCGCAGGCCCGCGCGCTGCTGACGGAGACCGGCGCGCTGCTGCGCGACCTGCACAACCCCACATTGGCACTGCAGGCGGCGATCGCACACGTCGGTCTCGACCTGTTCCAGGGTGTGCCGGACCCGACTCGCCACTTCGAGCCCGTCAGGGCGACGCTGTCCTTCTCCGATCTCGCGTACTTCGAGGTGGGCATGCTCGCGGTGCGGGCCGAGACGCTCATTCAGGAGGACCGTCTCGCCGAGGAGGCGGAATGGATCGAGGAGATGTTCCGGCGGACGGGCATGGCCGGGCTCGCCTACGTCCTGGCGTACGCGCTGGCGGACCGGGGCGAGCACGAGCGTGCCCGGCGGCTCCTGCATGAGACCCCGCTGCCGCCGCGCGACTACCACTGGTCGATGTCCGCCATGTGCCGGCTGCACGCGGCGATCCGGCTCGGCGAGACGGACGTCGTGCGGGAGGTGTACGACGCGTTCCGTCCCTTCGCCGGGCTGCTGCATGTGAGCGGCACCTGCACCACGATCGACGGCGCGTACGACGGCCACATGGGCGAGGCGCTGCTGGCGCTCGGGGACCGCGAGGGGGCGCGGGCCCACCTGCGGGAGGCGGTGCGCCTGCTGGAGCAGGCGGGCGGGGGCTACTGGCTGGCAAGGGCCCGACAAGCCCTCGACAAGTGCGCGTAGGGGCGTGACGCGCACGCTGTTCCCGACAGTGAGGGAACAGACTGATGATCACACCAGAACACCTGACCGGCTTCCTGATGATGCACGCCGGTTTCCGCGCCGAGTTCGGCCGCCTGGCCGAGGCGTGCGCGAACCCGCGTGACGACGCGCACGAGGAACTGCTGGAGGAGCAGCTCGCGCTCGTGCTGGACATGCTGCACGCCCACCACTCGCACGAGGACGCCCACCTGTGGCCCACGCTCGCCGGCCGCGCCCCGGAGGCGGCGGACGTGCTGGCCGAGCTGGAGTCCGAGCACGCCGTGCTCGACCCGCTCGTCGCGGCCGCCTCCGACCGCGGGGTACCCCTGGCCGGGCGCGCGCCCACCCTGCGGCGGCTGCACGAACTCGTCAACGAGCACCTCGACCACGAGGAGCGGACCGCCGTGCCGCTCATGCTCCGCCACCTCACCCTCGACGACGTCGAGGCCGACAAACGTCGGGCGATGGACGACTTCGGCCGCCGCCGGGTCCCCGTCATCTTCGGCTGGCTCGCCTCGAGTGCGGACACCCGCCTGCTCGCCACGTCGTACGCCGACCTGCCCGTCGTGGCCCGGCTCATGTTCCGCCTGTTCTGGTGGCCGGCCTACCGGCGGCGTTTCACCCGCCTGTACGGCGCCGCCGCCCCCGCGAACGCCGTCCTGGAGCCGTGATGACCACGCCCGTATCGACCATGTGGCCGCGCGAGACGGCCGAGCTCTTCGACCGCGCCATGGTGTGCGAGTACGCCTCGCTGACCCGCGACGGCCGGCCCGTCACCTGGCCCGTCACGCCGTACGTCGGCTCAGGCGGCACGCTGGACGTGAGCACCGGGCTCACCTACCCGGACAAGGCCGAGCGCGCCCGGCGCGACCCGCGCGTCGCGCTGCTCTGCTCCGATGCCGAGGGCACCGGACCGGACCGTGTCCGTCACCGGGCGCCCGTCGTCCTCGTGCAGGGCCGGGCGACCGTACGCGACGCGGATCTGCAGGCCAATACCGACCGGTACGTCCGCGAGTCGCTCGCCAAGACCGGCGCCGGGTTCGCCGGGATGCCGTGGTTCCTGATGAAGCGGCTGGGATGGTATTTCGCTCGCATCTGGGTGGAGGTCACCCCCGAGAGGATCGTCTGGTGGCCCGAGGGCGACCTGTCCAGGACACCCGAGATCTGGACGGCCCCCGGGGACATCGCGGTCCCCGCCTCCGATCCGGCCCCCACAGGCCCCCGGCTGCCGAGCCGATCGGCCCCGCCGGCGGACTGGCGGCCCTTCGCCGATCGCGCGGCCCGCCTGGGCGAGCCCGTCGTCACCATGGTCGCCGACGGCGTGCCGTTGGCGGTGCGCACCCGCTCGGCCGTACGCACCGAGGCCGGTTTCGACCTGCGCCTGCCCGCGGGGGTCCAGGCGGCCGAGGGGCCGGTGTGCCTGACCTTCCACCGGCACGGCCCGGCCATGGAGTGGCAGGAGAACGTGGTGCTCGTCGGGACCGCGACCGGGGCGGGCGACCGGCTCGGCGTGCGGGTCGAGCGGGCCCTGAACGACTGGAGCCTCTCCGGGAACCGCCGCGAGCGGAACCGCTCGTTCCTCGGCCAGGGCAGGCTGCTCAGGAAGCGCCTGAAGGCCGAGGCCGCCCGCCGCGGCCAGCCCGTCCCCCGCGTCCGCCGCCCCCAGCCTGACTGACACGTCGGCCGGACGTACGCGGGGCTCAGATGGGACCGCGGCCGTCGTCGAGGTCCATCGGCCACGGCGACTCGCTGCCGCTCCCGGACTGGCCGGGGGTGGGCCGCTGCGGCACCGGCGAGGCGGGCTCGGGCGGCGGGCTGGGCACGAACTGCGTGTTCGGCAGCGGCCGGGCCGGTTCCTGCTCGTCCTCGCCGCGGAACAGCAGCAGCCAGGCCGCCACGAGGAGCACGAGTACCAGGGTGGCGAGCAGCGTCGAGGCGAGCACGACCGAGCGGCGGGTGGCGACCACCGGGGGCGGCGGGGCCGGCGGGCCGGGCACCGCGGGGGTGGCGTCGCCCTGCCAGTAGTGCAGGAAGTCGGGCCCGTGCCGCTGCCCGATGAGCGTGCCGGACACCGTGACCGGGTCGAGGAACCGCTCGGCCCCGGGGGCGTTCGGCACGTACGGCACCGCGACCCAGGGGGCGGGACCGTCGTGCATGGCCAGGACGGTCGGCGTGTCGGGGGCGCCCCGGCCGCGCATCCGGTCCACCAGGGAGGCGCCCCACCCGAGCACGCCCGTACGGCCCTGCCGCTCGGCCTCTCTGATCGCGGTGACGAACCGGTCCCGGGCCGCGGCGTCGAGGGCGGCGCCGCTGCTGAGGACCGCCACCGACACCACCCGGCCGTCGGGTGCCTGACCCAGGTAGACGAGGCCGCCCTGGGCCGTGCGCAGGCGTGCCTGCAACGCGATCGGTCCCACGTGGGACGGGTCGCCGTACTGCAGAGGGGTCACCATCTCCTCCACATCAAAACACACAAGCACGACAACACACGGGCGCGACAGGGGGTGTGGCGCGCGCCGGGACGGGCAAATGGGAGAGAAATGGATTCTCCCGCCGAGTCACGGTTGAATAACGAGCATGACCGTTGCCGATGAACGCAGTGACCCCGAGCCCGGCGAGGGCGTCGCGGAGCAGGAGGACGGGGAGGCTCGGCTGGATTCCCTGATGGACGCGCTGGCCGAGGTCCGCCGTGTGATCGTGGGGCAGGACCACATGGTGGAGCGGCTGCTGGTGGCGCTGCTCGCCCGGGGGCACTGCCTGCTGGAAGGCGTGCCGGGGGTGGCCAAGACCCTCGCGGCCTCCACGTTGGCCACCGTGACCGGCGGATCGTTCGCCCGGATCCAGTTCACCCCCGACCTCGTGCCCAGTGACATCGTCGGCACCCGCGTCTACCATCCCGGCTCCGAGAGCTTCGACGTCGAGCTCGGGCCGGTGTTCGTGAACTTCCTGCTGGCCGACGAGATCAACCGCGCCCCGGCGAAGGTGCAGTCGGCGCTGCTGGAGGTGATGGCCGAGCGGCAGGTCACGCTCGCCGGGCGGACCCACCCGCTGCCCCGCCCGTTCGTCGTGCTCGCCACGCAGAACCCGATCGAGTCCGAGGGCGTCTACCCGCTGCCCGAGGTGCAGCGCGACCGGTTCCTGTTCCGGGTGCTGGTGTCCCACCCGAGCGCCCACGAGGAGCTGGAGATCCTCCAGCGGATGAGCGTCCGGCCGCCGGTGCCGAGGCCGGTGCTGGACCCGGCCACCCTGCTGCGGCTGCAGGACATGGCCGAGGAGGTCTCGGTGCACCAGCTCGTGGCCGACTACGTCGTACGGCTGGTCATGGCGACGCGGACCCCGTCGGAGTACGGCCTGCCCGACCTGGAGGACACGATCGAGATCGGGGTGAGCCCGCGGGCGACGCTGGGCCTGGTCTCCGCCGGGCGGGCGCTGGCTTTGCTGCGCGGCCGCGACTACCTGCTGCCCGACGACATCCGCGACGTCGCCGTGGACGTGATGGCGCACCGGCTGATGCTCACCTTCGACGCGCTGGCCGACGAGGTGGACCCCGCCGAGGTCGTCGGGCGCATCCTGCGGGCCGTGCCGCCGCCCCTCGTGGTGTGGAACCAGGGCATGCGATGAGCGGCGGCAACCCCGACCAGGCGCTCCGGCGGCTGGAGCTCACGGTGGTGCGGCGGCTGGACGGGTTGCTGCAGGGCCGCCACCAGGGGCTCATCCCCGGGCCGGGCAGCGAGCACGGCGACAGCCGGGTGTACGTGCCCGGCGAGGACGACGTGCGCCGCATGGACTGGGCGGTGACCGCCCGCACGACGGTCCCGCACGTGCGGGACCTGATCGCCGACCGGGAGCTGGAGACCTGGGCGCTGGCCGACCTGTCGGCCAGCATGGAGTTCGGCACCGCCGAGGTCTCCAAACGCGACCTGGTCATCTCCGCCGTGGGGGCGATCGGGATCCTCGCCGGACGGGTGGGCGACCGGTTCGGCGCCTACATCCTGTACGGCGACGACGTGCACCGGTATCCGGCCCGGCAGGGCAGGCCCCGGCTCTACGCGTTACTGCACTCGCTGCTCGGCGCGCCGCCCGCGCAGGGCTCGGTCGATCTCGGGGAGGGGCTGGAGATGATGGCGGCGGCGCACCGCAAACGAGGGCTGCGGGTGGTCGTCTCCGACTTCCTCGACCCGGCGGACTCCTGGGAGCCGCCGCTCCGCCGCCTGGCCGCGCGGCACCAGGTGCTGGCCGTCGAGGTGGTCGACCCGCGCGAGCTGGAGCTTCCCGACGTCGGTTTCGTCACCCTCACCGATCCGGAGACCGGGCGCTCGCGCGGCGTCCACCTGTCGCGCGGGATCAGGGAGCGGTACGCCGAGGCGGCGGCCGAGCAGCGCTGGGAGATCCGTACGGCGCTGCGCCGGGCCGGGGCCGCGCACCTGGTCCTGCGCACCGACCGCGACTGGGTCTTCGACCTCGCCGGGTTCGTGCTGCGGCAGCGGCGCACGGCCCATTTGATGCGGCGGGCCGCGGGCAGGAGGGCGGGCGCGTGACCTTCCTGTCCCCCGGCTGGCTCTGGCTGTTCGTCCTGGTCGCCGCGATGATCGCGGCGTACGTGGCGCTGCAGTTCGCCCGCCGCCGCTACACGCTGCGCTTCACGAACCTGGCGCTGCTGTCGCTGGTGGCGCCGGAGCGGCCCTCGTGGCGGCGGCACGTGCCGGCCGTGTTGTTCCTGATCATGATGGCCCTGCTGGTCATGGGCGCGGCCAGGCCCGCGGGCGCGGTCAAGGTGCCCAGGGACCGGGCCACCATCATGATCGCTGTGGACGTGTCGCTGTCGATGGATTCCAACGACGTCGAGCCCACCCGGCTCGTCGCGGCCAAGCAGGCCGCCCAGCAGTTCGTACGGGACCTGCCGGACCGGTTCAACGTCGGCGTGGTGGCCTTCGCCCGGTCGGCGGCCGTGGTGATCTCCCCCACGACCGACCACGCGGCCGTGACCACCGCCATCTCCAGCCTGACCACCCGGGCCGGCACGGCGATCGGCGAGGCGGTGTTCAACTCGCTCGACTCGATCAGGTCGTTCGACCAGCGGGCGGTGACCGACCCGCCGCCCGCGGCGATCGTGCTGCTGTCGGACGGCGACAACACCTCCGGCCGGTCGGTCAACGAGGCCGTGGAGGCGGCCGTCGGCGCCAAGGTGCCGGTGTCCACGATCGCGTACGGCACGCCGGAGGGCACCGTGACGATCGACAACCGGGCGGTGCAGGTGCCGGTCAACAAGGCCACGCTGCAGTCGTTGTCCGACGGCACCGGGGGCCGGGCGTACACCGCCGAGTCGGGGAGCGAACTGCGGGACGTCTACGCGCAGATCGGCACCTCGCTCGGGTTCAAGGTGGTGCACCAGGAGATCACCCAGCGGTTCCTCGTCGCCGCGATCATCGCCGCGATGCTCGCCGCCGCCGCGGCCATGCTGCTCGGCGCCCGCATCCCCTGACGGATCACGCCCGCGTCCCGGCGAACGGCGCCTCGCGGGCCGCGCCGCCGTCCGGGGTCGCCGCACCGCGCCCGCGGCGCCCAGCAGCAGGACGGCGGCCAGCAGCGGCCCGCGCAGGTAGGCCGGGTACTGGTAGGCGACGAGCAGGTCCGCGTACGGCCGGACCGACCGCATGCCGGTGAGATCCGGGTCGTACTCCCTTCTGACCTGCCCGGCGAGCGGCTGATCGGCGGGCAGCGGCCAGGTGCCGTGGGCGAAACCGAACGCGGGGACGGTGCGCGCCGGGTGGGCGACGGGGATCCAGGCGAACGCGAGCACGGTGTCCCTCGCCACGTCGCGCAGGTAGTCCAGCGGCTAGGCGGCGATGGCGCGCAGCGCGAAGGCGCGGGCCCGTTCGTTGAGCGCGGCGTGCCCGCCGGGGAGCCGGTTGAGGGAGGACTCACCCGCCCACACGTACTCGCTCGCCGCGTCGAGCGCGAGGCCGTTCGGGCACAGCGGCGCGAGGTCCGGCGGAGGCCGGACGAGCGCGCAGTCCGCGAAGGTCATGGTGCGGGCCCACAGCGCGACCCCGTCCCCGCCGCCGATCGCGAACCTGCCGTGGACCCCGGCACACCAGCCCGCGTACGCGGCGACCGGCAGCAGCCCGGACAGGGCGAGCACGGCCAGGCGGCGCCAGGGGACGCGGCGTACGGCGAGCACCAGCACGGCGAGCAGGATCAGCGGCAGCGCGATCGTCCGTGTGAGGGCGGCTCCCGCGAGGAGCAGGCCGGCGGCCGCGGCGGCGCGCGCGGACGGCACCGGGCGGCGGACCAGCAGGGCCGTGGCCGCCACGACCAGCAGGACGAACAGCGAGTCGGACAGCACCGCGTGCTCCAGGCGGAGGAAGGACGCGTCGAACAGCACCGGCGCCGAGGCGGCCACGGTGGCCACGGCGGCCCAGCCTGGCGCTCCCCTGCCCCGCAGCGCCGCGTAGACGACGACGCCGGTCGCCAGTCCCATCGCGTGCTGCACGGCGACGACCACCTCGACGCTGTGGAAGGGCAGGAGGGCACGCAGCAGCAGGGGGTATCCGATCGGGTGGAACCCCTGCTCGGCCCGCAGGTGGACGGCGTTGTGCAGGTAGGTGAACGAGTCGTACCAGTACAGCCGGGCGGGCGGGTAGCCGAGCATGGTGACCACCCGGAGCGCGGCCGCGATCGTCAGCGTGACCGTGAAGGCGCGGTGCCGCCCGGCCCGGGCGAGGACCGGGAGCAGGCGGTGAGCGTACGCGAGCATGGCGAATCCGATCGGAGAGGGAGACGGGCAGGCGTCATCCGCGCACGGCGCCCAGTGGCCCGGTTCCGTGATCGCGGCGGGAGGTCGGTCGCCTCGCCGAGCCGCGTGGTTCAGCGCGGCCCGGCGGCTCGGCGGCTCAGGGGTGGGACGGTGACTCGGCGGCCGCCGGGCAGTAGGCGTCCCTGGCGCGTGGCCGGGGGTTGGGGGCGGGGCCGACCAGCAGGAGCGCCTGTCCGTCGGCGACCATGATCCCTTCGTGGACGTACCAGCCGGCGGGGGCGGGCAGCCGGGCGCCGCCGGCGGCGTAGGAGGTGAACTCCGCTCGCACGCCGTGCTCCCGCAGCAGGGGCAGGACCTCGGCGACGGTCCTGTTGAGGAAGTCCACGCAGTGGAAGGGCCGGCCTTCCATGTCGATGTGCTCCATGAGGCCGTACCGCTCCCCCGGCCGGGCGGCGCGGCCGATCAGCACCTCGGCGTGCCCGCGGAAGTCCACCGGGATGCGGAACCCGGCCGGGCAGCCGGCGAGGCGCGCGCACGTGCCCGGCGCCTGGATCGGGGTGATGGCGCTGTTGTCGCGGGTGCCGTCGACGTAGAGCGCCCGTCCCGCCGAAGCGGGGGCCGTGGGCACGATCCGCACCTCCACGTCCAGGCCGCGCTGGCGCAGTTCACGCTGGTACGTCGCGGGATCGGCGAACAGGTCCCGCACCATGACGACGTAGTGGCCGCCCTCCCGCCTGATGTCGAGCGCGGCGGAGGCGGGAGCGGGGCCGAGTCCGGCCGCCCCGGGGACGATCCACGACACGGCGAGCAGGACGGCGGCGAACGGAAGGACGACCGCCGCCAGGCGGAGCCGGAGACTCCGGACGGCCCCGCCGGCCGCGCGCCGGAACCGGTTCCCGCGACCGTGTGCCGGAAGCGGCTCCGAGACGATCTCTTCCAGCAGCTCCATGGCCGGCGGTGTCAGCCCCGGCCCGGGATCGGGGGCGATGCCGGCGACCAGGCGGCGCAGGTCGTGGTCACGTCCGTGGTTCGCGTGGTGGTCCATCACGCCTCTCCTCCCGCCAGCGCCGCCATCCGGACCCCGTACCGTGCCATGTCCACTCCCGCCGAGCTCAGCTCCGCGGCGAGGCGTTTGCGGGCCCGGTGCAGCCGGAGGCGGGCGGCCCCGCGCGAGCAGCCGAGCACCGTGGCGATCTCCGCCGACGCCAGCCCTTCCCAGCTCGCCAGCGCCAGCACCTCGCGGTCGTCGGCGCCGAGCCGCCGGAACGCCCGGCGTACGGCGTCGAGCTCCCCGTGGTCCGGCGGCCAGGGCGGCTCTTCCCGCCGCCGCGCGTCCCACAGGGCGAGCTCCGCTCCGAGCCGCTCGACGAGCGCGCTCCTGCGGGTCTCGGCCCTGCGGCCGTTGGCCAGCACCCGCCGGGCCACGCCGTACAGCCACAGGCGGGCCGCCGGACCGGCGGGGACGTCGCCGATGCGCCGCCAGGCCGTGGCGAAGGTCTCGGCGAGGGCGTCGGCGGCGTCCTCGGGGGACGTGGTGCGGCGCCGGACGTAGGCGAGGAGATCCGCGTAGTGCGCCACGTAGATCTCCTCGAAACGACGCCTCATGTCCCCGCGGCCCACCGCTGCTCCCCCTTCACCGTTTTTTCCCGCCGTCTCGTACGTGTCCGGAAGGCCGGAAGTGTTTCACCCCCGTCTCCGCGGAGCCGTCCGTGGAGATCACCGCTCCGCGGCGTTGGTACGTTTGGGCACGTGGCCCATTACTTCGAGGAGCGTCCCGAGGCGGACAGCCGGCCGGGGACGGTCACCCTGGTCCTCCCGGATCTGCACCTGCGCCTGGAGACCGACAGCGGGGTGTTCTCCCCCGAGCGGGTCGACGCCGGGACCCGGGTGCTGCTGGAGACCGTGCCTCCGCCGCCCCCGGAGGGCGACCTGCTCGACCTCGGCTGCGGCTACGGCCCGATCGCGCTGACCATGGCATCCCGGGCGCCGGGGGCGACGGTGTGGGCCGTCGACGTGAACCGCCGTTCGGTGGAACTGTGCCGCAGGAACGCCGCGAGCGCCCGCCTTGACAAAGTAAGGTCGGTGCACGCCGACGAGGTGCCGGAGGACGTCAGGTTCCGGGCGATCTGGTCGAATCCGGCCATCCGGATCGGCAAGGCCGCCCTCCACGCCATGCTCACGCGGTGGCTCGACCGGCTCACCCCCGACGGCAGCGCGTACCTCGTCGTGCAGAAACACCTGGGCTCCGACTCGCTGCAGCGCTGGCTGACCGAGCAGGGCTGGCCCGCCTCGCGGCTGGCCTCCCGGTCCGCCTACCGCGTCCTGCGGGTGGACGCCCGTCCCGCACCCTCCCCCGCGCCCTCCACTGTGCGCGGCTCTTCCGGCGACCAGGAGCGATGAGCGCCCCGATGAACACGACCAGGACGACCACGACCAACCCGCGCAGGCAGCTCAAGCCGACCGACGTCAAGCGGCTCAACCGCACCTGGCGCCGCAACACCGAGGGCCGGCTGGCGCTGATCCTCGAATCCGTCACGGGCCCCTTCAACATCGGCTCGATCTTCCGCACCGCCGCCGCGTTCGGCGTGGAGACGATCTGGCTGGCCGGCAACGCCACGCCGCCCACCAACCCCAAGGCGCAGAAGACCGCGCTCGGCACCGATCGGCTGGTCGAGTGGCACGAGCCGGTCCCGGTGACCGACGCCGTACGCGCCGCCAGGCAGGAGGGCTACCGGGTCGTCGCCGTCGAGCTGACCGGCGACGCCGCGCCGCTGCACGAGGCCGCGCTGGACGGGGACGTCTGCCTGGTCCTGGGCAGCGAGGACCACGGCTGCTCCCCCGCCTGCCTGGAGGCCGCCGACGCCGTGGCCTACATCCCGCAGGTGGGCAGGGTCGGGTCGGTGAACGTGGCGGTGGCCGCGGCGATCGCGATGGCCGAGGCCAGGCGACGGGAATGGGCGTCGTTGGGCGCCTCGTGACCCAAATGTTCATGTCCGTGCGCTGACGCACTCTCCGAGACCCGGCATACTCCTTTCGTGCACCGCCGTTTCGCGTTCCTCGACCATCCCGGCCCGCTCGCCTTCGCGCACCGCGGCGGTGCCGCCGAGGGCCGGGAGAACACCATGGAGGCCTTCTCCAGGGCCGTCGGCCTCGGCTACACCTACCTGGAGACCGACGCCCACGCGACCTCCGACGGCGTCCTGCTCGCGTTCCACGACCACACGCTCGACCGCGTCACCGACCGCGTCGGACGTGTCTCCCGCCTCCCCTACCGGGAGGTGCGGGCGGCCAGGATCGGCGGGCGGCACGAGATCCCCCTGATCGAGGACCTGCTCGGCACCTGGCCGGACGTGCGGTTCAACATCGACGTCAAGGAGAGCGCCGCGATCGCGCCGCTGGCCCGGGCGATCCGCCGCACCGGCGCCCACGACCGGGTCTGCCTGACGTCGTTCTCCGACGCCCGGCTGTCGCGCGCCCTGCGCGCGGTCGACGGAGAGGTCTGCTTCTCACTCGGCCCGCGCGGGCTGGCCGCCCTGCGCACCGCCGCGATGGGCGGCGGGTACGGCCGGCTGCTGTCGGGGCTGGCCCGGGCGGGGGTTCCGTGCGCGCAGGCGCCCATCGGGTTCCGCGGCCTGCGGGTGACCACCCGCGCCCTCGTACGGACCGCGCACGCGATCGGCATGCAGGTGCACGTGTGGACGGTCAACGACCCGGTGACGATGGCCCACCTGCTCGACCTCGGCGTGGACGGCATCATGACCGACAACATCAGCGGCCTGCGCGACGTCCTCAAGTCGCGCGGGCAGTGGCACCCCCGCCCGGCGGTCCCGTAACCCGCGGGACCGCCCGGCACGACCGCTCCACAGGCGAGGAGAGACGATGACCGCCCCCCAGGTCGTTCAGGAGGAGCTTCCCGGCGCGCGTCGGCGGGAGCAGCGCGGCTGGTACTGGTACGACTGGGCCGACTCGGCGTTCCAGACGACCGTCCTGACCGTCTTCCTCGGGCCGTACCTGACCTCGGTCGCCACGACGGCGGCGGGCGGCCCGGACGGCTTCGTGTCGTTCCTCGGCCTGGACCTGCGGCCGAAGGCGTACTTCACCGCGATGGTGACGATCTCGGTGCTGCTCCAGATCGTGGTCATGCCGGTCGTCGGCGCCGTGGCCGACCACACCGGGCGCAAGAGGCGCATCCTCGGGTCGCTCGCCTTCACCGGCGCGGTGGCGACCTTGGGGTTCTACCTCGTCTCGGGCGACGCGTACCTGCTGGGCGGCGCGCTGTTCCTGCTCGCCAACGTCACCTTCGGCTCGGCGCGGGTCGTGTACGACTCCTTCCTGCCCCAGATCGCCGGGGCGGAGGAACGCGACACGATCTCCAGCAGGGGGTGGGGCTTCGGCTACCTCGGCGGCGGCCTGCTGCTCGCGCTCAACCTGGTGGTCTACCTGTTCGCCGACATCGACGAGGGCCTGGCGGTGCGGATCAGCCTGGCCTCGGCGGGCCTGTGGTGGGGCGCCTTCACGATCATCCCGATGCTGCGCCTGCGCGACCGGCGGGTGCCGGTCCACGAGGCGACCGCGGCGCGGGCGGTCGCCGGCAGCGTGCGCCAGCTCGGCCGCACGATCGCCGAGGCGCGCCGCTATCCCCGCACGCTGCTGTTCCTGGTGGCCTACCTCGTCTACAACGACGGCGTGCAGACCGTCATCGGGTTCTCCGCGACGTACGCCGACCAGGAGCTGGGGCTGGGGCAGACCCACCAGATCGGCGCGATCCTGATGGTGCAGTTCATCGCGGTCGGCGGCGCCCTCGGGCTGGGGCGGCTCGCCGCGGTGTTCGGGACCAAGCGCACGGTCCTCGCCAGCCTGGTGGTGTGGACCGTGGTGGTGGGGGTGGCCTACTTCCTGCAGAAGGGCGCGGCCCTGCAGTTCTACGCGATCGCCTTCGCCATCGCGATCGTCATGGGCGGCACGCAGGCGCTTTCCCGGTCGCTGTACTCGCTGGTGATCCCGCCGGGGCGGGAGGCGGAGTACTTCAGCCTGTACCAGGTGAGCGACAAGGGGTCGGCGTTCCTCGGCTCACTGGTGCTCACGCTGGCGCTCCAGCTCACCGACAGCTACCGCACCGCGATCGTCTCGCTGATCGTGTTCTTCGTTCTCGGATTCGTGCTGCTCACGACCGTCAACCTGCCCCGGGCCATCCGCGACGCGGGCAACGAGGTCCCCGACCACATCTAGGAGGGGGAGTTCCTGGGAGGGACCGTCCGTGCTGCCTGGAGGCATGACCCCCCGACGGGCGGTGTGGCTCGTGCTGACCCATCGCGCCAGGGCCTTCGTTCCCGCCTGGGTGAGGGCCGGCTGGTGGCCACCGCTGCCCGGAGGGTGGGGAGCGCGGCGCTGGACCCGCGTCCCGGGCTGGGTGGACAACGGGCTCGCGCCCGCGCTTGCCGCCGCGATCTCCACGATGATCGCCTGGCGCCTCGGCCGGCAGGGTGAAGAGCTGATCGTCGTCGCCGGCGTCGTGCTGGTCGCCGTCCGGCTGGTGCCCGTCGTCCGGCCCGCACCGGTGCGCGATCGGCACGTCGCGCGGCGCGCGGACCACCCGGTCCTGCTGGCGGCCGTCGCCGAGGTCGCCGACGAGCTCGGAGTCCGACGCCCGTCACGCGTGTGTTTCGCCCCTGTCGCCGAGAGCGGTGGCACTCGGCTGGGGCCACGGCGTACGGAGCTGTGGATCGGCCTCGACCAGGCGCCCAGGCCGGCCGCGGACCCGATCCTGTCCACGCCTGGTCTCACCGTCGAGTGGAGATCCTCGTGGCCGGGCGCGGTGCGGAGCTCGTCCGGGAGCACAGAGAGTGGGTGTGCACCCACCCGACAGCCGGGGTCTGCGTCCTTCTCCCCGTTCTCCATCACCACCTGCGGATGCAGGGCTACAGGTACGGTCAGGCGCTCCGCCAGCGAGAACTCGTCGGTCCCGGCGGGGATCGTGTCGACGTCGCCCGGCTCGCCGAGGCGATCGAGCAGGGCCACCCGATACCCGAGATGATGCCTGTCCGGTATCGGTCGGCGGTGTGACTCGATCTTGAGGGCGCGATTTATACCGCACAGCTGGGACCAGTGGGACGGAAAAAGCGCGATTGGATCAGGTCTCGGCTGGGAATCCACACACGGTATCAGGCGTTGTACGCGGTGGCGAACGAACCCCCTCGAAGGCGGGGACCTCAGGAGGCTTAAGAACATGGGCGAGCGTGCACTTCGCGGTACCCGGCTCGGCGCGACCAGCTACGAGAACGACCGCAACACCGATCTGGCCCCGCGCCAGGAGGTGTCCTACACGTGCCCCAAGGGTCATCTCACCACCGTCCCGCTCGCCGTCGAGGCCGAGATCCCGACGACCTGGGAGTGCCGTCACTGCGGTAGCCCGGCGCTGCGGGTGGACGCGGAGCAGCCGCAGCAGAAGAAGGCGAAGCCGCCGCGGACCCACTGGGACATGCTTCTCGAGCGCCGCTCGATCGAGGACCTGGAGGAGGTGCTCAACGAGCGGCTGGCCATTCTGAGGGAGCAGCGGCGCAAGAGCGCGTAGGACGCCTGTGACGCCCCCGGCGGCCCTGGTCTCCAGGGCCGCCGGGGGCGTTTCGCTTGTGCCGGCCTGTCCGCGGGTACGGGCGAGGCGTCAGGACACCCCGGCCCGCTCCGGGGGCTCGGCGACGGTGAGGTGGTGGCGCAGGCGCTCGCCCTCGACGTCGAGGTCGGGCAGCGCCCGGTTCAGGGCGCGGGGCAGCCACCAGGCGGCGCGGCCGAGCATGGACATCACGGCGGGGACGAGGGTCATCCGGACCACGAAGGCGTCGACGAGCACGCCGACGGCGAGCGCGAAGCCCATCGACTTGATGATGGGGTCGTTCATGAACACGAACCCGCCGAACACGGCCGTCATGATCAGCGCCGCGGCGGTGACGACCCGCGCGTTGTGCCCCATGCCGTTGATCGTCGCCTGGCGGGGAGCGTCGCCGCGCACGTAGTCCTCGCGCATCCGCGAGACCAGGAACACCTCGTAGTCCATGGCCAGGCCGAACAGGATGCCGATGAGCAGGATCGGCAGGAAGCTGACCAGCGGGCCCGGGACGTCCACGCCCAGCAGACCGGCCAGGTGACCCTGCTGGAAGATCGCCACCGTGATGCCGAAGGTCGAGCCGACGGTGAGCAGGAAGCCCAGCGCGGCCTTGACGGGGACCAGGATCGAGCGGAAGACGAGCATCAGCAGCAGCACCGACAGGCCGACCACCAGCAGCAGGTACACCGGCATGGCGTCGGCGAGCTTGTCGGAGACGTCGATGCCCACGGCCGTGGCGCCGGTGACGGCGATCTCGGCGCCGCCGATGGCGGCGACCTTGGCGCGGATGGCGTGGACGGCGTCCTCGGTGGCGGCGTCGGTGGGCCCGGCCTTGGGGATGATGGTCAGCAGCGCGGTGGTGCCCGCGGCGTTCGGCTGCGGCGGGGCCACGGCCAGCACGCCGGGGGTCCGCTGGATCAGCTGGGCGGCCTGCCCGGCGGCGGCGGTCGTGGCCGCGCGGTCGGCGGCGGAGACCACGGCGATCAGGCGGGCGTTGAAGCCCTCGCCGAATCCCTCGCTGGTCAGGTCGTACGCCTCGCGGGCCGGAGTGCCGGGGGCGGCGGTGCCGGCGTCGGGCAGGGCCAGCCGCAGATCCTGGGCCGGCAGCGTGAGCGCGCCCAGGGCGAGCACGCCGGCCACGAGGATCGGCACGCGCAGCCGGGTGACCACCCGTCCCCAGGTGTAGCCGAAGCCGCGGCCCCCTGCGTCTGCGTCGTCTCCGGTGCGCTGCCTGCGGGGCAGCACGCGGGCCCCTGCGTACGACAGGAAGGCCGGCAGCAGCGTGAGGGCGACCAGGACGGCGACGGCCACGGTGCCGGCGGCGGCCAGGCCCATCACGCTGAGGAAGGGGATGCCGACGACCGACAGGCCGGCGAGCGCGATGACCACGGTCGCCCCGGCGAACACGACCGCCGATCCGGCGGTGCCGACCGCCCGGCCGGCGGCCTCCTCCGGCGCCACGCCTTCCGCGAGGAACTGACGGTAGCGGGAGGTGATGAACAACGAGTAGTCGATGCCGACGGCCAGGCCCAGCATCAGTGCCAGCACCGGCGTGACGGAGGTCAGCTCGACGACGCCGCTGAGCGCGAACAGCCCGCCCATGCCGGCGCCCACGCCGATCAGCGCGTTCAGCAGGGTCATGCCGGCGGCCACCAGCGAGCCGAAGGTGACGATCAGCACCACGGCGGCGATCAGGACGCCGATTCCTTCCGACCCGCCGACCTCCGGCGGGGCGTTCAGGACCTCGCCGCCGTGCTCGACCCGCAGCCCCGCCGCCGAGGAGCCGGCTTCGAGGTACGCCGCGCGCTGGGCGTCGGTCACGTCCTTGGCCGCGTGGGCGAACTGCACCTGGACCAGGGCGTAGCGGCCGTCGGGAGAGACGGCGCCGGTCTTGAACGGGTCGAGGGCGGCGACCACGCCGGGAACGGCGGCGGCCTCCTTGACCACGGGCGCGACCGCGGCGGGCTCCAGCTTCCGGCCCTGCGGAGCGGCCACCACGATGGCCCCGGTGGCACCGCTGGCCTGCGGGAACTCCTTGGCCAGGGCGTCCAGCGCCCGCTGTGACTCGGTGCCGGGCATCGAGAACTTGTCGCCGGCCGGGCCGTGGAAGGCCGCGGCGGCAAGGCCCAGGACCACCAGCAGGAGCAGCCACAGGGCGGCGACGCGCCCGCGCCTGCGGAAGGAGAACCGGCCCAGCCGGTACAGCAGGGTTGCCACAGCAGATCTCTTTCTCGGGGAGGGTCAGCCGGTCGGCAGACCGAGCGTCCGCAACGCGCCGCGGGTGAGTTCCGCGCGCAGTGTCTCTTCGGGGATCACGCATTCACTGGCGCTGGTCAGGATGATCCCGAGCATCGCCATCCAGGCCCAGACGCGGACCTGGGGGGCGTCCGAACGGCCTGACAGGGCTTCGGTGAGCCGTTCCACGATGTGGTCGGCGTCGGGCAGCTCCGGCCGGTTGATCAGCGCGTCGACGTCCTGCAGGAGGATCTTCACCTGGAGCCGGAAGCGCAGGGACAGGTCGACGAGCCCGGTGACGGCGGCACGGGCGGCCTCCTCACCATGCAGCCCGGCGAGCCGCCCTTCCAGCTCGGCGAACTCCGGGCCGACGGGCGCAAGCAGCTCGGTGAGGATCGCGTCCTTGTTCGTGAAGTGGTACAGCAAGGACGCCTTGGAGCAGCCCGCGTCCGTGGCGATGTCCTGCAGCGAGGTGCCGCGGAAACCATGGGCGGCGAACAGCCGCACGGCCGAGTCGAGGATGTCCGCGCGCGTCGTGGTTGCGCGTGCCATGCGGAACACAATAGCTGACCGATCGGCCAGTATTTGACCGATCGGCCAGCTATGTGATGGATCTAACGGTGGGCGCCTGGTGCGAAGATGCGGCGTCAGGGGCGCAGCAGGACCTTGACGGCCCGGCGCTCGTCCATGGCCCTGTAGGCCTCGGCGGCCTCCTCCAGCGGCAGTTCGAGGTCGAAGACCTTGCCGGGGTCGATCTCGCGGTCCCAGATCAGCCGGATCAGCTCCGGCAGGAAGCGGCGCACCGGGGCCGGGCCGCCGTGCAGGTGCACGGCGGAGAAGAACAGCTCGATGCCGGGCAGCTCGACTTCGTGGGTGACCCCGACGTAGCCGACGTGCCCGCCGGGACGAGTGGAGCGGATGGCCTGCATCATCGACTCCTGGGTGCCGACCGCCTCGATGACCGAGTGCGCGCCCAGCCCGCCGGTCAGGTCCTTGAGCCTGGCCACGCCCTCGTCGCCGCGCTCGGTGATGATGTCGGTGGCGCCGAACTCGACGGCGAGCTTCTGCCGGTCGGCGTGCCGGCTGAAGACGACGATCCGCTCGGCGCCCAGCCTGCCGGCCGCCAGCACGCCGAGCAGGCCGACGGCGCCGTCACCGACGACCGCGACCGTCCTGCCGGGACCGGCCTCCGCGGCGACCGCGGCGAACCAGCCGGTGCCCAGCACGTCGGAGGCGGCCAGCAGGCTCGGAATCAGGTCCGCGTCGGGCATGCCGGGGGTGGCGACCAGGGTGCCGTCGGCCAGGGGAACACGGGCCCGCTGCGCCTGGGTGCCGATCGCGCCCATCGGCACGGCGTGCACACAGCGGGACTGGTAGCCGGCCCGGCAGATCTCACATGTGTTGTCGGAGGCGAAGAACGAGCCGACCACGAACTGGCCGGGCCTGAGATCGCGGACCTCGCTGCCGACCTCCTCGACGACGCCGACGTACTCGTGGCCCATCGGCTCCGGCCCGTCCTGCCTGGTCACACCCCGGTAGGGCCACAGGTCCGAGCCGCAGACACAGGCCGCGGACACCCGGATGATCGCGTCGGTCTGTTCGAGGATCCTCGGCTCCTCGCGCTGCTCCACCCGGACGTCACCGGGGGCGTGCATCACTACCGCTCGCATCTCGTCTACTCCTTGGTGGGCGTCTCTCAGCGGCTTGCCTGCGGGCCGCCGGTCAAACCCTGGGGCCGGGCGTGGCCACAACCCAGTGAACGCGCTGGCCAGAGGGCAGGGAGGCTCTGATGATAGGCGTACTGACGGGACACCCCGGCCACACCGCCGGGCCGTTGGGTCAGGGCAGGGCCTTCGACAGGCGCAGCCAGTTCCGGACCGCGGTCCTGACCTCCCCCGCGGGTAGCGATTCCTCGATGACATGGAGTGGCATGAGCATATTCTTGATGAATCGCAGTTTCTTGATTGTCCGCAGATCCAAGGATCGCCAATCTTGTGCCAGGGCGGTCGCGTCCGGCAGAGAGTACGGCACCTCCGCGAGAAATGATTCGGCGGCAGACTCCGGACTCAACGTCCCCGCTGGAGTCTCATCAAGACCGATCAGGGCCGCTACGACATTCAGCCGCCTGATCGTGACCTCGGATCGTTCCAGCCCTCCCGCCTGCTCCGCGGCGTTCAGCACGCAGACCAATGCCTCGATCTCACGCCCGCGATCAGCCGAGTCCATCGTGGGACTGTCGACAGCCTGAGTAAGCGCCTCGACGAGAGTGAGCCAGTCGTTGGGATCCGGCAGCGCCTCTTCAGGCGCTCCGCAGGCGAACAGTCGCGTCAGCTCACCCGCAGGCAGTGCCATGAATCCTTTCAGGCTCCACGTCACATGGACTCCAAGAAGTAGATGCCTGCCTGCGGCCGAGAAAGCGATATCTCACGCCGATCGGCACGTGTCCATACAGCCAGGTTGCCCAGCGCAGACGAGAATGTCTTGACTTGTTCTGCACGCTTCATGACGATTTCTGCATGCCGTACACAAAGTCTCCTACAGCCACCGGGCCGGCGACGCGCCCGCATGGCGGAGGTGCTTCGCGGTGAAGAAAGCCGCCATTCCATGACAACGACCGCCGAGGACACATGAAAATCGCGTGGAACACCAGAGACATGGCCGTCCCGGATCGGTTCACCTTCTGGAACGACACCATGTCGAGGACTCTTGTGCCGGTGCGGCTGGCCACCGACCATCCCGCCCGCTTCGACGGATCAGCGCAGGTATTCGGCCTCGGCGCACTGCAGATGTCGCTGATGAACCACTGCCTGCTGCAGGCGAGCCGGCCCGTGAAGCTCATCCGCCAGTCGGATCCGGAAGTCTTCCAGTTGCATCTCATTCTCCGCGGCCGTGGCCGCATGACGCAGGCGGGACGGGATGCCGCCTTCCAGGCGGGACAGCTGCTCCTCATCGACTCCTCCCGGCCGTTCGGGGGGTGGCGGGGATCCGCCGACGATCCGGCCAGGTCACTGATCATCCAGTTCCCCCGGGCCGCGCTCGGCCTGCGGTCCGACATGGTCGGGCAGCTCACCGCCGCGCCGATTCCCGTACAGAACGGCATCACCGGCGTCCTGGCCGGGCATCTCAAGCACCTGGCGGAGAACGCCGACGGTCTCACCTCCCGTGACGCGCAGACGGTGGCCGACGTCACCTTCGACCTGATCGCGGCCGCCTGCGCCGACCGGCTGGAGGCCACCGCCCTGCTGTCACCGGAATCGCGACGCCGGGCCCTGCTGTCGCTGATCCACGACTTCGTCCGGCAGCGGCTCGGCGACCCCGGCCTCACCCCTCAGACGATCGCCGCGGCACACCAGATCTCCGTCCGGCACCTGTACAAGCTCTTCGAGGAGCAGGGCGTCACGGTGGCGGCCTGGATCCGCCGATGCCGGCTGGAACAGTGCCACCGCGATCTCGCCGATCCCCGGCAGCGTTCCCGTCGGATCCAGGCCATCGCCACTCACTGGGGCTTCACCGATGCCGCCGCCTTCAGCCGGGCCTTCCGCTCCGCGTACGGCATGTCACCCCGCGATCACCGTAAGCGGGCGGCGGGCGACGACCCTTCGGAGAATCCCGGGGTCGGTTAGAGGTCGAGCAGGTCGGCCGACAGCTGCCAGAGCAGGGTGGCCGCCTCCGGGTCGAGCGCGTACTCGGCGACGCCGCGGCGGGTGCCCGGGCGATGCGGCCCGGCCTCCTGGCAGTCCTCGAAGTAGCGACCGGTGACGCCCTCGACCAGCGGCGAGGCCGCGAGCAGCACGGAGGTGGCCGCGCCCTGCTCGACCGTCTTCCAGGCGGGGCCGTCGCCGCCCATCTGGGTGCGCATGCGCTCAAGCTCCTCCTCGGTGACGTGCCGCTGGAGGTTGGTCGGGATCGCGCCGGGCATGAGCGCGTTGACCTCGATGCCGTCGCCGGCCCAGCGCCTGCCCGCCTCGACCGCGAACAGCACGTTGGCGGTCTTGGACTGCCCGTACGCCAGCCACGGGTCGTACGGGCGCTCCCGGAACTGGATGTCGTCGAAGACGACCGGCGAGCGCAGGTGGGCGCTGGAGCTCACCGACACGACGCGGGCGCCTCCGGCCGCCGCGAGCGCCGGGTGCAGGCCGACGGCCAGCGCGAAGTGCCCGAGGTGGTTGGTGGCGAACTGCGACTCCCAGCCCTCGGGCGTGCGCGCCTCGGGCGAGGCCATCACGCCGGCGTTGTTGACCAGGATGTGCAGCGGCCCCTCCCAGGTCGCGGTGAACGACGCGACGGACGCCCGGTCCATCAGGTCGAGTGGCGCCACGCGCACCCGCGCGTTGCCGGTGCCGAGGGCGAGGTCGTCGGCGACCCGCTTGCCCGCGCCGAGGTCGCGGACCGCGATCGTCACCTCGGCCCCCGCGGCGGCCAGCGCCCGCGCGGTCTCGACGCCGATGCCGGACGCGCCGCCGGTCACGACGGCCCGCCGCCCGCGCAGGTCGACGCCCTCTATCACCTCGGCGGCGGTGGACCCGGCGGTGAACGGCGTGGTGACGCGCGTGGCCTGAGTCGTGTTCCGAGTCATGTTCGTTCCCCGTCCCGTACGGCGGCGCGGGCCCCTGGGAGTCCGGGCCGCTACAATCAGAACAAACCGGAGGAACCTCCGGTACGCTTTGTGACTCTAACCGGAGCTTCCTCCGGTTAGCAACCCGTGCCGTGGAGGAGCCGTGTCCACCCCCGGACCCAAGCCGTTGCGCGCCGACGCCCGGCGCAACCGCGAGCGGCTGCTCGACGTCGCCGTACGGGCGTTCTCCCAGGATGGGCCGGACGTCACGCTCGACGCGATCGCGAAGGAGGCGGGCGTCGGCATCGGCACGCTCTACCGCCACTTCCCCACCAGGGAGGCGCTGATCGAGGCGGCCTACCGCAACGAACTGGCGAAGCTGTGCGACGCGGCGGCCGGACTGCTGGAGGAGATGCCGCCCGATGTGGCGCTGCGCACCTGGATGGGCCGCTTCGTCGACTACCTGGCGACCAAGCGGGGCATGGCGGACGCGCTCCGCGCGGTGATCGCCACCGGCGCCAACCCGTACGCGCACAGCCGCGACCGGCTGGTCGGCGCGATCGGCACGCTGATCGAGGCGGGGGCCGCCGCGGGGGTGTTCCGGCGGGACGTGGCGGCCGAGGATCTGCTCACCGGCATGAACGGCGCCTGCCTCGCCGCGGGTGAGCCCGCGCAGCGCGAGCAGGCCGGGCGGGTGATCGACCTGCTCGTGGACGGCCTGCGCCACGGCGCCGACGGGGCCGGCTGACGCGCGAAGCCGGCTGACGCGCGAAGCCGGCCCGGCGGAGCCGGCGAAGGCCCGTCGGCGGTCTCCGGCGCCGTGGCTCGCCTCCGTCCCGGTCATGCGTGACCGCTCCTGCCGACCAGGTGATCCCGCAGCCGGGCGTGCCGGAACTCGTACACCCCTCCCGTCTGCCGCAGAACGCCCCGCCGATGGGCGTCGTCGAGGAACCGGATCAGGCGCAGCGGTGTCCGTCCGGTCAGGGCCAGCCAGATCCGGGCGACGGTGAACGCCCCCCAGGCTCTGGACGACGCCACGGTCAGCCCGACCGCGAGTCCGAAGACACCCCCTGCCGCGAGCCCGGTGGCGAGCGTGCCGGCCGGCGTCATCACCTGGCCGCCCATCACGGCGGCCGCGAGCCCGTAGGTCACGCTGCCGAGACGCCCGAACAGGGAGCGGCCCAGTATCGCCGCCGCGATTCCGGCGGGCACGGCGAGTTCGAGGTCGAAGACGCCGCCGAGGACCGGAACCGCCCGGATGTCCCGGCTGAAGGTGTAGGCCGTCGCGTAGAACAGGCCCAGTGTCACCGCGATGGACAGCGCGAACCACAGGGTGGCGACGCGGTCCTGTCTCAGGATGGCCGACGGGCTGGACACCCGGGTCGCGTCGGCGGGGATGTCCAGCCACACATGCGACCCTGTCGCCAGGCCGAAGACCACGCAGAGCATGAGCGTCAGGACCGACGGCAGCGCCCAGCCGAGCCCGAGCGCCACACCGATCGCGAGGCCGATGACGAACCGGCTCAGGAAGCGTCTCGCGGTGCCGCGGAACCGGACCTCGACGCGTACCGGCCCCGGCCGCCCGCCACGCGCGTTCGCGACGACGCCCGCCAGCCCGAACGACAGCCCGTAGACGAGCCCGATCACGGGCCCGGCCGCGAGGCCGCCGGTGAGTGCGCACAGGACCGCGGGTGGCAGTCCGAACACCACCCCTCTGGTGCGGTGCGGAACGGTGTCGGCCAGCCGCCACCACTCGAAGTCGTGGGTGTGCCTGCGCCCCAGGTGACCGGCGAGGAAGGTGAGCCACCGCAGGGCGTGTTCGCTCCGGTACCGGGGGAACGGGTGCGGCCTGATGCCCGGCGCCGGCGGATGGTGCCGGTAGACGGCGGGCAGGAACGCGTCGAGAAGGTGGTCTTCGATCTCGGCCGGGCCGGGGAAACGGGCGACGTCCAGCAGCTCGGTGGGGTCGGCGGCGGCGTCGGCGTAGGCGGTGCGCGTGAGGTCGACCATAAGAGGGGTGGACAGCGCGGACGCCAGCGGTCCCCGAGGGTGTGCCCGCAGATGCTCCGCGACGGGGTCCCAGCGGTCCTCGCCGAGCCGCCGGCGTGCGGTGAGGTAGGCGATGGCGTCCTCGGCATCCACGGGCTCGATCTCGACGACGGCCGCCCTGGCCAGGATGGCGCCTCCGCGCCGTACCGCTTTCTCGTACTCGGTGCTGCGGCAGGTGACCACGAGAGGGCGGCCACCGGCGACGGCCTCGTCGAGGGCGTCGATCGCGGCCGCGTGCAGGCCGGGCGGGGTTTCGTCGAGGCCGTCGAGAACCGGCAGCACCCGTCCCGTGCTCACCAGGCGCGCCGCGGCGTCCGGTCCGTACGCCGCCTTGTTGGCCAGCCCCGGGTATTCCTCGACCAGCTTGCGGGCGAACCAGGTGTGCAGGTGCTCGCGTCGCGGGCTCCATGACGAGAGCGGCACCAGCACCGGTGTGGGCTCGCCTGGCCGGGCGGTGCCGAGCAGCCCGAGAGTGAGCAGGATCGCCAGCACCGTCTTACCCGCGCCCGGCTCGCCGAGAATGACCAGCTGACGTGCCGGGAGCCGCCGGAACGCGTCGACCAGGTCGTCCAGGTCGCCGCGGAGGTCCACGCGATCGTCGCGGCCGGTCGCGTCGTTGTCGTCACCCAGCACCGCGGACGCCGTGGCGGCGATCGACCGGCCCGTGCTGGACCAGCGCAGCCGGACGGGTGCCGGACGGTGCAGGTACCGGGCCGCGGCCTCCGCCGTCCACTGCTGGGCGACCCCCAGCGCGAGTTCGAGCGCCGCCCGGTCCAGGCGATGCGCGCCGTCCGGGCCGACGGGCTCCGGGCCGCCGCCCGGCCCCTGGGCGAGGGGGCGCACCGTCATGGGCGCGGGCCCGTCCAGCTCCTTGTCTCCGCGCAGGATGCGCTCATGCAGGTCCCGCAGTTCCGGCCCGGGATCGATGCCCAGCTCCTCCGCGAGCAGCCGGCGGAGGTCGTGGAACGCCGTCAGGGCGTCCGCCTGACGGCCCGCCCGGTACAGCGCGAGCATCAACAGCCCGCGAAGGCGTTCCCGCAGCGGGAACTCGTCGATCAGCCGCGTCAGCTCCGCGATGGCCGCCGTGTTCTGGCCGAGTTCGACTCTGATCGTCGCCCGCAGTTCCCAGGCGAAACCGTGTCGCTCGTGCAGTCTCCGTCGCTCGGCCTCCAGCCGGGGACCCTGAAGGCCGCCGAAGGGCTCACCCCGCCACAGGGCCAGCGCCGCGTCGACCTTCCCGGCAGCCGCCTCGAGGTCTCCCTGTGCCCGCAGGTCCTCCGCCGCCGTGAGATGCCGCTCGAAAATCGCGACGTCCAGTTCCGAGGGGTCGCCGCGCACCTGGTAGCCGGCGTCGGAGGAAACCAGCACCGCGTTCCGCGCGGTCGACGCCCGGCCCGGTTCCACGACACGACGCAACCGGCTGACATATGTCTGCACGGTGCTGCGGGCGTTACGCGGCGGATCGGCGCCCCACACCGCGTCGACGAGCGCCGTGACGGACACCGGCCGATTCATCTCCAGCAACAGCACCGCCAGAACCGCCTGCTGCCTGGCCCAGCCCAAATCCAGTTCTTCCCCGTCCCGCCACGCTTTCATCGGGCCGAGCAGCGAATACCGGACCCTTCCAACGGCTTCCGTCACGCCACCTCCCAGGGCATGCCCGTGCGAAACATACGCTAGCCCGTCCACTTGACGCTCGATCGCCGCACTCCACACAAACGGCTCTGACCAGCCACTAAGGCGTCATGAAAGCGGCACTAACGCGGCGGTTTGCACACTCGGACCAGTTCCGTAAATGGACAACCCGAGAAGAAGGGGAAGCGAAATGGCACGCACGAGAATCATCGCGGTCGCGACGACGGCGGGGCTGCTGGCCGTTCTGGCCGGACTCACCGCGCCGGCCCAGGCAGGCACCGGCGCGGCCGCGGGAGTGAACGCCGCCACCGCCCGCGCCGCGTCGACGAGCGGCTCCTGCAGCAACAAGGGCGCCTTCATCAACTTCAACGCCTACTACCACAACAGCAGCCGCTACCACGTCTTCACCTCCTTCGACTGGAGCATCGGCGGCAGCGGCGTCCGCAACAAGAACAACGTGGAGCTGCGGGTCAAGCACCACAACACGGCGGGGCACGACACCATCCACTGGACCTGGATCTCGCTGGACAACACCCGCAAGGGCTACTCGAAGCTGACGTCCGCGAACTCCTACCGCCCGGTGCCGAAGAGCGGCGTCAAGGTGGCGAAGAACAAGAAGGCCTACGTCGAGTTCAAGGCCGTCTTCGACAAGAAGGGCACCGACCCCCGCTGCGGCAGCCACACCCAGAACATCTGACCACGGGCCGCCCCGCCCCCGGGCGGGGCGGCGAACCTCCTGGAGGGCCGATTCGTGTTCCCGCGCTACGCGACGCTCGTCCTGGGCACGGCCACGGCGGTGATGCTGGCCGCCTGCTCCGGCCGCGGTCCCGCGCCCCCGGCGGCTCCGGCCACACCGTCCCGGGGAGCGTCGGCCTCGGGCGTGCCGCGGGGGCACGCGCCCGTGGCACCGGGCCTCCAAGCAGGCCTCGAACCGGGCCTCGAACCGGGCCTCGAACCGGGCCTCGAACCGGGCCTCGAACCGGGCGCGGCGCCGGGCGCGGTGGTCCTGGCCGCGTCGTCCAGCGGAGCCGTCGTCGCCGATCCGGCCACGAGGTCCTACCGCGGTTACACCTCCACCGGCGAACTCTCCTGGATCGACCGGGACGCCTACCGGAACGACGCCGAAGTGGTCTGCGCCGTCCGGTGCCCGGACGCGGTGATCACCGCCGCCGGGCGGAACGGGACGAACCGCGTCCGGCTGCGGACCGGGACGCGGGCCCGCCTGATGGCCCCGGGCCGAGCGCCCGTGCAGCGCGTACTGGCCGTACGGGGACCTTCCGACGCGGTCCTCGTCGAGGACGGCCGCGGTGGGCGGGGCGCCCGCATCCGGGCGGACCGCACCGACCGCACCCGGGTGCTTGTCGACGTGGCCGACACGGCCGGCGTGCTGTGGGTGGAGGACGCCGGCCGCTCGGCGGCCCTGGCCGTCTACCGCGGACCGGGCCACGCCGGAACGAGCGTGCTGGCGTTCCGCCGGGACGGCCGTGGGTGGCGTCCCGGCGGTCGGCCCCGGCCGGTGGCGGAGGCCTGGGGCGGCTGCCTGGGTGGCGTGCGAGGTCCGGCGATCCTGGCCGGTCCGCGCGGAACGCTGCTGGCCCACGGCACGCCGGCGCCGCTGACCTCGGACCTGCCGCAGGTGGGGGAATGCGCCGCGGGCCGGGACGGCGCCGTGCTGCTGGCCCGATGGATCGACGCCGGCGGCACCGCGCACACGGCCCTGCGGGGCGTCGACGCCGCCGGACGGGAGACGTGGGCACGTGACGTTCCGGCAGAGGTGGAAGTGGCGGCTCACCCGTCCGGACGGCAGTTCGCGCTTTCCGGCGAGGCGGGCCTGGAGATCGTCGACCAGGGCGGGCGCACCCTGGTGCGCGCCGCCGGAGTGTCGTCCGCGCGCTACACGGAGACGGGACGCCTCGTGGTCGTCGACGGCGCCGGGACACCTCGGTGGGCCGAACCGCCCCGCGACGGGTGATCAGCCGGCCAAGGGCGCCGCCCATCCCCCGCGGCTACGGCAGAGGCCGGCCGCGCGCTTCGCCGCGCGCGGCCGGCCCCAGGGTGTTCCGGCGAATCCACTCACACCCGGTGCCAGCGGGCCTCCGCGAAGCAGTAGACGGCGAACAGCACCAGGCCGATCGCGACCACGACCAGCAGCCACGGACCGGCCGGGGTGTCGGCGAGCGCCTTGAGCGCGTCGTCGATGCCGGCCGCCTTGTCCGGGTCGTACGTGAGGGCCGCCTGGCCGATCAGGGCGCCGGCGGCCAGGGCGATGACGCCGCGGGCGATGTAGCCGGCCTTGCCGAGCTTCACCACGACACCGCGGGTGCGGGGCTCGGTCACGTGCATGTCGCGCATGAACTTCTCGGTCCAGCCCTCGTAGATCCAGTACACGCCGAGGGCGATCACGCCGAGAGCCATCAGCCCGACCAGGAACTGCCCGGCGGGCAGGTCGAACAGCGCCTTGGTGGCGTCCTCCGACTGGCTGTCGGACGAGGAGGCGCCCTTGTTCTGCGTGAGCAGCGCCACCATCGAGTACACGAGGGCGGCGTAGACGACGGCCCTGGACACGGCCTCCACGCGCTCCCTGGCCTCGGGCCGGCCCCAGACGGCTTCGGAGACCTGCCAGATCACCAGCGCGGCCAGGCCGACGGCCATGATCCACAGCAGGGGGTCGCCCAGGGGCGAGTCGCGCACGATCTGGAGCGCGCTGCTCTTGTCGGCCTCCCCGCCGCCGCCGAAGGCGATCTGCAGCGCGACCAGTCCGATGATCGCGTAAAGGACGCCCCGGGCGGCGAAGCCGACCTTGGCGAGTTTCTCAAGAGCGGGATGGTCAGCCGCCCTCCGGGCCGCGCCTTCCAATCGCCGGCCGGTCTGATGCGCGGTCGTCATCACAGTACCTCTCCCTCTGGAGGCGGATCGATCTTCCCGCTGACCCAGACGAGGAGGATTAAACGTCTCCCTGCTCAGCCGGACAGGCGCAGGGCCTCGGCGGCGACGGCGTGCCGCAGGTCGCGGATGCCGGGCCGCCCCCGCAGAGGATGGACGTTGTTGGTGAGCAGCACGACGGTCAGGCGGCGGGCGGGGTCGACCACCAGCGACGTGCCGGTGAAGCCCGAATGGCCGAACGCGCCGGTGAGCGGGCCCACGATGGCTGGGTCATCGATCCGCACCCCGAGCCCCTGCCGGAAGGCGGCGCCCGGAACGCCCTGGTCGCGCAGCATCTCGGCGGTCCACTCGGGCGAGAGGATCGGGCCGCCGCCGGTGCGGAGCGCCTCGCCGAAGCGCACGAGGTCGGCGGCCGTGGAGAACAGCCCGGCGTGGCCGGTCACGCCGCCCAGCGCGTGGGCCGTCTCGTCGTGCACCTCACCTCTGACGCAGCCTCCGGCACACCGCTCCCGCTTGAACTCGGTCGCGACGGCCCGCCCCGGCTCGACCGGCCCGTACGTCGTGGCGCCGAGCCCGAGCGGCCCGGTGACCCGCTCACGCACGAGCACGTCCAGCGGCGCGCCGCCGGCCGCCTCCGCCACCCGCCCGGCCGTGATCATGCCGACGTCCGAGTAGAGATGCGTGCCCGGCGGCCCCTGCGCGGGGGTGGACAGCACCAGGCCCCAGCGGGCCTCCTCCGGCTCCCTCTCCACCCGGCGGCTCGCGGGCAGGCCGGCCGAATGCGTCAGCAGGTGCCGTACGGTGATCTCGGGCCGATGCCCGTAGAACCGGGGCAGCCGCGCGGCCACCGGCTCGTCGAGGCCGAGCGCGCCCTCCTGGGCCAGCGAGACCACCACCGCGGCCGTGAACATCTTGGTCAGCGAGGCGATGTCGAAGAGCGCGTCCATCGCCACGGCCGGCCGCCCGGGCGGCAGCCCTGAATCCAGCCCGGGCGGCAGCCCTGAATCCAGCCCGGGCAGCGGTTCTCCGGAGGGTCCCGCGTACCGCACCGCCTCCCCCACGGCGGCCGCGGCGACCGTGCGCCCGTCCAGGGCGATCACGGCGACCGCCGCCGAGGCGACCTCGGGTACGGCCGCACGCAGGACCTCTTCCAGCACCGAACTACGCGCCTTTACAAAGTAAGACATCGGGTCGCTTCCGGATCCACCGGGCCGCTCAGGCGCCGCGCAGCGCCGGGCCGAGCCGGTTGCCGTGCGCGGCGAGCAGCGCCCTCGCGTCGTCGGCCCCGACTCGGCGCTCGATCATCACCACGGCCGTCTTCACGTCGCGTCCGGCGTCCTCCAGGACCTCCCGCGCGTCCGGCACGTCCGCGCCGGTGATGTCGGAGACGATGCGGGCCGCCCGGTCGACGAGCTTGGAGTTGCTGGCCACGACGTCGACCATGAAGTTCCCGTACGTGCGGCCCGACCTGATCATCGTGATCGTGGAGATCATGTTCAGCACCAGCTTCTGGGCCGTGCCCGCCTTGAGCCGGGTCGAGCCGGTGACGACCTCCGGCCCCACGATGACCTCGATCCCCCGTTCGGCGGCCCGGGCGAGCGGGGTGCCGGTGTTGCAGGCCAGGCCCACCGTCAGCGCGCCGCGCCGCCGGGCCTCCTCGACCGCCCCGACGACGTACGGCGCGCGCCCGCTGGCGGAGATCCCGACGACGGAGTCGAGCGGGCCGACCTGCTTGTCGCGGATCACGGCGGCGCCCGCCCCGGCGTCGTCCTCGGCACCCTCGACGGAGCGCACCAGCGCGGCCTCACCGCCCGCGATGATGCCCTGCACCAGGTCGGGGTGGGTGCCGAAGGTCGGCGGGCACTCCGACGCGTCGAGCACCGCGAGCCGCCCCGAGGTGCCCGCGCCGACGTAGAGCAGCCTGCCTCCGCCGGCCATCCGGGCGGCGATCGCGTCGACGGCCGCGGAGATCGCCGGGACCGCCAGGCCCACCGCGGCCGGGACGGCGGCGTCGGCGGCGTTCATCAGGCGCGCGATCTCCTCCGTCGGCAGGGTGTCGATTCCGCTGTAGCGGGGATCGCTCTGTTCGGTGGCGAGAGCGGCGAGTGAGTGCGTCATGATTCCTCAGCTTCGGAGTGCCTTGTACTGATGGATCGCGTGCGTACGGGACTGGAACGGCTGACGGCCACGCCGCGGCCCGGGCGGGAGCGGGTGGGTCTCGTCACCAACCCCACCGGAGTCCTGCCCGATCTGACCCCCGCCGCACCGGCCCTGCTGGCCGCGGGAACGCGCGTGACCACGCTTTTCGGTCCCGAACACGGGTTGCGCGGCACGGCGCAGGCGGGCGGCGGCGAGGCCGCCGCCGTCGATCCCGTCACCGGCCTGCCCGTGGCCGACACCTACGGCCGTACGGGCGCCGAGCTGGACGCGCTCGTCGCGGCGTCCGGCGTACAGGCGCTGGTCTTCGACATGGGCGACGTGGGCGCCCGGTTCTACACCTACGTGTGGACGATGTGCGATCTGATGGGGTCGGCGGCCCGCCTCGGGCTGCGGTTCACCGTGCTCGACCGGCCCAACCCGATCGGCGGCGCGGTGGCCGAGGGCCCGGTGCTCGACCCCGCCTTCGCGAGCTTCGTCGGCCGCGCCGCGCTGCCGCTCCGGCACGGGCTCACGCCGGGCGAGATCGCGCTGTCCGCCAACCGCGCGGCCGGCGCCGCGCTGGAGGTCGTGCCGATGGAGGGCTGGCGCCGGGAGTGGCACTTCGACCGGACCGGGCTGCCCTGGGTGATGCCGTCGGCGAACATGCCGACTCTCGACACCGCGCTGGTCTACCCCGGCACCGGGCTGCTGGAGGGCGTGAACGCCGCGGAGGGCCGCGGCACGACCCGGCCGTTCGAGCTGGTCGGCGCGCCGTACGCGGACGGGCGGCTCGCCGCCGCGCTGAGCGATCTCGGCCTGCCGGGCGTGCGCTTCCGCGACACGTCGTTCACCCCCGCGTCCGGCAGGCACGCGGGCGTGCCGGTGCGGGGGGTCCAGCTGCACGTGACCGACCGGGAGACCTTCCCGCCGGTGCTGACCGGGGTGTCCCTGCTGCACGTGCTGCGCACCCTGTATCCGGGCGACTTCGCCTGCGACCCGTTCCTCGACCTGCTGTGGGGCTCGGACTCGCTGCGCGCGCACCTGGAGGCCGGACGCGACCCCCGCGGGCTGTGCCCGCCGCCGGGGCCGCCGGAGGGAGACCTGCTGTACGGCTGACCCCGCCCCGGCGATCAGTCCGGGCATCGGCGCGGACATCAGCCGAGGCGGCGGCGGTAGAGCCAGAAGACCCGCTCGGCGCGGGCGGCCACCGCCCGGGAGTAGAACCGCAGCGGGCCCACCCAGCCGATCTGCGCCGAGGTCAGCCCGGCGGCGGCCTGCTCGGCAAGGCAGCGGCGCAGCAGCACCCGGCCGACGCCGAGCCCGCGGGCGGCCTCCGCCGTCCCCATCGGGCCGAACCACGACGGCCTGGCGCCCCAGGCGGCGAAGCCGAGGATCTCCCCGGCGCGGGTGGCGTAGTGCAGCCCGGTCGCCTGCTCGGCCTCCCAGGCCCACGCGTCGTTCCACTGCTCGCGGACGAAGGCCACGACGTCGCCCCGCTCCCCCGCGGGCGCCGCCGCGAGCGTCACCCCGGCGTCGGCGAGCCGCGCCAGGTCGGCCTCGTGCTCGGCCGGGTCGAACCGCGCCGGCAGGTCTGCCGTCATGTTCCAGGCGACGCGGTAGCGCTCGTAGCCCAGGCTCTCGGCCAGGCAGGCCGCGGGGGTGTACCGCACGTCGATGCCCGGCCAGGCGTAGCAGGGCGGATTGCCGGCGAACCTCGCCTCGGCGGCGCCCTTCTCCCGCATCCACTCCTCGGCGGCGGCCACCAGCGCCCGGCCGATCCCCCGGCCCCGCGCGGCGGGGTCGACGGCGATCAGGTCGACGTGCCCGGCGCCGTCCGCACCGATCGACGCGAACACCGCCCCCCGCAGACCCGCATCCTGCGGACCGGTGCCCTCCGGACCTGCACCCTCCAGACCCGCGCTCTCCGGACCCGCGCTCTGGGGACCGGCCGGCTCAGTGCCGTTCCCCTCGCGGACAGACCCTTCGATGCCCGGCACGGCCAGGACGGTCCACTCACGGCCGGGCGGCGGGTCGGCGAGCCGCCGTACGAGCAGCGCGGCGTCCTCGGATTCGGCCCACAGCGCGGCGGCGGCCAGGCGCTCCAGCCGCCCGTCCACCTCGACCGCCTCCACCTGGGCCTGCGTCACTCACCCACCCCCACCGGGATCACGCTACGCCGCCTCGGGTGGAAGCAGGCGTGTTCCTGCTCGGTCTCCTGTCCGGGCCCGCCGTCGCGCCCCAGCACGGGCGTCTCCCGCTCGCAGCGTTCGGTGCTGAACGGGCACCGCGGGACGAACAGGCACCCGCCCGGCCGCCCCTCCCCCTGGGTCTCCCCTCGCGGCTCCTTCGGCACGACCCGCTCGGCCCCGGGCCGCTCCAGGCCGTGCAGGACCGGGATCGCCGACAGCAGCGACTGCGTGTACGGGTGGACGGGGTCGGCGATGATCTTCTCGGTGGCGCCACGCTCCACCACCTGCCCCCGGTAGAGCACGTACAACTCACCGTCGTCGCCGATGTAGCGGGCGGTGGCGATGTCGTGGGTGATGAACAGCACGCCGACGCCGACCCGCTCGCGCAGGTCCTTGAGCAGCGCGAGGATGCCCAGCCGCAGCGACACGTCGATCATCGAGACGGCCTCGTCGGCGACCAGGACCTCGGGGTCCATGGTGAGCGCGCGGGCGATCACGACGCGCTGCCGCATGCCGCCGGACAGCTGGTGCGGATAGCGCGGCAGCACGTAGCCGGGGTCGATCCCGACCATCGACAGCAGCTCCTGCGCCCGGCTGTCGATCCACGACCTCGGGCGGCCGGTCTGGCGGGCGCGCAGCGCCAGCGGGGCCTCCAGCGCCTGGTGGACGGTCCGCGTGGGGTTGAGCGCCGAGTAGGGGTCCTGGTGGATGAGCTGGACCCGGCGGAAGTACGGCTGGCGCCGCCGGTGGCTCAGCGACGACATCGGCACCCCGTCGATGACGATCTCGCCGGCGTCGTGGGTCTCCAGGCCGGCGATGATCCGCCCGAGGGTGGTCTTGCCGCTGCCCGACTCGCCGATGAACGAGACGGCTCCGCCCCTTTCGACGGCGAAGTCGACGTCGCGCAGCGCGGGCACCTCGCGGGCGCCGAGCACGCCGCCGCGCTGGCGGAAGGTCTTGGAGATCCCGGTTCCCGTGATCACACCAGCTCCTCTCGTCCGACCAGCTCCAGGGGGCGGCCGGTGGCGTGGCAGGCGACCGTACGGCCGTCTCGGGTGACGGCGGCGGGGTCGTCCGTCTCGCAGACGTCCATGCGCCGCTCGCAGCGCTCGCGGAACACGCAGCCCTGCGCGGGCAGCGTGCCGAGCGTCGGCGGGCGGCCGGGCAGCGCCCGGGCGAGGGACAGATCGCCCGTGAGGCGCGGGATCGCCCGGATCAGGCCCCGCGTGTACGGGTGACGGGCGTCGCCGAGCACCTCGGTCACCGGCCCGTGCTCGACGACCCGCCCGCCGTACATGACGGCGAGGTCGTCGGCGACCTCGGCGACCGCGCCGACGTCGTGGGTGATGACAAGGGTGGTGAGCGCCCGCTCCTCGTGGACCTCGCGGATGATCCGCAGGATCGTCGCCTGGGTGATCATGTCGAGGGCGGTGGTCGGCTCGTCCAGAACGACGACTTTGGCGTTCAGGACGAGCGCGAGCATGATGCCGACCCGCTGGCGCATGCCGCCGGACAGCTCGTGCTGGTAGGAGTCGAGCACCCGGGCGCCGTCCATGCCCATGCGGGCCAGCAGGTCCCTGGCGTCGCGCACCAGCGCCCGCAGGTCCTCCACGTCGTGGGAGCGGCCGAGGTCGAGCAACTGCTTGCCGATGGTCTTGAGCGGGTTCAGCGAGTTCTGCGCGGCCTGGAAGACGTAGCCGACCTCGCGGCCGCGGGCGCGGCGCAGGTCCTCGCCGCGGAGCGCCAGCACGTCGCCGAGCCCGTCGATCTCGACGCTGCCCGCCGCGATCCTGCCGGGCGGCTGCACGGCGTTGAGCAGCGAGAACGCGAGCGTCGACTTGCCCGAGCCCGACTCGCCGACGACACCGGTGATCGTGCCGGGGGCGAGGGTGAGGTCGACGCCGCGGACGGCGGGCAGCTCGCCCGCCGGCGTCTTGTAGACGACCGTGAGGTCCCGGATGCGGACCCCCGGTGCTTCCATGTCACGTGCTGCCGTGTGACGTGCGGCCGTGTGAGCGGTCATAGGGGCTATTCCTCCCGCAGACGGGGATTGAAGATCTCGTCCATCGCGTCGACGATCAGCACGATGCCGAGCGTGAGCAGCAGGATGGCGATCAGCGGGGCCATCAGGTACGGCAGCGCGGCCGGGGTGGTGAGCGCCCCGCCGTTGAAGACGGCGAGGTTCAGCATCACGCCCCAGTTGTTGGACTCGAACGGCAGCACGCCGAGGAAGAACAGGCCGACCTGGGCGTACACCGCGCCGGTGACGGCGATGAGCATGTTCATCGCGATGTACGGCGCCATGCTCGGCAGCAGTTCGCGGCCGATGATGTGCCGGGTCGGCAGGCCGAGCCCGCGGGCGGCCTCGATGAAGCCGCGCTCGCGCAGCGACAGCGTCTGCGAGCGCACGGCGCGGGCGATGCCGCCCCAGCCGAGCACGCCGAGCACCAGGCCCATCTCCAGCGGGCTCTCGAACTTCCACACGGTGGACAGCACGAGCAGCAGCGGCAGGCCGGGGATGGCGAGGTTCATGTCGGTCAGCCGCATGAGCACGGTGTCCCACCGGCCTCGGTGGAAGCCCGCGAACAGCCCGATGGCGGTGCCGAGCGCGACCGTGATGACGGCCGTGGCGAGGCCGGTCAGCAGCACGTACCGCGCGCCGGTGATCACGAGGGCGAGCACGTCGGTGCCCTCGAAGTCGGTGCCGAAGGGGTGCGCGAGGCTCGGCGGCGCGTACAGCGCGTTGTCGTCGCGCGGCAGCTGGGCGGGGTAGAGCAGCGGCCCGGCCACGCCCATGAGCGCGAACAGGGCGACGATGACCACTCCGGCCATCCGGCTGGGCTTGCGCCGCAGCACCCGCCACACGCCGCGCCAGAAGTTGCGCCGCAGCGTGGCCCGGGTGGTCTCCGGGGGTGCCGCCGGAGGCCCGGCGGGGTCGACGATGACGGTCATGCCGCGCCTCCGCTCCTGACCCGGGGGTCGATCACCGTGTACAGCAGGTCGGCGACGATGTTGGCGACGACGATGCCCACCGTGATCACCAGGAACGTGCCGCCCATGAGGGCGTAGTCGCGGCTGCTGATGCTGTTGACGAGCAGCAGGCCGAGGCCCGGGTAGTTGAAGATCTGTTCGATGAAGATCGAGCCGCCGAAGAGCATGCCGATCGACAGGGCGAGGATCGTGAACAGCGGCAGGATCGCGTTGCGCGCGAGGTAACGGAACACGATGCCGCGCCGCAGGCCGCGCAGTTCCGCCGCGAGGATGAAGTCGTCGCCGAGCACGGCGACCACGTTCGACTTCATGGCGAGGATCCACCCGCCGTAGCTGGCCAGGGTGTACGTCACCACCGGCAGCACGGCGTGGTGCACCAGCGAGCCGATGTATCCGGGGTTGAGGCCGGGGACGAACTCGACGTCCACCGGCCCGCCGGACGGCATGATCGGCCACAGCGTGGCGAAGATCGCGGTGAGCAGCAGGCCGATGACGTACACGGGCACGCCGTGCAGCAGCGAGCCGGACAGGGCGAGCGCGTCGCCGAGCCTGCCGGACCGCTTGATCGCGGCGTACACGCCCATGGTCACGCCGAGCAGGAAGCTGAGCAGCGTGCCGGCGAGGACCGGCAGCACGGTCCAGCGGGCCGCGTGGCCGATCAGCGTGGTCACCTCGACGCCGGGCGTGCTGAGCGAACGCCCGAGGTCGAAGTGGAGCAGCGAGCCGAGGTAGCCCACGTACTGCTGCCACAGGCTGCCCGTGGGCAGGAAGCCGTACAGGACGGCGGTGGCCCGCTCGGCCTGCTCGGGCGACATGCCCTTCTGGATCAGGCTCTCGTACTGCCCGAGCACCGGGTTGCCGGGGATCTCCCGGATGATGACGAAGCTGATCGTGGCCACGGCCCAGATCATGACCAGGCCGCGTACGACGTGGCCCGCGACCTTCCTGGCGATGGCGGCGGCCCGGTGCCGCCCGGGGACCGTCTGCGTCATACCCGCCCCTTCTCCGCTTTCCTGATCATCCCGAGCTGCATCCACACGCCGGACGACAGCCGCAGGGCCTGGTCGTCGTCGGGCGGGAACGCGGTGTAGCGGGAGGTGTTGACGAACTGCGTGTTGACGTAGTCCCAGAGCTGGACGACCGGCAGCTGCTCGTTGGCGACCTTGGCCAGGATGCCGACGATGCGCTTCTGCTCGTCCTGCGACGCGTAGTTCAGCCTGCCGGTCAGCTCGCCCGGGTTCACGACCCCGGCCGCGCCGGCGTCGACCTTCTCCGGGCCGCCCATCCAGTTGCCCTCGGTGCCGGGCGCGACGTGCCGCAGCCGCCCGCCGAACATCTGCCAGCCGTTCGCCTGGCCGAACAGCCGCTGGAAGATGTTGTACGGCGACGGGCCGAGGCCGATCAGCCACAGTCCCAGGTCGTACTTCCCGTCGGCCAGCTCGCCCAGGTAGAGCGTGTAGTCGGCGGCGGTGACCACGCTCGCGTCGACGCCGTGGTCGGCGAGCTGGCTGCTGATCGACTTGGCCGCGGCGACCCAGTCGGAGAACGACGCGGGCACGTGGATGCGCACCTTCCAGGGGCTGCCGTCCGGCATGGCCCACCGGCCGTTGCGCTTGGTCATGCCCGCCGCCTTGAGCTCGGCGTCGGCCTTGGCGGGGTCCATCCGGTACTGCTCCAGGCCGTCGAACCCGGAGCCGAGCCAGGCGCGGGCGGCCTGGGCGTGGATGCCGGACGTGGTGGCGGCGGGGGTGCCGCCCTCCGGGGAGGCGATCCTCGTCACCTGGGCGCGGTCGATCAGGTAGGCCAGCGCCCGCCGCACGTGCACGTTGTCGTACGGCTTGTGCGCCTGGTTGAACGCGAGCGAGACGGCCACCGGCGAGTAGCCCTTGATCACCTTACTGCCCCGGGCCTCGCGGATCCGGTTCATGACGGCGGTGGGCACGGAGGTGAAGGGGGCGTTGTCCAGCCGGCCGGCGATCAGGTAGTTCCAGATCTGCTCGTTGCCGGTGTAGTTGAGGATCTTCACCTTGTCCGGCGCGATCTTCTGCCGGTCGTAGAAGTAGGGGTTGCGGGTGAGCAGCGCCGCGCCCGGGTTGACCCGCTCCAGCACGAAGGGCCCGGCCGACACGTCGTGGCCCGGGTCGAAGGCGATGACCTTCTCCGCGAGCCCGGTGATCGTGTTCTTCGCCTTGTCGGCCGCCGCGCCCTGACCGTGCTGGGCGGTCTTGAGCAGCTGCCAGAAGTCCGCCGGGAGGAGCTTGCCGAAGACGTGCGCGGGCACGACCACGGTCGACAGCAGGTTGGCGAGGAACGTCGAACTGCGGTTGGCCCCCTGCGTGATCCGCACGGTCGTGGGGTCGACGACCTGGATGTCGGCGGCGGCGCCGGCCGCCTTCGGGTCCAGCGCGTACGCCGTGCCGCCCTGGGTGTAGGCGAGACCGATCGAGACCCGCACGTCCTCGCTGGTCACGGGCACGCCGTCGGACCACTTGGCCTCCGGGCGCAGGTGGATGTCGACCTGCGACCGGTCGGGGGACGTCGTCCAGCTTCCGGCGATGGCCGGGTAGAACTGGTTGGGATCGGTGGGGTCGTTCTTGGGCCACGCCAGCGCCATGCCGTTGTATCCCGAGAAGACCGATCCGACTGGGTTGAACGGGTTGATCGGCGCGCTCGCGTTGATCTGCTTGCTGCCGTCGATCGTGGTGAACACGCCGCCGCCCGTGCGGGCGGTCTCCGTCGTCCCGGTAGTGCCGCAGGCGGTGGCCGTGGCGATCGACGCCACTGCCATGATCGCTGCGAGTCGCTTCATGGGCTGCTCCTGGTTCCCGATTGCCTGGACAATACGGGCGCACTCGCGACCCGTCAATTTTTTCCATGCCTGGACACCGCTATGGAGTTAATTTTTACCGACGCCCGTGACCTGCGGGAACACCCTTCCGGTTGCGGTCACTGCGACCGGCCGGCGAGCCAGCGGGCCGCCGCCCGCGCCGACGCCGTCGAGTTGCCGTGGGTGGCGAGGTACAGCCGCCCGGCGGGCGTCCCGGGCACCCCCGTCTCGACCACCACGGCGTCCGGCCGGGCCCGCAGCGCCTCCTCCAGCAGGCGCCGCATCCAGGCGTGCCGTACGGCGTCGTGGACGGCGATCACCAGCGGGCGCCCGGTGTCGCCCAGGGTGGCGAGCAGGCCCGGCGCGTCCTCCTCGTCGTTCACCTCGGCCGTCGTGGTCCCCGGCAGGATCTCCGCCAGCGCCTGGCCCAGGGTGAGGGGGGTGACGCGGCCCACGGCCTGGCTGGGGCGCGCCGCCATGCTCACCACCAGTGGCGCCCGGGTCAGCACGCCCGGCCCCACCGCCTCAGCCTCGCTCGCCGCAGGTCCTGTGGGTCCGGGGGTCACCCGCAGCGCGGCGGCGGCCGCCGCGAGCCCGAGGCCCTCGTCGGCGTCCCCGGCCGCCGCCGCCCTGGCGTCCGCCCGCGCGTCGTACCAGGCGGCCAGGTCCCGGACCCGGCCCGCCGCCTCGGCGAGGCGATCCTCCTTCAGCCGCCCCTCGCGGACCGCCGCGGTGATCGCGTCGCGCAGCGCGTACACGCTCTCTCCTCTGGCCGAGGACACCCCGACACAGATCGCGTCCGCCCCGGCGGCCAGCGCGCGCACCGCGATCTCGCCGGGGTCGTGCAGGGCGGCGACCGCGCGCATCTCTATGGCGTCGGTGACCACGAGCCCGCCGAACCCCATCTCCTCGCGCAGCAGACCGGTCAGCACGGCCCGGCTCAGCGTCGCCGGGAGCGCGTCGACGGCGGGGACGAGCAGGTGCCCGCACATCACCGCGCGCACCCCGGCCGCGATCGCGGCCCGGAAGGGCGGCAGGTCGCGCCGTTCGATCACCTCCCGCGCGGCCCGTACGGCGGGCAGCGCGAGATGGGAGTCGGTCACGGTGTCGCCGTGACCGGGGAAGTGCTTGGCGCAGGCGGCCACGCCCGCGCTCTGCAGGCCCTCGATCCACGCCGCGCCGTGGCGGCCGACCGCCTCGGGGTCGGAGCCGAACGAGCGCACGCCGATGACGGGGTTGCGGGGGTCGGCGTTCACGTCGACGACCGGGGCGTAGTCGAGCGTGACACCGGCCGCGGCGACCATCCTGCCGATCTGCCGCCCGACCCGCCGGGTCAGCGACTCGTCGTCCGCGACGCCCAGCGCGAGGTTGCCCGGCCAGGAGCTTCCCGTCGCGGCCTCCAGCCGGGTGACGGAGCCGCCCTCCTCGTCCACCGCCACGACCACGTCCGGCCGCTCCCGGCGCAGCGCGGCGACCAGCGCACTCGTCCCGTCCCCTGCGCCGCCCACCGCACCGTCCACTGGGCCGTTCACTGGGCCTGGGCCGCCCGCCGCCCCGGCGTCGTCGCCGTCGCGATCGGCGCTGCGGTCGGCGGTGCGGGGGGCGGCGCGGGTGACGTTGCGGGCGAAGAGCACCACGCCGCCGAGGCCGTCCGCGAGCGCGCGGAGCAGCCAGTCGGGCGGTGCGGTGCCGTCGAACCCGGGCTGGAGCACGGCCATCGCCAGCCGGTCCAGGCCGTCGCCGCTCGCCCGGCCCGCGGTCACCGGACGGCCTGCCCGATCAGCGCGCGGTGCGCCGCGGCGGCCCGGGGATCGTCTCCGAGGGCGGCCCGCAGCGCGAGGGCCGCGGCGCCCGCCGCGGCGTCCCGCGCGGGCACCAGTTCGGCCCACCTGCCGAGCTCCGCCCAGACCAGGTGAGCGAGCTCGGTCGGCTCGGTCAGCAGCGAACCCGCCAGCACCAGCGGACCTCCGCCTCCCCTCGCCCACGCCCCGCCCCACGTGACGCCCTCTCCGCACACCACCCGTGCCGTACGGCACAGCCTGCGCGCCGCCTCCCCGACGACGCCGCGCGCCACCTCGTCGCCCTCGCGGGCGGCGGCGTCCACGACCGGCGCGAGCGTGCCGAGCCAGGCGGGCCCCTGCTCGGCGACCCGCGCGTACACGGCCGCCACCAGTTCCCCGGCGAGCGCGGGCCCGTCGTCCTCCCCGGCCGAGCCCGGCCCGAGAACGGTCTCGGCCACCCGGGCGACCAGGAGGGTCGGGGCGCCCCGGCCGTCGATCGCGTTCAGCGCCGCGGCGGCGCCCCGGCGGCCCAGCCACACGCCCGATCCCTCGTCGCCCAGCAGCCAGCCGAGCCCGTCGGCCCGCCGTACGACGCGGCGGGCGCGGACGCGGGCGCCGATCGCGCCGGTGCCGGCCACCAGCACCGCGCCGTCCGGCTCGACGGTCGCTCCGGTGAAGGCCACGAGCACGTCGGAGACCACCACCGGGCGTCCCGCGAGCCCTGCCTCCCGCCAGGCCCGCTCGGCCGGCTCGGCCGCGCCGGCGACTCCGGCGAGGCCGAACACGCCTCCGGCGACCCGGGCCGGGTCGACGCCAGTCAGCGCGCCGGCCAGCGCGGCGCGCAGGTTGGCCGCCGGGTCGGGAACCGAGATCGCGTTGGCGCCGCCGGCCCGTCCCCGTCCGGCGATCTCGCCCGACTCCCCGGCCACGACGCAGCGCGTGCTGGTGCCTCCCCCGTCCACGCCGATGAACAGAGCCCCCACGACCGCTCCCTATGGAGATGCCTTCCATCAACCTATAAGTCGGTGGAAATCTTCTACAACGGTGGCCGGAGCGGCCGGGGGGCCGGGCTACTTCTGGCTGTCGGTGAGGTCCACCATCGCGGTGGCCGCCCGGAAGAACTTGTTGCGGCCGAGGTCACCGATGGTCTTGATGTGGAACGCCTTCTTCAGCATCTCCGCGTCCTCCGCGGTCACGCCCGCGAGCGCCTCCACCGGCGCCTTGACGATCTCCTCCAGGCTCTTGTCCTCGTACTCGCGGTCGAGCAGCTTGGCAAGGTCCGCTGTCACAGCCATGACTCCCCCAATCACCAGGCCCCGATACCTGGTGAAATGCCCCAAGCACCCGTCTCCTATGCGGGTGCGGGCGGCACGGGGCCGCGAGGTCGCGCTTCCCGGGGCCTGGGGGTCGCCGCACTCGCCGTCACCCTGAGGCGAAGGTGCGTTCGCGGCGAGAAGAGACGCTCCGGTTCCTCCGGGGGGTGCAAGCCACTTCCAACCAAGATCCAAGACGGCGTCGCGAGAGTTCGTCGGGAATTCCCGGAGAGGAGGTGCGAGACATGAGCATTCGCTTCGACGACCTCGGCAGCGCCGCTGAGCTGCCCGAGGACGCCCTGGACGACATCGTCGGGGGCAAGGAGATCGAGTGGCACCCGTGCGTGTGGCTGTCCAGCAGCCAGCAGGGCCAGACCATCGACAGGCGGGACGTCCTCCTGTGACGCCCCACGCCTGAAGCCACGTTGCTGTGAAGCGGCGTGCCCGTGCGTACCGGGCACGCCGCCTTCGTCAATGATAGGAAATTCGGTGATTCTGATACTCAGCGCCAGAAACGACGCGTCGGTGGAGATGGTCGTCCC
Source organism: Microbispora sp. H10670 (assembly GCF_014161385.1). Classification (NCBI taxonomy): domain Bacteria; kingdom Bacillati; phylum Actinomycetota; class Actinomycetes; order Streptosporangiales; family Streptosporangiaceae; genus Microbispora; species Microbispora sp. H10670. The sequence goes on along the minus strand of NZ_JABBWW010000020.1, from coordinate 37,454 downwards.
CGAACTCGTCGAACGAGGCGCCGAGTTCCTGTGGTGGGATCCGGGCGGTTACCCCGCCGACAGCACGATCAGCTCGCGCCTGACCGGCGGATCCTGGCGGCACACGCTGCGCGTCGAGGGCCGCGAGTACGACTGCTCCCAGTTCACCACGATCTGGAACCGCCATCCCACGCATCCGCACGCACCCGAGTCGGTGACCGACGACAACCACCGGAAGTACGTCGAGAAGATCGCCGCCATCCTGCTGCACGGGTGGGAGCACACCGTCGAGAGCCGCTGGCTGCCGGCCAGGACCTCCGACATCGTCCGCACCCAGAACAAGCTCGTGAATCTCGGCGTCGCGGCCGCCCTGGGCTTCACCACCCCCGACACTCTCGTCACCAACGACGACGAGGACCTCATCCCGTTCTGGGAGGACGCCGGAGGCGAGCTGATCGCCAAGGTGGTGGAGTACGTCGAGTTCCGGATCGACGGCGAGGACCACTCGCACTACACCACGCCGGTCACGCGCCGCCGTCTCACCGACAGGCACCGGCTGGCCCTGGCCCCGGCCATTCTCCAGCCGTACGTCAAGAAGGCCGTCGAGCTGCGCATCACCGTGGTGGGCGACCAGGTGTTCCCCGCCGAGATCCACTCCCAGGGATCACGCGCGACCAGGTACGACTACCGCCATTACGAGCAGACCTTCTCCACCTACGCGATCCATCGCCTGCCCGACGACGTCGAGCGCCGCTGCCTGGAGCTGACCGCCTCGCTCGGTCTGCACTACGGCTGCATCGACATGATCGTCACTCCCGAGGGCGAGTACGTCTACCTGGAGATCAACCCCGCCGGGCAGTGGGGCTGGATCGAGGCCACCACCGGCCTGCCCATCGCCGCCGCCATCGCCGACTGGCTCATCGCCGCCGAACCGCACAGGTGAACCACCCTATGACCAGCGCCTTCGACGCCGCCCTGACCGAAGCCGTGGACCTGCTGCGGACGCTGCCACGCCGCCGCGACGCCGTGCCCGAGGCCCGGCGGGCCGTCGCCGAGTGGCGTGCGACCCGGCCCGCCACCCGCGCCCAGCTCGTGGCCGACGTACGGCCCGGCAGCCCCATCGTCGACTACGACCTGGTGCTGGCCCACCCCGACGGGGGAAGCGTGGCGCTGACCGCCCCGGCCGACGACGGCGTGCCCTGGACCCTGGATCACTCCACTCACTGGGCCTCCGGCCGGGTCGTCACCGTCGACGGCTTCGCCCTGCTCATCCAGAACGCTCTGCTCACCCTGCGTACCCGGACCGAGCGGGACAGCACGATGCAGGAGGAGCTGATCGACTACTGCATCCTGAGCGACATGGCCGGCAGGGAGCCCCCGCCCACTCAGGAGGAACTCCAGCAGGCGTCCGACGCCTACAGGGTCAGGAACGGCCTGCGCAGCCGCGCCGACATGATGCGCTGGCTCACCGACGTCGGTCTGAACGAGACGGCCTACACCCATCACATCTTCGGTCTGGCCCTCAAACAGCGGGTTCGCGCCCGCATCGAGCAGGAGACGGCACGCGATTATCTGGAGCGCAACCCGTCCGAGTTCGACCATGTTTGGGCACTGTGGGCGGAAGGTCCTGAAGACCGCCTCACCGAGCTGGCAGGCGCCCCCGACCCCGTCGCCGCCCTCATCCAGGCACTCTCCTCCCGCGACCGGATCACCGTCACCACCGCCGACGGCCCCGCCCTCGACCTGCCCGAACCCATGCGCACCGCCCCCGCGGGGGCCGTGACCGGCCCCGTGCCCCATGGAAAGGGCCACCTGCTCGGCGTCGTCCGCGAACGCCGGCCCGCGGACCTCGCCGACCCCCGCACTCTCGCCGCCGCCGGTCGCGCGGGCTTCGCGGAGTACATGGCCGAACGGCGCGCCAAGGCCGCCGTCACCTGGCACTGGCTGTGACCGTGTCCCGTCGCCGTGGCCCCTGCTTTCCGCTGCTCTGGCTCGTCGTGGCCCTCCTGGCGGTGGCGGGCGGGGCCGTCGCCGTGCTGATCGAGGGCGCCCGGTGAACCGCCTGCGGGTGGTGCTCCAGAACACGCAGACCGAGTGCGGGTCGGCGTGCCTGGCCATGGTGCTGCACCATCACGGTCACCGCACGACCGTCACCGAGCTGTCGAGTCGCCTCGGCGTCGGCCGCGACGGCCTCAGCGCCCGCGCCATCGTCGCGGGTGCCCGCGAACACGGGCTGACCGCCAAGGCGTTCCAGCTCGCCCCCGACGACCTGGCCCGGGCGCCGCTCCCGGCCATCGCCCACTGGGAGTCCAATCACTTCGTGGTGGTCGAGCGGTGGGCCGTCGACCGGGTCGACATCGTCGATCCCGGTCAGGGGCGCCGGCGGCTGACCCCGCCGGAGTTCGCGGCGGGGTTCACCGGTGTCCTGCTCGTCTTCGAGCCGGGCGCGGGATTCCGGCGCGGATCGTCGTCACTGGCCGGCGCGTGGCGGCGGGAATTCCTACGGACCCTGCTGCGACGCCGGCGCGGGCTGCTCGCGCAGGTCGTCGCGGCCTCGCTGCTGCTGCAGCTGGTCGGCCTGGTCCTGCCGCTGTTCTCCGAGATGCTGCTGGACACGGTCCTGCCGCGGCGCGCCGACCTGCTGCCGCTGCTGGGAGTGGCGGTGCTGATCACGGGGGCGGCCCAGCTCGTCCTGGGATATCTGCGGGCGGCGCTGCTGGTGGCGGTGCGCACCCGTGCCGACCAGGAGCTCAGCCGGGGAGTGGTCGGCCACCTGATGGCGCTGCCCTACACGTATTTCACTCAGCGGGGCACCGGCGACCTGGTGACTCGCGCCTCCAGTGTGTCGACCCTGCGAGAGCTGCTCACCGGCCAGATCATCACAGCGGTCCTCGACGGGCCGCTCGCCGTCGGCTACGTGGTGGTCGTCTACGCCCGCGACCCGATCTTCGGGGCGGCGCTGACCGGCGTGGTCCTGCTCCAGTCGCTGCTCCTGCTGGCCACGTCCCGGCGCGTCCACATGCTGACGCAGCAGGAACTGGCGGCTCTGTCGAAATCGCAGGGCACTCTGATCCAGACGCTCAGCGGCATCGAGACGCTCAAGGCCTCGGGCGCCGAGCGCAGAGCGATGAAACAGTGGTCGGATCACTTCGAACAGCAACTCGAAGCGGACGCGCGCGTAGGTCTCACCCACGGTCTCCTGGACGCCGTCGTGTCGGCGATCCACGTGATCACGCCGCTCGCGCTGCTGTGGATCGGTGCCTGGCGGGTGCTCGACGGAGACCTCTCCGTCGGCGCGCTGATCGCGCTCAACGCCATCGCCCTGGCCGCGCTGACCCCGCTCGGCTCGCTGATGACCAGCCTCCAGAGCCTCCAGCTGGCGGGCGCCCACTTCGACCGGCTCTCCGACATCCTCATCTCCACTCCGGAACCCGACGAGGGCATCGAGGTGCTGCGCCTGCGCGGCCGGATCGAACTGCGCGACATCGGCTTCCGGCACGACCCGCGCGGCCCGTGGACCCTCCGGGGCGTGTCGGTGTCGATCAGCCCCGGTCAGAAGGTCGCGCTGGTAGGCGCCTCCGGCTCCGGGAAGAGCACGCTGGCCCGGCTTCTGCTGGCACTGCACACCCCGGTCGAGGGCGAGATCCGCTACGACGGCGTCCCCGCCGGCGAGCTCAACCTGCGCACCCTGCGCCGCCAGTTCGGCGTCGTCACCCAGGACCCGTCCCTGTTCAACGGCACCATACGGGAGAACATCGCACTCAACGACCCCGACGCCCCACTGGAGCGCATCGTCGCGGCGGCCGAACTGGCCGCACTGCACGATGAGATCATGGCGATGCCCATGAACTACGAGACCATGCTGACCGAGGGCGGCGGCCTGTCCGGCGGCCAACGGCAGCGGCTGGCCCTGGCCCGCGCCGTACTGTCCCGGCCCAAGGTGCTCCTGCTCGACGAGGCCACGAGCAACCTCGACAGCGCAACCGAAGCCGCCGTCGAAGCCAACCTGGCCCGGCTCCCCCAGACCAGGATCGTCATCGCCCACCGCCTCAGCACGGTCAGGGACGCCGACCTCATCCTGGTCCTCGACGCGGGACGCATCGTCCAGCGCGGCACTCACGAACGACTGATGGCCGTGCCCGGCAGGTACGCGGAACTCCTCGCCGCCCAGGCCGTCGTCTCGCGATCCGCTCCCCCGACACGCCTCCCAGGCCCCTGAGACGCTTCGTCAGGAGCGCTCGGCGGTCATCGGAACCCGCACCGGTCCGGGCGCGCCGGCCCCGGCCCGGGCGGACCGGGCGGGTCCGTCTCGTGGTCAGCCGGCCAGGTTGCGCAGGGAGCGCACCGACCAGACCAGGGTGAGCGCGGTGAGTGCGGCGAAGAGGGCGAAGGCGACCGGGATGGTCTCGGCGCTCAGGTCGCCGCGGAACAGCGACCGGCCCGCCTCGACGGCGTAGTAGAGCGGGTTGAACTTCGCCAGCGTCTGCAGCCACTGGGGCCCGAGCGAGACCGGCAGGAACAGCCCGGCGATCAGGGTCAGCGGCATGGCGAAGAACTGCACCAGCTGCGACATGCCGTTCTCGTCCCGCAGCGTCAGCGCCAGGCCGTAGGACAGGCTGGCCGCGAACAGGCCGGTCGCGGCCATGAGCAGCAGCACGAGGAGCATCTCGGCCAGCCCGATCCGCAGGCCCATCAGTGCGGCGATGCCGATCACCAGGATCGCCTGCAGGACCAGGACGATCACGTCCTTGACGAGCCGGCCGAGGATGATCGCGGGGCGCCACGCCTGGCTGACCGCGAGCCGCTCCAGCATGCCGTTGCGGGTCTCGTTGATCATGCCGAAGCCCGCGAACATCGAGCCGAACAAGGCGATCATCATCATGGAGCCCGGCGTGAACATCGCGAGCACGTCCGTCATCTTCCCGCCGGGGACCGTGCTCCTCAGCAGCGGCGCGAAGAACACCAGGTAGAGCACCGGCTGCATGATCCCGAACAACGGCCAGACCGGGTTGGCGAAGAGTTTCCTGAGCTCGTAGCCGAGGAAGAGCATCGTGTGTCGAGTCATCGTGTGAGTCCCGGGAGGTCAGGCGGCGTCGCGCAGCGAGCGGCCGGTGTGCTTGAGGAACACGTCGTCGAGGGTGGCGCGTTCGAGGGAGACCGACCGGATGCCCAGGCCGTTCTCCTCCAGGGTGCGCAGCATGTGCATCAGGCCGTGTTCCCCGTCGTCGAGGTACGCGCGGACGACGCCGGGCTCGGCCCGGACCTCCTTGACGTACGGCTGCGCGTCGAGGAGTTTCCGGGCGGCGTCCGTGTCCTCCAGCCGGAGCGTCACGACGTCGCCCGCGACCTCCTTCTTGAGCTCCTCCGGCGTTCCCCTCGCGACGATCCTGCCGTGGTCGACGATGACCAGCCGGTCGCAGAGCGCGTCGGCCTCGTCGAGGTAGTGCGTGGTGAGCAGCACGCTGGTGCCCTGCTCACGCAGCTTGCGGACCTCGTCCCAGAGGTTTGCCCGGTTCTGGGGGTCGAGGCCGGTGGTCGGCTCGTCCAGGAAGATCAGCGGCGGCGCGTTCACCAGTCCGACGGCGATCGCGAAGCGCCGCTTCTGACCCCCCGAGAGAGTCTTCGCCGGGCGGTTGGCGATCTCGGTGAGGCTGAACGCGGCGAGCAGCTCGTCCGCCCTGGCCTGGGCCTGCCGGCGGGACATCCCGCTGATCCGGGCGGCGAGGAGCAGGCTCTCGATGCCGGGGGCGGTGTCGTCGACGCCGCCGGCCTGGCTGACGTAGCCGATGTTCTCCCGGACCTTGGCGGCCTCCCTGGCGACGTCGAAACCCGCCACCCGGGCGCTGCCCGAGGTGGGCAGGGTGAAGGTGGCGAGCATCCGGACGGTGGTGGTCTTGCCCGCGCCGTTCGGGCCGAGGACCGCGAAGACCTCGCCCCGCTCGACCTGGAGGTCGATGCCGCGTACGGCCTCGACCTCCTCCTTCTTGCCTCGTCCTCGTTTCGCGTGAAAGGTCTTGCGCAGGTCGTGCGCTTCGATGATCATTTGCTCTCCGGTGATCAGGGGGACACCAGCCTGACGGCTCCCCTGGGGCGAGAGTCAACACCTTTTCACGGCACCCCGCCGCCCCCGCCACGGGATCATGACGAGGGGTCGCGGAAGGCGCGAGCCCTCTTCCCGGAGGTGCCGGAAAGAGGGCTCGTTCGGATCGGGCGGGAGGACCGCTCAGCCGCGGGAACGGCGCAGCGCCGTGATGCCCGCGCCGGCCCCGACCAGGCCGGCCAGCAGGCCGAGACCGCCGAGCACCAGGGCCGCGGCGCCGCTGCCGCCTTCGTCGTCGTCCTCCGCCACCGCGGCCACGGACGGCGCCACGTCAGGGCCGGCGGCCGCGGCGGCGGACGGAGAGGCCGCGGCGGCCTCGTCGCCACCCTCTTCCGCCTTCGGCGCGACGAGCTTGAGCGTGGGCGCCGGGTGCTCGGCCTCGGACCCGTCGGCCTTCGGCGGGTCCGCCCACTTGACCACCTCGCCGTTCGAGTAGGTCTGCTCGGTGGGGAACTCCAGCGCGTCCACGTTCTTGGGCAGCGGGCCGACCGAGGCCTCGAACTCCTGGAACTGGCCGGACTCGATCTTCCCCCCGGTCCAGGTGATCTTCAGCACCGATTCGGTGATCTTGTCGCCGTCGTCGGACACGACGGGCTGGGGCAGCTTGCCCTGGGTGACCTTGACCTTCCACCCGGACACCGGGCGGACCGAGACGAACGGCAGCGGATGGTCGGTGGGGAACGCCACCTCCACCTTGGTGGTGGAGGCGTTGTCGCGCTCGTTGGGCACCCGGAACGCGATCTTGGTCCAGCCGCCCTGCTCGGCGGTGCCGGGGTTGACGGTGACGTGGGCGAGGGCGGGCATGGCGAGACCGAGGGTGACGGCGAGGGCACCCGCGGCGACCGCCGACACACGGCGGACGGTTGAAGTCATGGGGGTTCTCCAGTCTCTGTACTGAAATGCCGGGAACGCGCGAGCAGGGGGTGCCGTCAGAGGACGGCCGGAAGGCAGCGTCGCCGGGCGGCACGAGGCCTCTTGGCGCCGCTGTTCTCCGCAGGGCATGTCTCTCCGTGCCGGGGGACGACGGAGGAGAGGCCTCCGCCGGGAGATACGCGCCGCTCGCGCGGGAAGCTCAGAAGACGGGAGAAACGGGTGGCCCGCGACGGACGACCGCGTGCCGCAGCACCCATGCCGGGCGCGGCGGGCGAGGCCGTCCCGGTGTGGCGCGCACGCGCGGACGGGTGGTCCCCGCGAGACCGGCCCGCAGCAGCGCCACCAGCGTGGCGAGCATCGTGAGCCAGTGGGCCGCCCCGGCGCCGATCCGGCGCAGGACCGACCACAGCGCCTCCTCGCCGCGCGACAGCCACAATCCGGTGAGCAGCGCGGCGGTGAGGTGGGCGGTGAGCATGCCGGTCTGCGTGGTGAGGCCGCCGTGCCACGTGAGGTGGCCGGGCTCACCCGCGGAGGCCGTGACGTCGAACAGCAGGTGCAGGAACGCCTGCGCGCCGACCAGCAGCCCGACGATCACCTGGGGAGACCGTTCCCGGCCCGCCGCGACGGCCGCGCCCGCCGTGACGGCGAGCACGCCGGTGAGCAGCGCCCCGGTCGTGGGCCCGCCTCCCCCGGCGAACCAGTGCGCGCCCATGGCGAGGAGCACGCTGACGGCCGCGAAGGCGGCCGACCGCGCGAGCCGGAAGGAGAGCGTGGCGCGCATGACGCGGGGATTATCGCATATCGCCGTGATCTCGGCCCTGAGTCGTGTGCAGCGATTCCATGCCTGCTCCGCGTGCCCCGGCCTCGGCCTCGCCGCGTCGCCGCGCCGGTCACGAAGATTCCTCCCGGGCACCGAGACCTCCGCGGTGCCGGGAAGCCGCCGCCGGCTCACGCCTGCGGCGCGTCCACCTGGATCCGCGCCCAGGACCGGACCGCATCCTCCCGGTCGCGCGCGCCCGGGCACCGGACGGCGCCGTCGGCGCCGAAGTTTTCAACCGGGACGCCGAGACGGCGGCCGGCGAGTGCGGCAGGACTCCCCTAACGGCCACATACCGGTCATACTCATGACCGATCAACGGTGCCGAACCGAGGGACCCCCCGATGACCTCTCCCCCGCGCCGTGGCGGCTTCATCACCGCCGGGCCGGTCACCGCCGTCGTGGCGACGGCGGCGGCCGTGCTGGTGCTCGCCCTGTGGTTCGGCGGCGCCGGGCCACGCCCGGCCATCGAGGGGCTGCCCTCACCCGGAGTGCTGACCACCTGGGGCCTGCCCGTCGCCCGCCTCGTGCTCGACGTGTGCGCCGCCGCGACGGTCGGCGTGCTGCTCGCGTCCGTCGTCCTGGTCCCCGCCGGCTCCTCGGGCACCGGCCGTGCGGGCGCCGGGGCCGCGGACGCCGGGACCACCCGGTCACTCGCCCGGGCCGCCGCCGCGTGGGCGGCCGGGTGGGCGCTGAGCGCGATGGTCACCGAGGTCCTGACCCTGTCGGACTTCCTGGGGCTGCCCGCGGGCCAGGCGATGCGCTCCGGCGCGCTCACCGTCTTCCTGCTGAACATCCCGCAGGGCCAGGCCTTCGCGGTGGTGGCGGCGGCGGCCGTGGCCCTCGCCGCCGGGTCCCTCCTGCCATGGGGACGCGCCTGGCGGGCGGTGCTGCTGGCGGTGGCGATCCTCGCGGTGCTCCCCCCGGCGTACGTGGGGCACTCGGCCTCGGCGGCCGACCACAATCTCGCCGTCCTCAGCCTGATGGCGCACGTCGCGGCCGTCGTGCTGTGGACCGGCGGCCTCTACGCCCTCGTCGCGCACCTGCGCGCCGCGCCCGGCCTGGCCGTCGCGGTGGGCCGGTTCAGCACGCTCGCCCTGGGCTGCTTCGCCGCCGCCGCGGCGTCCGGCGCGCTCAACGCCTGGGTCCGGCTCGGCGCACTCCCCCCGCTGTGGCAGTCCAGGTACGGTCTGCTCGTGCTGGCCAAGATCGCCGCACTGGCCGCGCTGGGCTGGTTCGGGTGGCGGCACCGGCGCGCCACGATCGAGGCGCTGCGGACCGGCGTGTCCCGCGCGCCGTTCGTCCGGCTGGCCGCCGGGGAGATCACGGTCATGGCCGGCACGCTGGCGCTGGCCGTGGCGCTGGGGCGCAGCGCGCCGCCCGCCGGCGAGGCCGAGCACCAGCACGACGCCCTGGGGTACGCCCTCCCGCCGTTCACCCCCGGCGCGCTCGCCACGGACGTGCGGCCCGACCCGATCGCGCTGCTCCTGCTCGCGGCGGCCGCGGCGGCCTACCTGGCCGGCGTGCGACGGCAGCGGGCGGACGGCGCGGGGTGGCCGGCCGGGCGGACCGTCTCCTGGCTGGCGGGCCTGCTGGTCCTCGCCTACGCCACGTCGGGAGGGGTCGCGGCGTACGCGCCGGCGCTGTTCTCCGCCCACGCGGCGCAGTACGCGCTGCTCGGCGCGGTGGGGCCCGTCCTGCTCGCCGCCGGCGCCCCGCTCACGCTGTGGCGGCGCGCCCACCCCGGCCCGGACGCGCTCGACGGCCCGGCGGCCCGCACGCTGTCCCATCCGATGGTGGCACTGGCCCTGTACGCGCTGCCGTACCCGGCGCTGTATCTGACCGGGCTGTTCGCGTTCGCCCAGCCGAGCCTCGCCCTGCGGCTGGCCGCGCAGACCGTCGTGATCGTCACCGGGGTGCTCTTCTTCGTCGTCGCGGCCGGCGTCGACCCGCTCCCGTGGGCGATCCGGCCGCAGGTCCGCGCGTGGATGCTCGCCACGGCGATCGCCGTACGGATCTGGACGGGCCTGGCGGTGCTCACCGGTCCGGGACAGGCGCCGCAGTGGTACGCGGCGCTCGGGCTGCCCTGGGCCCCGGATCCGGCGGCCGACCAGCGGACCGGGGCGCTGCTCGGCACCGGGCTGAGCGTCGCCGTCCTGGCGGCCCTCCTCGTGCTGCTGCTCGGCCGGTGGCGGGCGGCCCTGCGCAGGACGGCGGCGCGAGACGCCACGGGAGAACGCGGAGAACGCGCCGCCAGCCCCACGAGCGGGTGACCACGGGCAAGTGATTACGGGCGGGTGACCACGGGCGGTGGATCGGAGCCGGCGGCCGCGACGGGACCGTCAGCGGCGGCCGCGGGGGGCGCCGTCGCGGTCCCTGCGCACGGTGGGCCGCTTGCCCTTGATGGTGGTGTGGCGCAGCGCTTCGACCACCTCGTCCACGGCGGCGTCGGGGATCTCGACCAGCGTGAACCGGTCGGCGATCTCGATGGCGCCGATCTCCCGCCCGGTGACCCGGGTCTCTCCCGTGATCGCGCCGACGATGTCCTGGGGGCGCACCCCGGCGCTGCGGCCGGCGCCCACGAACACCCGGCTCATCGGGCCGCCGCCGCGCCGCCCGCGCCGGTCGTCGCGTCCGTACCGGTCGTCACGGCCCTCGCGCGGCCCGCGCTCGGGGCGCGGCGCGCGCGGCGTCACCTCGGGGATCTCCTCCTCGTCGGCGGCGGCTCCGGTGGACTCGTGGGCGAGCTTGACCGCGGCGAGCGCGATGTCCACCAGGTCGAACTCGTCGGCGAGCGTCTCGACGACGACCCTGAAGCGGTCGAGGTCGCCGTCCTCCATGAGGCTCTCCTGCAGCGCGGCCCGGGTGAGCTCCAGGCGGCGGGCGCGCAGGTCGGCGACCGTCGGCACCTTCTCGACCGTGATCCTGCTGCGGGTGACCCGCTCGATGGTCTTCAGCATCCGGTGCTCGCGGGGCTCGGCGAGCGTGATCGCGACGCCCTCGCGACCGGCCCGGCCGACCCGGCCGATGCGGTGCACGTACGACTCCGGCGCGGACGGCACGTCGTAGTTGATGACGTGCGTGAGCTGCTCGATGTCGAGGCCGCGCGCGGCCACGTCGGTCGCCATCAGGAGGTCGGCGGTGCCGCTGCGCAGCCTGCCCATCACCCGGTCGCGCTGCTCCTGGCCCATGCCGCCGTGCAGGGCCTCGGCGCGGTAGCCGCGGCCGTTCATCGTCTCGGTGAGCTGGTCGACCTCCTCGCGGGTGCGGCAGAACACGATCGCCGCGGTCGGCGCCTCCACGTCGAGCACCCGGCCCAGCGCGGCCGGCTTGTACGCCCTGCTCACGATGTAGGCGCTCTGCCGGATGAGCGGCGCCTCCCCGGCGGCGGGCGCCTCCCGCTCGATCCTGATGCGGACGGGTTCACGCAGGTGGCGACGGGCGATCCCGTCGATGCGCGGCGGCATCGTCGCGGAGAACAGCACGGTCTGCCGTTCCTCGGGGATGTCCTGGAGGATGGCCTCGATGTCCTCGGCGAAGCCCATGTCGAGCATCTCGTCGGCCTCGTCGAGGACGACCATGCGCAGCCCCTTCAGCGGCAGCGTCCCCCGGCCGATGTGGTCGAGGGCGCGGCCCGGCGTGGCGACGACGACGTCCACCCCGCGCTCCAGCGCCCGCAGCTGCCGGCCGATCGGCTGGCCGCCGTAGATGGGCAGCACCCGCGTGCCGAGGTCGCGGCCGTAGCGGTGCATCGCCTCCGACACCTGGACGGCGAGCTCGCGCGTGGGCACCAGCACCAGCCCGCCGGGCTCGCCGCCTTCCTCCCCGCCCGCCGCGCGGAGGACGCCGTGCAGCCGCTGCAGCATGGGCAGCGCGAACGCGGCCGTCTTGCCCGTCCCGGTGGCGGCCTGCCCGAGCAGGTCGCGGCCTTCCAGCAACGGCGGGATGGCCTCCCGCTGGATGGGGGTGGGCTCCTCGTAACCGAGGCCGGACAGCGCCTTGAGGAGCTCCGGGCCAAGCGCCAGGTCGGCGAAGCCGGGTCCGTCTTCGATCTCGTTCACGGACATGTCAAGCTCCTCATGGGGCGGATGTGCACGGGAAGACCCTAACGGTCTTTCCGCCCGTACCCCGAATGGCACCCCCCGCACTCGGCGGCGCACCTGCGGTGACCTTACGGGCCCGGGGCGTCCGCACGGCCGGGCACGCAATAGCGTACGACCGTGGATCTTCGGGAACTGAGACGCGCCAGGTTCGCGGTGTCGGTCGTCTTCGCCCTGCACGGCGCGGTGACCGGTGGTTTCGCCTCCCGCATCCCCTGGATCCAGGATCACGTGGGTGTGGGGCCCGGCGGCCTCGGCCTGGCCCTGCTCGCGCCGGCCGTGGGCTCGATCCTGGCGATGCCGACCGCGGGCCGGATCACGCACCGGTTCGGCGGGCGGGCCGTCACGCGGGTCTCGATCGGCCTGTGGTGCCTGGCCCTCGTCCTGCCCCCGCTGGCGCCCAACCTGCCGCTGCTGTGCGTGGCGCTCCTGCTGTACGGCGCGGTGGCCGGCGTCGGCGACGTCGCGATGAACGCCCAGGGGGTGGTGGCCGAGCAGCGGCTCGGCCGTCCGATCATGTCCGGCCTGCACGGGATGTGGAGCGTGGGCACGCTCGCGGGCGGCGCGGTGGGGACGCTGGCGGCCAACGCGGGGCTCGACGCCCGCGCGCATCTGGGCGGGGCCGCGGTCGTGCTGTTCCTCGTGGCCCTGGCGGTGGGGCCGCTGCTGCTCGACGTGCGGGCGGGCGAGGAGGAGGCGGCCCCGCCGCACTTCGTGCTGCCGTCGCGCGGCGTCGTGGTCATCGGGCTGGTCGGTTTCTGCGCGGTGTTCGGCGAGGCCGCGGCCCAGGACTGGTGCGCGGTCTACCTCGGGCAGGTGACCGGCGCGTCCCAGGCCGTGGGCGCCGCCGCGTACACGGCCTTCGCCTGCACGATGGCGGCGGGCCGGCTGTGCGGCGACGCGGTGGTCCGCAGGCTGGGCCCGGTCGCGACCGTCAGGGGCGGCGGCGCGCTGGCGGCGCTCGGCGCGCTGCTCGTGGTGGCCGCGCGCTCCCCGGTCCCGGCGGCGACCGGGTTCATGCTGATCGGCCTGGGGATCGCGGTGGTCGTCCCGCTGGTGTTCGCGGCGGCGGGCCACGCCGGGCGCACGCCGAGCGAGGGCGTCGCGGGAGCGGCCACGGTCAGCTACGCGTCGGGCTTCGTCGCACCGAGCGCGATCGGCGGGATCGCCTCCCTGACCGGGCTGCCCGCCTCGTTCGGGCTGGTCGCCGTGCTGCTGCTGGCGGTCGCGCTCGGCGCGGGCAGGCTCGCGCCCTCCGCGCGGGACGCACCTCAGCGGACGGCGCCGACCCCGCACAGGAAGTAGCTGTCGACGCCCAGCAGGCGCGGATCGAACGCGTCGTGCTCGGGCCGCCACTGGTGCAGGTTGACGATGCCGGGCTCGACCAGGTCGAGCCCTTCGAAGAACGGCGTGATCTCGCTCGACCGGCGGGCGACGAACTGCGCGGAGGCGCCCTGGTAGACCCGCTCCACGTCCGGCCCGCGCTCCGGGCGCTCGTCGACCGCGACGTGCGACATCGCCAGGTAGCTGCCGGGGGCGAGCGCGTCGCGGATCCGGCCGATCATGCGGCGGGGCTCGTCGGAGTCGGGCAGGAAGTGGACGATGGCGAGCAGCAGGACGGCGACCGGCCGCGTGAAGTCCAGGTGGTCGCGCACGTCCGGATGGGCCAGGATCTCCTCCGGCCGCCGCAGGTCGCCCTGCACGACCCGCACCTCCGGGCTGTCCTGGAGCAGCGCGCGGGCGTGTGCGAGCACCTGCGGGTCGTTGTCGACGTACACCGTCCGCGCGCCGGGCGCGTGCTCGGCCGCCACCTGGTGGACGTTGCGCTGGGTCGGCAGGCCCGCGCCGATGTCGAGGAACTGCCGGATGCCCCGGCCGGCGAGGAACCGCACGGCGCGGACGAGGAAGTCCCGGTTCTCCCTGATGCCGAGGGGGACCTCCGGCACATGCTTCAGCACCTGCTCGGCCGCCGCGCGGTCGGCGGGGAAGTTGTCCTTGCCGCCCAGGAAATAGTCGTACATCCGGGCCGCGTTGGGCACGTTCGGATCGAAACCAGCCCCGGCGCCCGATGCCACGACGGGCTCGCCACCGGTCCCGCTTTCCCCCGGATCCATGGAGATCTCCCCCCTCGCCAGAGGCGATCATCGTAGCCGGAGGCGGGAAAGTGAAGCCATCTCATCCGATCGCAATGAAGAACGCGATATTTCCCGAATAGGCGCATCGTCCGGTGTCATGATCGCCTCATGCCCGCACCCCCCGAGACCGCCCCAGGGGCCGGCCCCGCGCCTGGCCGCGAGCCCGGCGCCGAGTCCTCCCGGGCACGCCGCGTGCTGGGCGCGTGGCTCGCCGACGGCGTCACCAAGGGCAACATGTGGGCCCTGCTGGCGCTCGCCACGGCGGGGACGGCGGTGATCTCCTTCCTGCCGTCGGCCCAGCCGCACGTCCTCAGCGTGATCCTGGGCCTGCCCGAGTCCCGGCAGGGCACCGTCGTCGGCCTCCTCAACACGGCGGCCGAGATCGCGATGGTCGTGAGCCTCGCGTGGTACGGCGCGCTGGCCGACCGGTTCGGGCGGCGGGTGATCGTGGTCGCCGGGCTGGCCCTGTGCGCCGCCGGCACCGCGCTGTTCCCGTTCGCCGGGAACACGGCCGCGCTGGCCGGGCTGCGGGTGGTGTTCGGCCTGGGCGTCGCGGCGATCAACGCGATGCTGTCCACGATCGCGATCGACTATGTGCGCAGCAGGTCACGAGGCGCGTCGTACGGGCTCGTCGGCTTCTTCGGCGGGCTGGGCGCACTGGTCGCCGTGCTGGTCCTGGTGCGGCTGCCGCAGACGCTGGAGTCGGGCGGCATGGAGCCGGTGCGGGCGGCCCGCACGGCGTTCCTGCTGATCGCCGCGGGCATCGTGGCCGCGGCGGGCCTGCTGTGGCTGACGCTGTCCGGGCGGCGGCCCGTCGCGGCGGCGCGGGTGCCGCTGGTCCGCCTGGTGCGCGAGGGCGTGGCCCTCGTCCGCGACCCGGGGGTGGCCCTGTCGTACGCGGCGTCGTTCGTGGCCCGCGCCGACCTCGCGATCGTGGTCGCCTTCATGTCCCTGTGGATCAAGAACTACGGCACGGAGCACGGCGGCCTCACTGGTGCGGCGGCGCTGGCCAAGGCGGGCGCGGTGGTGGGCGTGTCGCAGATGGTCGCGCTGCTGTGGGCGCCGCTGTTCGGGTGGCTGGGCGACCGCATGCGGCGTCAGGACCTGGTCGTCCTGGCGCAGGCCGTCGCCGCCGTCGCCTACCTGTCGACGCTGCTCGTCACCGATCCCCTCGGCCCGGGCATGATGCTGGTCGCCGTGCTGATCGGGGTCGGTGAGATCGCCGCCATCACCACGGCGGGCCCGCTGCTCGCGCAGCAGGCGCCCGCGGAGGTGCGGGGGTCGGCGTTCGGCGTCCACACGCTCTGCGGCGCGGCCGGCGTGATGATCGTCTCGGCGCTCGGCGGCGCGCTGTTCGACGCGTGGCGCCCCGCCGGTCCGTTCGTCGTGGCCGGCGTCTTCAGCCTGGCCGTCACGTGCTTCGGCCTGGCCGTACGGCGGCGGGTGACGCCCAGGACCGAGGCCGACGTCGCCGGCGAGGCCGTCCCCGGCCCGCAGGCCCGGAACCACTGAGAACTCCGCAGCAGGCCCGCCGGGACCCGGATCCGGGAGCTGCTGGGTCGAGGCCAGGAGCTACTCAGACCACCCCGTGTCCAGGCCGGGAGGCCGCTGAGCCGCGGGGTGGGCAAGGCGCGGGGTGTCAGAGCGGGATGTTGTTGTGCGCGCCGCGCGAGGCGGGCGCCACGGCGAGTGCCTCGGCCACCCGCCGCCGGGTGGTCCTCGGGTCGATCACCTCGTCGACGACCCCGAGTTCGAGCGCCCGGCCGACCCCGCCCGAGCGCTCCTCGTGCTCGCGGACCAGCTCGGCGAGCAGCCGTTCCCGCTCCTCCTCGGACCCGGTCGCGGCGAGGCGGCGCCGGTGCAGGACGCCCACGGCCGCCTCGGCGCCCATGACCGCCACCTCCGCCCCGGGCCAGGCGAAGACCGCGGTCGCGCCGAGGGAGCGGGAGTTCATGGCGATGTACGCCCCTCCGTAGGACTTGCGGACGATCACCGTGACCCTGGGCACGGTGGCCTCGGCGAAGGCGTGCAGCAGCTTCGCCCCCCGGCGGACCACGCCGCCCCATTCCTGGTCGACGCCGGGGAGATAGCCCGGCACGTCCGCCAGCACGACGAGTGGGACGCCGTTGGCGTCGCACATGCGGACGAACCGGGCCGCCTTCTCCGCCGACGCCGAGTCGAGGCAGCCGCCCATGCGCAGCGGGTTGTTGGCCACGACGCCCACCGGGTGCCCGGCCAGGCGGCCGAGGCCGACGACGATGTTCGGCGCCCAGCGAGGCTGGATCTCCACGAACGCCGGACCGTCCGCGCCGTCGTCGAGCAGCGCCCGGATCACCGGGCGGATGTCGTAGGCGCGGCGGGCCGACTCGGGCAGCAGGGCGGCGGGATCCCGGTCGTCGGTCAGGCGCTCCAGGTTGAACCGCCCGGTCCCGGTCAGCAGGCCGGCGATCACGCGGGTGCGCCGGAAGGCGCCCTGCTCGTCACCGGCGACCACGTGCACGACACCGGAGCGGCGGCCGTGCGCGTCCGCGCCGCCGAGGCGCTCCATGTCGATGTCCTCGCCCGTCACGCGGCGGACCACGTCGGGACCGGTGACGAACACACGACCCGCCCCGGACATCACGATCAGATCGGTCAGGGCCGGGCCGTAGGCCGCCGCGCCCGCCGCGGGACCCACGATGACCGAGATCTGCGGCACGCGCCCGGAGGCGCGGGTGTTGGCCGCGAAGACCAGGCCCGCTCCGTGCAACGACTCGACCCCGTCCGCGAGGCGGGCCCCGCCGCAGTGCCAGACCCCGATGACCGGCACCCGCCGCCGCAGCGCCTCGTCCACGGCGGCGGCGATGTGCCGGGCCCCGGCCAGGCCCAGCGCCCCGCCCATGACGGTCGCGTCGGTGCAGAAGGCGACCACCGGTGACCCGCCGATCCGGCCCGTGACCGCCAGCACGCCGCTCGTGTCCCCGGGATGCAGCGGCGCCGCCGAGTCCGCGTCCAGCAGACGGGCGAGCCGGGCGGCGGGATCGCGATCGTCCTGATCCTCCCGGTCCTCCCGCACGGTTTCCGTCTGGGCAGTCTCCGTCTGCGCAGCGGTCATCGGCGCACCCCCTGCTCGCGTTTCCGCTCGGTCGTCCGGCCCGGCCTTTCCTTCTCCGGAACGGTAGCCGCGAGCCATTCTCACGGTCTAATCAGAATATTTGATGGAATATCAAAAGAAATCCTTATGGATAGCCCGGAAGAAGCGTGTTCGTCATCACAGTTGACTATTTCACGAAATTCGTGCAAATGTCGATTGTGCCGGTCCCGGCCGGAGGGCGTCGCTCCGGCGAGAAAGTCCGCGGGCCGCTCACATCCCTTTTCCGGCGCGTTCCGCCACGTGGGCGCGACCGGGCGGGCGGATTTCTCCTTTCCGGCGGAAGCGGCGTGAGCGGGCGGGCCGAGTGGCCGGGCGGCGGGACGGTGACGGCCGGCTTTTTCCTGGCCGGCACGCCGGCCGGCCATGGAGAACGCGGCGGGAATCGACGCAAGGCTCGACGAGGGGCGGACGCTCAGCATGGACGAAGCGGTCTACGGCCAGGACCGCGAACGCCCGCTGCTGCTCGGCTCCCTCAAGTCGAACATCGTCCCCCCCGACCGCCCCACCCCCGAGGCCGTCGCGGCGTACCTCGACCGTGAACTGCCCGGCTCCGCCGAGGACCCGGCCGGTGCGGCCCGCCGTACCGGATCGGCTCCGACGGGAGGGCTCGCCGCGCTGCACCGCCGCATGCACGAGACGGGCAAGCACGACGAGGCGGCGGGACTGCTGGTCGCGGCATCGCACGTACGCGAGCGCTTCGCCGCGCCGGACCGGGACCGGCAGGCGTTCCCCCCGGTCAGGCTCGCGACCGGCCCCGGCCGCGTCTCCGTGGTCTGCTTCCCCGCGCTCAGCGCGATCTCCGGGCCGCACGAGTACTCCCGGTTCGGGCAGGCGTTCCGGGACGACCGGAACGTGTGCGTCGTGCCGTCGCCGGGGTTCACCGACGGGGAGGACGACCTGCTGCCCGGCTCGCTGGAGACGCTGATCCAGATGAACGTCGAGGGCCTGCGCCGGTGCGTGGCCGACGACGAGCCGTTCGTGGTCGTCGGCCGCTCCATGGGCGGCGCCGTGGCGCACGCCGTGACCCTCGCCCTGGAGGAGCAGGGCCTTCGACCGGCGGGGCTGGCGCTGATCGACAGCTACCCGATCGACGCCTCCGCCCAGGAGGGCATGGAGTGGTGGCAGGGCGCCATGATCGGCGGCATGCTCGAACGCGTCGACCGCTTCGACATGACGCTGCACGACACCAGGCTGACGACGATGGGCGCCTACAACCGGTTGTTCATCGGCTGGCAGCCGAAGCCCCTGGACACGCCGATCCTGCTGCTGCGGGCCGTGGAGCCGCTGCGCGGCACCACGGTCGACCCGGCCGACCCGGCGCGCTGGCAGGCGTACTGGCCGGTGTCGCACGAGACGGCCGACATCCCCGGCGACCACTTCACCACGCTGGAGGAGCACGCGGGCACGACCGCGGAGGCGATCCGCACCTGGATCGGCACGCTCCGCCTCGACGAACCGGCGGCGTGAGCCGTCTCTCGGCCGCCGGGACAGGTCAGCTCAGGCGGAGGCGGTCCCGTCCGCGCCGGCGGCTCTTCCCGCGCGGGGCAGGACCCGCTGGACGGCCTCGCGGGAGCCGGTGACCCGCAGACCCTGCTCCTCGGCGTCATCGAGGGCGACGCTGCCGCTGAAGAGGGCGAGGACGCGCGGTGGCGGGCCGGTGATCGTCGCGTCGGCGTCCGGGTCGGCTCCCAGGCGGAGCGAGACCCGGCCGCCGTCGGCGTCGATCACCACCGCCTGGTCCCCGGCGCGGATCTGGATCGAGACCGAGGGCCGATCGGGTTCGTGGTCGGCGAGGAACATCCGGACCGGCAGGCGCAGCCACTGGCCGAGAAAGGCGTCCTCGGGCCGGTAGTCGCGCATCAGGGGCACGCCCCAGCGGCCGAGCGCGGAAAGGACCGGCTCCAGTTCGCCTCCTCGATCGGTGAGCCGGAACAAGGTGGTGGCGATCGGAGGCGGGGCGTCCTCACGTTCCACGAGACCGGCGGCCTCCATGTCGCGCAGACGGTCCGCGAGCAGGTTCGTGGCGATTCCCGGCAGCCCGGAGCGCAGGTCGGTGTAGCGGGAGGGACCACGGGCCAGAAGCTCACGAACGATCAACAGCGTCCACCGATCACCGATGACGTCGAGGGCCTTGGCCACGGAGCAGTACTGACCATAGGAGCGCACAACCTCAGCCTACCAGGGGCACTTGAGAGAATCACACACCTGCTTGACTTTCTTGTCTAATCACTTTAGAAGTACGTCCATGGCTACTCTCGACAGGCGAGCCGCCGCCGCCGCGGACGCGGATCCGTCCTCAGGCCCGCCCCCCTTCACCCCTCCCCCGGGCGCCGGTCACCCACGTGCCGTCTTCGCCGTGCTGGCGCTGGCGGTGTTCGTCTCCACGCTCGACGTGTTCATCGTCAACATCGCCGTCCCGGCGATTCAGGCCGACTTCGCCCACTCCACCGTCGCCGACGTGTCCTGGGTCCTGAACGCCTACGCGATCGTCTTCGCCGCTCTGCTGGTGCCCGCCGGCAGACTCGGCGACGTCGTCGGCCGGCGCCGGGTCTTCACGGCCGGCCTGCTCGCGTTCGGCCTGGGTTCGGCCCTGTGCGCGGTCGCACCGTCCCTCGGGTTCCTCATCGCCGCCCGCGTCCTGCAGGGAGCCGGAGCCGCCGCGGTCACCCCGGCCTCACTCGGCCTTCTGCTGCCCTCCATCCCACCGCGGCGCCGGGCGGCCGCGATCGGCGCCTGGTCCGCCCTTGGCGCGGTGGGCGCCGCCTCGGGCCCGTCGCTGGGCGGGCTCCTCACTCAGGTCGGCTGGCACTGGATCTTCATCGTCAACGTTCCCCTGACCGTGATCGTGCTCGCCGGCGCGTATCGCGTGCTGCCCGAGATCCGCGATCCCGCCCGTCCGCCGCTGCCCGACGGTCTCGGCACCGTCATCCTCGTCGCCGCCGTCTCCCTCGCCAATCTCGGCCTCGTCCAGGGGCACTCGTGGCACTGGGACGGGCGGGTGATCGGCTGCTTCGCCGCCGCCGTCGTGCTCACGGCCGGGTTCGCGGCGCGCTCCCGGCGTCACCGCGCCCCGGTCCTGGAGCTGAGCATCGTGCGCGTCCCGGCGTTCGCGCTGTCGAGCCTGTCGGCGGCCCTGTTCTCCGCCGCGTTCTCGGCGATGCTGCTCGCCAACGTGCTCTTCCTCACCGGGACCTGGCACTACTCGATCCTGCGGGCCGGGCTGGCCCTGACTCCCGGACCCGTCGCGGCCGCGGTGTGCGCGCCGTTCGCCGGCAGGCTCGCGCAGCGCGTCGGGCCCGGACTCGTCGGCGGCGCGGGCGCCCTGCTGTTCGGAACCGGGTCGGTGATGTGGGTCGCGTTCATCGGACCGGAGCCCGCCTACTGGTCCCTGTTCCTCCCCGCCATGCTCATCGGCGGCAGCGGAGTGGGCCTGGCCCTGCCCGCGTTCACGATCGCCGCCACCTCCACCCTGGC
The DNA here is from genome assembly GCF_014161385.1 of Microbispora sp. H10670. Classification (NCBI taxonomy): domain Bacteria; kingdom Bacillati; phylum Actinomycetota; class Actinomycetes; order Streptosporangiales; family Streptosporangiaceae; genus Microbispora; species Microbispora sp. H10670. The sequence continues at coordinate 16,843 of NZ_JABBWW010000020.1, read as the reverse complement.
GCCACGGACGCTGGCCACCGGCATCGGCGCCCAAACCATGTTCCGCCAGATCGGTTCGGCCCTCGGCGTCGCCGCCTTCGTCGCCGTCTTCGGCACCCCCACCGCGTCCACCGTGATCGGCGCCCACGACGACGTCCGGTGGTTCATGATCGCCACCGCGGCGGGCGCCGCCCTCGCCCTCGCACTCATCCGCCGGCCACGACCCGGCGCGACCGGCACGCCGGATGCGGCCGACCGGCACCCGGCCGGCTGACGACACGATCAGGAGAAGAGACATGAACGGTGAGATCGCGGCGCTCTCCCAGGTGGCCACGTGGCCGAACGCCGACCGGCGCGTCAGAATCGTGCTGGCGAACCAGTTCAGGGCCGCCGGGCTCGACATGGAGGGGTTCGAGTTCTTCTCGGACCTGTCGTCCCGGACGCCGGGCGACGGGCTCCTGCTGGCGCTCGCCGGCGCCTTCCAGGCCCGTCTGGACGGCCAGGCCGGGGCGGCGATCGCCAAGCTCGACGCCGCCACCTCCCTGGACCTGGGGCTGCCCCACTACTACCGCGGAACCTCCCTGGCCGGTCTGCCCGGATGCGCGGGCCGCGCGGAGACCGTCGTGGCGGACCTGGAGTTCGTCCTCATGGTCAAGGACCAGTTCCCGCCGGGCTTCATGCGGCCCGTCCACGCCGCGCTGTCACGCGCGTACGACCTGCTCGGCCGTACCGAGGAGGCCGCACGGGCGCGCGGCCGCGCCGGTGACCCGGCCACCGACCACCTGATCACCGACCACTGGGGGAGCCCCGAAGACGGGTTCCGTTTCGTCCCCCGGCGCATGGTCGAACACGCACCGGGCGTCCATGTGGCGCAGGGTTACGACTTCGCCGATGTCGGCTTCGTCGTCACCGGCACCGGGGTGGTCGCCGTCGACGCCGCGAGCACACCCGAGCACGCGGCCGCGGCCCTCCGCGACCTTCGCGAGATCACCGACCTGCCGGTCACGCACGTGATCCTCACGCATGCCCACTGGGACCACATCGGCGGACTCGAGGCGCTCACGGCCGACGGCGCCGAGGTGATCGCCCAGGCGAACTTCCCCCACGAACTCGCGCTCCAGAGCTCCGGCCCGCCGCCGCTCGGCTACTACCTCCCGGTCGGGCACGACCGGCGCGCCCGGGTCGAGCCCGATCGGCTCGTGCACGACGTGGAGAAGCTGACGATCGGCGGACTGGACTTCACCCTCGTCCCGATTCCGGGAGGCGAGACCGAGGACGGGCTGGTCGTTCACCTCCCAGGCCTGGAAGTGGCCTTCACCGGCGACATGTGCATGCCCTATCTCGGCGCGCCGACCCTCGCGGAAGGCTCCCCGCAGGGCCTGTTCCAAGCCATGCAGGCGGTCATGGACCTGCACCCGCGCAAGCTCGTCCACGGGCATCCCGCGCTGACCGAGAACTACACGATCGAGGCCTTCCCCGGGCTGCTGGCGGCGCTGCGCGACCTGGAGAAGGTCATCACGGCCGGGATCTCGGACGGGCTGACGCTCACCGAGATCCTTCGGCTCGACCATCTTCCGGCGAGCCTCAGGGATCATCCCGCCTCGGTCATGCCCTACCTGGTCACCCGCGACAACTTCATCCAGCGCGTGCACCGCCAGCGGACCGGATACTGGCACCGGAGCGGTGAGGGAGTCGAACGCTTCACGTCCGGCGAACTGTCGGCCGCCCTGGACCTGCTGGGTGGCGGGAGCGCCTCGGCCTTCGTCACGGCGGGGCTCGAACTCGCCCGGCGCGGCGAGCACCCGCTGGCCCTGCACATCGTCGACCTCGGCCTGCTCAGCCACCCCGGCGTTCCCGAGCTCGCCGGCCTGCGGCAGAGCCTGCTGCAGTCGATGGTCGCGCGGAACCAGATGCTCAACCCGTTCAAGTTCATGCACTACGCCTCGCTCGCCGGCCTCGAACTCAAACCGGCCGGCTGATCCCGGCACTCGGCGGCGCCGGACGTGAAAGTTTCGGCTTTCCCGGGCGGGGCGGGCGGCCGGGGGCGAGGTCATCGCGGGTGAGCGAGCCGGCGGGGCGGGCCGGCCGTTGCCCCCGTCCCCGGACCGCGTCTATGGTCCGGGGACGCCCGAAGCCGAAGATCGACGCTCCGCCTCCCCGGCCACGTGACGCCGGCGCTTCGCCTGGTTCCTCATCGCGGCCCCCGTCCGGGCCTGGCCGGCGGGGCGGCGCCGATCGCGGCCCCGCCCGTCCCGTCCACCAGGTGAGGCACCCATGAGACGCATGCGCGCGTGGTTCACGGCGCTCGGCACGGCCGTCCTGACGATCGCCGGGCTTATCATGCCCGCACCGGTCTTCGCCGCCCCCGCGACGCTTCGCCCCGGCGTCCTGTGGTACGACACGGCGGGCAACCGGCTGCAGGCGCACGGCGCCGGGGTGTTCAAGGTCGGTTCGACGTACTACATGGTCGGCGAGGACAAGACCGCAGGCGCGACGTTCACGGCGGTCGCCTGCTACTCCTCGACCGACCTGGCCACCTGGACCCGGCAGGGCAACGCGCTGAGCCGGCAGAGCAGCGGAGACCTCGCCGCCGGGCGCATCGTGGAGCGGCCGAAGGTGATCTACAACTCGTCGACCGGCCAGTACGTGATGTGGGTGCACATCGACAACTCCTCCTACGGGGACGCGCGGGCCGGGGTGGCCACCAGCCCGACACCGTGCGGGCCGTACACCTACCGCGGCTCCTCGCGTCCGCTCGGGTTCGAGAGCCGGGACCTGGGCCTGTTCAAGGACGACGACGGCACGGCGTACCTGCTGACCGAGGACCGCGCCCACGGCCTGCGCATCGACCGGCTGTCCGCCGACTACACCCAGGCGGTGAGCACGACGGCGGTGCTCGCCGACCTGGAGTCCCCGGCGATGGTCAAGGTGAACGGACGATACTTCCTGTTCGCCTCGCACCTGACGGGCTGGTCCACCAACGACAACGCGTACGCCACCGCGACCTCCCTGTCCGGGCCGTGGAGCGGCTTCACCACGTTCGCCCCCAACGGCAGCCGCACGTTCGACTCGCAGACCTCCTCCGTCGTGCCGGTCACGGGGTCGTCGGGCACCACGTACGTCTACGTCGGCGACCGGTGGAACCCCAACGACCTCAACAGCTCGACGCCCGTCTGGCTGCCGCTCTCGATCAGCGGCTCCACCGCCTCGATGAGCGCGTTCTACGACTCCTGGACCATCGACACGGCGACCGGCACCTGGGCGGCCACGCAGACTCCGCAGCAGAGCTTCACACTGGTCGGCGCCCAGTCGGGGCGCTGCCTCGACGTCGCCGGCGGGGCCGCGAACAACGGCTCGACCCTCCAGATCTACGACTGCAACGGCGGCGCGGGCCAGAAGTGGTCCCTGACCTCCTCCGGGGAACTGCGCACGTTCGGCGGCACGAAGTGCCTCGACGTGTTCGACCAGCGGACCACGGCGGGCGCCCCGGTGGGCATCTGGGACTGCAACGGCGGCGCCAACCAGAGGTGGACGGTCAACTCCTCCGGGACCGTCGTCGGCGTCCAGTCGGGCCTGTGCCTGGACGTGAACGGCAACCAGACGGCCAACGGCACCAAGGTGCAGATGTGGACGTGCAACGGCGGCTCGAACCAGCGGTGGACCCGCACCTGAGACCCCGCCGTACCTGAGACCTGGCGACCTCGCGCCTGAGCCCGGCGCCGGAGACCCGGCCCGGGCCCGGACACGCGGGCAGGTCACGGCGGGCTGCGGCGGGTCAAGGTGGGTCACGGCGGGATCGCCTCGATCGCGGATCTCAGGCGGCGCAGCGCGGGCCCGAGGTCGTCCAGGGGCGGCGTGGCCAGCGCCAGCCGGATCGCGGGGGGACTCCAGGCGCCGGTGGCGAACGCGTCGGCGGTGGACACGAGGATCCCCTCCTGCGCGAGCACGGCCGCCACGTGGTCGGGACGCTGGTGCGGCTCCAGGCCGAGCCAGACGATGTACGACCCGGGGTGGGCGACGACGTCCATGCCGCCGAGCGCCGCCCGGGCGATGCCCTGCCGGGCGGCGGCGTCCCGCCGGCGGGCCTCCTCCAGCCGGGTGACCGTGCCGTCCCCGATCCAGCCGGTGGCGAGCGCGGTGACGAGCCCCGGCGCGCTCCACGCGGCCGAGCGAAGGCTCCTGGTGACGGCCCCGGCGAGCCGTCCGGGCACCACGGCGAAGCCGAACCGGAGCCCGGCCGCCACGTTCTTGGACAGGCCGGCGACGTAGCAGGTGCGTTCCGGGGCGAGGGCCCGCAGCGGAGGGGGCGGCGCGGCGTCGAGGAACGCGTACGTGCCGTCCTCGACGATCAGGCAGCCGGCGGCGCGGGCGATCTCGACGACTCGGGCGCGCCGCTCCCGGTCGAGGACCCAGCCGAGCGGGTTGTGCAGGGTGGGCATGGTGTAGATCGCGCGGACCGGCCGCGCGCGGCACAGCCGGTCGAGCGCGACGAGGTCGGGGCCCGCCGGGGTCACGGGCACCGGCGCGAGGTCGAGGCCGTGCGCCGCGGCGAGGAGCCTGATGCCGGGGTAGCTGAGCGCGTCGACGGCCAGCACGTCGCCGGGCCTGGTCAGCGCGCGCAGCACGGCGTCGAGCGCCTGCTGGGTCCCGCCCGTCAGCAGGACGTCGTCCGGCGCGGCGTCGATCCCGCGGTCGAGCAGGTAGGTGGCCACGACCGCGCGGTCGTGGCGGCGTCCGCCCGGAGGGTGCTGGCGGAGCAGCGACTCGACGTCCCCCGACGCGGCGAGGGTCCGCAGGGCCAGGCGCAGCGCGCCGGCCTGGTCCGGGGCCAGCGGCTGGTTGAACGACAGGTCGGCGACGCGCGGCACCGGCAGGGCGCGTGACGGTTCCGGCCCGTCGTAACCGGACCGGTGCCGGACGAACGTGCCGCGCCCCGGCTCCCCCACGACGAGCCCCATCGCCGCCAGCTCGGCGTAGGCGCGGGTGGCCGTGCCCAGCGCGATCCGCCGTTCGCGGGCGAGATCGCGGTGCGCCGGGAGCCGGGCTCCCGGCGGGAGCGCGCCGGAGCGGATCGCCGCCGCGAACTCGTCGACGATCCCCTTGTAGGACGGTGGCCGCATGCCGGGTGAGCCCTGTATCTGGGACGATTTCTGGATCGTCCCAGAATACGGTTCCTAGGCTCGGCGCGACCACCTCCCCGCGTACGGAGCGAACGGAGCCCCGGGCATGACCATCCACGTGGAGCGAAGCGACCACCTGGCGACGATCACGATCGGCCGGGAACACAAGCTCAACGCGCTCGACTATCCGGCCGTCGACGCGCTGCTCTCCGCGCTCGACCGCCTCGACGCCGACGACGCGATCCGCGTGGTCGTGCTGACCGGCGCCGGCAGCAGGGCGTTCAGCGCGGGGGCGGACATCCCCTCCCTCGCGGCCAGCGTCGCGGGCGGGACCGAGCGGGCCCTTCGTGAGATCGTCCGCCGTGGTCACGCGCTGACCCGGCGGATCGAGGAGTTCCCCAAGCCCGTGATCGTCGCGGTCAACGGGCTCGCCTACGGCGCCGGTTGCGAGATCGTCGAAGCCGCCCCGCTCGCGCTCGCCGCCGAGCACGCGGCGTTCGCCAAGCCCGAGATCACCCTCGGGTTCCCTCCGCCGTTCGGCGGCTCCCAGCGGCTGCCGCGCCACGTGGGCCGCAAGCGCGGCCTGGAGATGATCCTGACCGGCGATCCGATCCCCGCCGCCAGGGCCGCCGAGATCGGACTGGTCAACGCCGTCGTGCCCGCCGCCGACCTGCTCGGCGCCGCGCGGGACCTGGCCGGCCGGATCGCCCGGCACGCGCCGACGGCCGTCGCGGCCTGCCTTCGGTCGGTCACCCGGGGAATCAACCTGCCGATCGACGAAGGACTGGCGGTCGAGGCTGCCTGCTTCGCCGCCACCGTGTCCACCGACGGAGTGCGGGACGGCCTGCGCCGGTTCCTCGACCGCTCCGGCCGGCCCTGAAGGCCGACTCGCCGGCCGCACGAGCAGGCGGCACGATCCGGCCGCATGAGCCGGCTGTGGGGACGCGACCGGCCGGCGCCGCGCCCCCCGCAGCGCCCCTCCCCGCGCTCCTTGACGGCTGCCTCAACTGCTGAGCTGCTGCAGGATGCCCAGGCGATCGGGGAGCACCTCGTACTCCACGATCCTGCCGTCGCGGAACCGGATCGTGCTGATGCTCTGGCCGCTGAAGCGGCGTCCGCTCGGCGGGGCGCCGAACACCTCGCCGCGCTGCACGCCCTCGATGGTCCAGTAGACGACGACCCGGTCGCCCTCGGCGACGGTGTCCGTCACGGTCGCGGTCACGCCTTCGACCGCCGAGCGCAGCCAGGTGATGTGCTGGACGAACCCCGCCCGCCCGAGGTTGCCCCCGGCGGGCACCGCGCCGTCCGTCGCCTCGTCGGCGACGATCTCGTCGAGGACGTCGAGCCGCCCCTGCGAGACGACCTCCTCGTAGAAACGCCTGGCCACCGTACGGTTGATCTCGGTGATGCTCGTCTCCGTCGTGCTCATCGGCGGTCTCCTTCTCCTGTCGGTCGCTGTGGTCGGTGCGTGCGGGTCACGGGCGTGCGGGTCACGGGCGTACGGGCGGCAGCGGGAGGATGCCGAGGCTCGCGTCGAGTCCGCCGTCGACGACCAGGGCGGTCCCGGTGACGTACGACGCGGCGGGCGAGGTGAGGAACCAGACGGCCTCGGCCTGCTCGCGGGGCTCGGCGAACCGCTGGAGCGGGATGCGGCGCTCGATCTCGGCGGTGAGCACGGGGTCCCGGCGGACCCCGGCGTTGATCCGCGTCCAGGTGAGCCCCGGGGCGAGGGCGTTGACCCGGATGCCGTCGGGCGCGTGGTCGATGGCCGCCGCGCGGACGAGGTTGATCAGCGCGCCCTTCGACGCGTTGTACGCCCAGTTGCCGGGGTCGGCGCGCAGCCCGGCCACGGACGCGGTCACCACGACCGCCCCGCCCCCGGCGGCGCGCAGGGCGGGCACGGCGGCCCTGATGCCCAGGATCGGGCCGCGGAGGTTGACCGCGAAGATCCGCTCCGCGGCCTCCACCGCCCCCGGGGACTCCCACGGCCGGGTGCCGCCGATGCCGGCGTTGAGCACGACCGCGTCGAGGCGGCCGAACTCGCGGACCGCCAGCTCCACCGCGGCGTGGTTGGTCTCCTCCCGCGACACGTCGCCGGCCAGCGTCAGCACGCCGTCGAGCACGGCGAGCTCCTTGAGCGCGTACTCGTCGTGGTCCACGGCGAGCACCGCGACGCCGCGCTCCGCGTACAGCTCGGCGGTGGCCCGGCCGATGCCCGACCCCGCGCCCGTCACGAGGACGGCGCGCGGACCCGGGCCGGCCGAGGAGTCAGCGGAGCCAGAGGAGGGGTTGGGCGAGGTCATGGGGCCTCCAGGTTGACATCGGCGTGCGGGAGTGCTCCCGCCGTACGCCCCGCGTCGATCCGCGGGACGGCGGCGAGCAGTTCTGCGGTGTAGGCGGCGCGCGGGGCGCGGAAGACGTCGGCGACGGCGCCGGTCTCGACCAGCCTTCCGTCCTTCATCACGGCCACGCGGTCGCAGACCTGGCGGACGACGCCCAGGTCGTGCGAGATGAACAGCAGCGCGACCCCGGCCCCGCGCCGCAGCTCGGCGAGCAGGGCCAGGATCTGCGCCTGCACGGTGACGTCGAGCGCGGACACCGGCTCGTCGCAGACGATCACCTCGGGGCCCGGGGCGAGCGCGCGGGCGATCGCGACCCGCTGGCGCTGGCCGCCGCTCAGCCGGGCGGGCACGCGGTCCAGCAGGGCGGGGTCGAGCCCGACCCGGCCGAGCAGCGCGGCGAGCCGCTCACGCCTGCGGCGTCGCGGCATCCTCTCCGGCACCGCCTCGCCGACGACCCGCTCGACCGTGAAGCGCGGGTCGAACGAGCTCAGCGGGTCCTGGTCGACGAGCTGGATCCGGGAGCGCCGCGAGCGCCGGTCGCGCTCGCGCAGCCCGCTCCACGGCTCGCCGTCGAGCAGCACCGTCCCGGCGTCGGGGACGATCTCCGCCAGCACGATCCGCGCGGTGGTGCTCTTCCCCGACCCCGACTCGCCGACCAGGCCGAGCGCCTCCCCCGCGCGCAGGTCGAACGACACGTCGCCGACGGCCGTACGCCACGATCCGTCCGGGGAGCGGTAGCGCTTGGTGACGCCCCGCACCGAGACGACGGCATGGTCCTTCACCCGGGCCGGCGCCGCCGGCGCTCGGGAGGCGGTGGCGGGCCGCGCCCGCCCGGGGTGGAAGCAGCGGACCATCCGGTCCTGCTGGTCCGGCCCGTCCTCCCCGTCCGGCCCGTCCTCTCCGTACGACACGGGGGGCGGCGGCTCGGAGCGGCAGCGGTCGTCGGCGAGCGCGCAGCGCGGGGCGTACGGGCAGCCGGTGGCGGCCGGGGGTCCGGTCCGGACGATCGGCAGCCCTCGCACCGGACCGCCGCCCGGGTTGTCCGGGCCGTCCAGGCCGGGCACGGCCGCCAGCAGGTCGGCGGTGTAGGGGTGGGCGGGAGACGCCGGCAGGGCCGCCGCCGGTCCCCGCTAGGTCGTCGTGGCGCGCCAGGCCATGCACCTCCAGGGCCTCCGCCACCTCCAGGCCGACCCGGCGGAGCGGGTCGAGCGAGGTCAGCGCGTCCTGCAGGACGTAGCCGATGCGGCGGCCGCGCAGCCGCCGCCACTGGCCGCCGCCCAGCGTGTGCAGGTCCCGTCCCTCGAAGGTCAGCGTCCGCGCGGTCACCCGGGCGCCCGCGCCGGCGAGGCCGAGCAGCGCCCGGGCCGTGACGCTCTTGCCCGATCCCGACTCGCCCACCACCGCGAGGCACTCCCCCGCGCGCAGCGACAGGTCGACGTCCCGTACGGCCGGTACGACGCCGCGCCGGGTGGCGAAGCCGACCGAGAGCCCCGCCACCTCCAGCAGCGGCGCGGAGGGGTGGTCGCCGCTCATCGGGCCTCCCGTCCTTCGTAGCGGGCCTGCAGGGCCCGCCCGGCGACGGTGGCGGACAGCACGGTCAGCGTGATGGCCGCCCCGGGGAACAGGGCGAGGGTCCAGCTCACGTCGAGGTAGTCGCGCGACTGGGCGAGCATCGCGCCCCACTCGGGGGCGGGGGGCTGCGGGCCGAGCCCGAGGAAGCTCAGCGACGCCCCGGCGATGAGCGCGGTGCCGACGTTGACCGTGGCCAGGATGGCGTTCCTGCGCAGCGTGACCCGCTGGTCCTTCTCCCAGGAGACGTAGGAGAAGGGGCCGGTGCCGACCGGGCGGTAGTCCGCGACCGGCTTCGCCAGCGCCGCCGGGCTCTGGATGCCCAGGTACGGCACCGACAGGGCCTGCAGGAACGGGGTGAACGGCCGCTTCAGCGTCACCTCGACGACGTGGTCGTCCACCACCCGCGACTTCTCGTACGGCGCGATCAGCGACGCGGCGTAGGCGGACTTGGTGGCCGGGTCCACCACGTGGTCGAGCGTCGCCTTCACCGCCTCGGCGGTGAAGGGCGTGCCGTCGTGGAAGGTGACGCCGTCCCTGAGGGTGAACGTGTAGGTCCGTCCGTCGGCGGACACGGCCCACTTCGTGGCGAGCCAGGGCCCGAAGGTGGCGGGACCGGTCTGCACGACCAGGGAGTCGAAGATGTTGCGGTCGATCAGGCCGGTCACCGCGGTGGCCGCCACCGCGGGGTCGAGCGACACCTGCGTGCCGGCGAGCGCGTAGGTGAGGGTGCCGCCGGCCACCGGGCCGGCCGCGCCGGCCCGTCCGGCGGACGGCTCGTCCCGTCCGCCTGTCGTGACGACCAGGACGAGGACGATGGCCGCGGCTACGACCAGGGCGGCCGCCACGACCGCCGGACGCCTGGACCGCAGGCTGCCCCGTCGCCCGGCCGGTTCGCCGTCCACGTGGGTGGCGGTGTCGTCGCTCACTGACATCGGTGAGGCCTTTTCTGTCGCGATGGGAAAAGAAGAGGGCGGGGCACGCGGGCGCGCCGAAATAGCCGGAACCCGGCGGAACCGGCGGATCGATTGGCGAATTCCCGTCCCGCGGACCAGGAGAATTCAGGACATCGACGGAATCACACCACGACAAAACGCGACGGTCAACTTATTAGGCCATTGTCGCCGACCCATTTGCGATACCGATTGAAATCAATTCGAATTCCCTATGGCAACCTGTGCGGCGAGCGCGCCGGGGAATTCCGCGACCGAGGAGAAGAATTCGCGCAGGGCCGCGCAGGCACTCGACTCGATCTCCGGGTCGAGCCCCCGCCTGCTCAGCAGGCGCAGCCCGACCGGGTCCTGCGCGGGGAGCGGAGTGATCTCCTCCAGGCCCTTCGGCACGCCGAACGCGGTGGGCAGCAGGGCGATGCCGAGCCGGGCGCGGGCCGCCGCCAGCACACCCTCCAGGTTGACCGCCTCCGTGGTGATCCGCACCGGCCAGCCGAGCCCCTCCAGCACGCTCACGGCCTGCCGCCGCAGGGCGCACGGCTCCTGGAAGGCCACCAGCGGCACCGGCCGGTCCGGCGGCGGGAGGAACCAGCCCGGCGCGGCGAGCCAGCGCAGCGGCAGCGCGGCGACCTGCCTGCCGCCGACGCCGGGCACGACGCCGAGGATCAGCGCCATGTCCAGCGTCCCCTTCTGGGTCGCCTCGGCGAGAGGGGTGCTGCGGTCCAGCCGGAACACGACGTCCCGCGTGGGCAGCGCCGCCATCAGCGCGCCGAGGAGGTCGGGCAGCGTCTGGTAACCCGCGTGCTCGACGGCGCCGACGGTCAGCCCCGCCGTCCGCTCGGCCCCCAGCCGGCAGAGGGCCTCGTCGTGGACGGCGAGCAGCCGCCGCGCCTCCACGAGCAGCGTCTCGCCAGCCATCGTGAACCGGGTGGACCTGCCGGTCTTCTCCACCAGCGGTTGCCCGATGACGCGTTCCAGCGATCGGACGTGCTGGCTCACGGTCGGCTGGCTGGTCCGCAGCGCGGACGCGGCCCGGCCGAAGCCACCGCAGTCGGCGATGGCCACGAACGTTCGCAGTTGCACGAGGTCGAGCAGTGCTCCCATACCCGCGATAATAACCCCTATTACCTACATGAATAAGGGACCATCGGGGATAGGGTTCCGCCACCATCGGACGGCGGCCGCGGCGACCTCGGGCGGGACCCGGTGCCCGCCGCGGAACTCCTCGTACGTCACGTCGTACCCGCCGTCCCGCAACTCGGGGACGAGGCGCCTGCTGCAGCGGTCGATCGGCAGCACCCGGTCGGAGGTGCCGTGCGAGACGAAGACGCGGGGCCGGCCGTGCCGGATCATCGGAGCCATGAAGCCGGGAGAGAACGCCAGCACGGCGTGGAACAGGTCGCCGTTGGCCAGCCCCAGCGACAGCGCGTAGGAGGCGCCGTCGGAGAACCCGGCGACGGCCACGCCGCCGAGTTCGACGGCCACGCGGGCGAACGTCTCCTCCAGGGTGGCGTCGATCCTCGACACGTCCGCGCCGTACCCGCCGACGATCACGTCCCAGGTGGCCGAGACGGCCTGCGGCGCGAGCAGCGGCACCCCGAGACGGGCGGCCTCGGGGGCCAGCCACTCCAGCGCCTGCTCCGCCGTGCCGCCCGCGCCGTGCAGCACCACGGCGAGCGGGGCCGGCCCGTCCCCGAGGCCGGGCGGCACGTGCAGCAGGGCGCGGCCGTCGAGGCGGTGGATCCCGGGCTCGGGAGGCGACGCCGCCCGCGGCACGGCCACGGGACGGGCGGACAGCCGGCCGTGCCGCACGCCCTCCTCGGGCTCCGCGTGGGGACGGCTCCGCTCCGGCGTGGTCATCGGCCTCACCTCCCGCTCACCGGTCTACCCGCGGCTCGCGTGATCACCTCCGCGTCCGCGCGCACCAGGGGGAAGGTCCTGTACGGCTGCCGCACCCGTGCGAAGCGACGGGACGACCGGCTGGAATAGTACCCACCTGCACGACCCTGCCTGCACGACCCTGCCTGCACGACCCTGGCTGCACGACCACCGCGAACGGACGGCCTCACGTGACCGATGCCCGCTACTGCCTCTTCGATCTCGACGGCACGCTGACCGACCCCGAGATCGGCATCGTCGCCTCGCTGCGGCACGCCCTGGCCGCCGTCGGGCTCCCGGAGGTGGACCACGGACGGCTCCGCGCCCTGATCGGCCCTCCCCTCCAGGACGGCTTCCTGATGCTCGGCGTCCCCGAGGAGCGCCTCGGCGACGCTATCCACGCGTACCGGGAGCGCTTCGCCGAGACCGGGATGTACGAGAACGAGGTGATCGCCGGCATCCCCGCCGTTCTGGAGACCCTCGTCGCCGAGGGCTGGACCCTGGCGGTGGCGACGTCGAAACCGGCCGTCTTCGCGGCGAAGATCCTCGCGCACTTCGGCCTCGACGGCTTCTTCGCGTACGTCGCCGGGGCCACGCTGGACGGGTCGCGGCGGCACAAGGCGGACGTGGTCCGCCACGCGCTCGACGTCCTCGGCGCGCCGCCGGACGCGACCGTCATGGTCGGCGACCGCCTGGAGGACGTCGCCGGGGCCGCCGCGTGCGGCGTCCGGACCGTCGCCGTGACGTGGGGGTTCGGCGACCCGGCCGAGTTCGGCGCACCTGTGTTCGCCGGCGCCGGGCTCCTCGCCGTGGTGGAGACGCCCGGGCTGCTGCTCGACGTGCTGTCGCGGACGACGGAGGCCCCTCCGTATCCGTGATCAGTCGACGTCGACCCAGTCGAGCGTCCGCTGGACGGCCTTGCGCCATCCGGCGTAGCCGCGCTCGCGCCGCTCGCCGGTCCAGGTGGGCTCCCAGCGGCGGTCCTCGTGCCAGTTGCGCCTGAGATCGTCGGTGGACTTCCAGAAGCCCACGGCGAGCCCGGCGGCGTACGCCGCGCCGAGCGCGGTGGTCTCGGCGACGACCGGCCGGGAGACCGGCACGCCCAGGATGTCGGCCTGGAGCTGCATGCACAGCTCGTTGGCCGTCACCCCGCCGTCCACCCGCAGCACGTCGAGGACGACGCCGGAGTCCTGCTCCATCGCGGTGACGACGTCCCTGGTCTGGTAGCAGATCGATTCGAGGGTGGCGCGGGCCAGGTGGGCGTTGGTGTTGTAGCGGGACAGGCCGACGATCGCGCCCCGGGCGTCGGCGCGCCAGTACGGCGCGAACAGGCCGGAGAACGCGGGCACGAAGTAGACGCCGCCGTTGTCCTCGACCTGCCGGGCGAGCGCCTCGCTCTGCGCCGCCCCCGAGATGATGCCGAGCTGGTCGCGCAGCCACTGCACGGCGGAGCCGGTGACCGCGATCGACCCCTCCAGGGCGTACACGGGCTTGGCCGAGCCGAACTGGTAGCAGACCGTGGTGAGCAGGCCGTGCCGGGACCGCACGAGCTCGGTGCCGGTGTTGAGCAGCAGGAAGTTGCCGGTGCCGTAGGTGTTCTTGGCCATGCCGGGCTCGAAGCACACCTGGCCGACGGTCGCGGCCTGCTGGTCGCCGAGGTCGCCCGCGAGCGGGACCTCGCCGCCGAGCGGGCCGCCCGCGCGGGTCACGCCGTACAGGCCGGGATTGGCGGACGGCCGGATCTCGGGGAGCATCCGCCGGGGCACGCCGAAGAACGACAGCAGCTCGTCGTCCCAGTCGAGCGTCTCCAGGTCCATCAGCATCGTGCGGCTCGCGTTGGTGGGGTCGGTCACGTGGACGCCGCCGTCCACGCCGCCGGTGAGGTTCCACAGCAGCCAGGTGTCGGTGGTGCCGAAGACCGCGTCTCCGCGCTCGGCGGCCTCGCGAACCCCGGGGACGTTCTCCAGGATCCACTGGATCTTGCCGCCGGAGAAGTAGGTGGCGGGCGGCAGCCCGGCCTTACGCCGGATCACCTCGCCCTTGCCCTCCCGTTCCAGGGCCGCGGCGATGCGGTCGGTGCGGGTGTCCTGCCAGACGATGGCGTTGTAGTACGGGCGGCCGGTGCGCCGGTCCCAGACGACGGTCGTCTCACGCTGGTTGGTGACGCCGAGCGCCGCGAGGTCGGACGCCCGCAGGCCCGCCGTACGCATGGCCGTCTCGGCGACCGCGCGGGTGCGCTCCCAGATCTCGGTGGGGTTGTGCTCGACCCAGCCCGCCTGCGGCAGGATCTGCTGGTGCTCCAGCTGGTGGCGGGCGATCTCGTTGCCGGACCGATCGAAGATCATGAAGCGGGTGCTGGTCGTCCCCTGGTCGACCGCGCCGACGTAGTCAGCCATGTCAGCCGTTCACCGGGCCTTCAGGAGGTCGGGCCGATTTCCGGCTCGGGCTCGGGCATCGCCGACTCGTCACCGGTCGGGGGCGGCGTCTCGGCGGCCGGTGTCTCGATGTCGGTCTTTCCGCCGATCATCTTCTCCAGCCCGCCGTCGTCCGGCTCCGGCGTCAGCGGCTCCGGTGAGGTGCCTCTCGCGTCCCGCGCTCCGGATCTTTCGGCAACCACGTCCGCGTCTCCTCCCACGTGTCCTCTCCGCCGCCCGCCGGTCCCCCCGGTCCGCGGATCGCACATGACCGCTCACCTGCCCCCGTTGTACGGTCCTCATTCACCTTCTCACAGACCCGTACGGAGCGTGCGTGCGCGACGGTCCCCGGGGGTCCGCGGCGGGTACACGTCAGACAGCCGGCGGCGGGCCGGGAGCGGCGGGGGCGTGCGGATGGACAGGCGGCGGCGTGACCTGGTCGACCGGGACCTGGAGGAGGCGGCGGCGGACCTGCTGGCGCACGACCCCCGGCTGCGCGGCCTGGACGTGCGGGTGTGTTTCGACGGCGCGGTTGCGCACGTCGAGGGAGACGTGCCGGACGCCGCCGCTCTCGCGGTGCTGCGGGAGCGGCTCGGCCGGCTGGCCGGGGTGCTCGCCGTGTGGGACCGGGTGCGGGTGGCCGGCGTCACCCCCCGGGTCGTCGATCTCGGCTGCGGCGGCACCAAGCAGCACCGCGACAACCTCGGTCTCGACCTGTCCCCCGGGCCGATGGTCGACGTGCTGGCCGACCTGTCGCGCGGGGTGCCCCTGGCGGACGAGTCGGTGGACCAGGTCTTCGTGGTGCACGTGCTGGAGCACCTCGCCGACTACCTGCCCCTGCTGCGGGAGTGTCACCGGATCCTGCGGCCCGGCGGGGTGCTGCACGTCCTCGCCCCCTGGTGGCGGCACGTCAACGCGGTGGCCGACCCCACCCACCTGCGGCTGATCGACGTCGCGACCTTCAAGCACCTGTGCCGGCCCGACGGTTCGGGCCGGTGCTGGTTCCCGTTGCTGGTCACCCGCGACGAGTCCACGGTCTACGCGGACCTCGTGCCGGCGAAGGACGGCACCACGCCCGCGGACGAGCGGCGGCTGGCCCGCTTCTTCGACTGAGCCGGTGAAGCACTGGTCATCCGTGTCCAAAAAAGTCGATACCAGTTGGCCCAGAACCGGATGAAGGGCAGCATCGAAGGTAGGTAGTGAAGGACCCCTGGGGGTGAGCAGGATGGAGCAGGGCATCCCCCCTTCTTCTCAGGACCGCGATCTGCTGGGCGCGCTGACGAACATGCTGGCGGACAGCCACCTGACGGCGTTCGAAGGCATTCCGGCGCTCATCGACAACTACAAACACCTGGCGGGCTTCGACGGGATCTCCGTCTACCTCTGCGACCTGCAGCAGAACGTGTTGCGCAGGCTGTGCGGCCCGGCCGAGGAGGAGGCCCAGCCGGAGGAGCTGAAGATCGACACCACTCTGGCCGGCCGCGCCCTGCAGGAGGTGCGCCCGCTGCGCGGCGACAACCCGGTCCAGTGGTGGGTTCCGATGCTCGACGGCACCGAGCGCCTGGGAGTCCTGCACATGAGGCCCGCCGCCGAGGACGCCGGCCTCGGCGACCGGATGCGGCACATCGCCTCCCTGATCTCCCTGATCGTCGTGAGCAGGCGGTCGTTCAGCGACTATTACGCGCGGCTCGTGCGCACCCGGCCGATGCACGTGGCGGCCGAGATGCAGTGGAACCTGATGCCCCCGCTCACCTTCGCCACGCCGACGGTGGCGATCGGCGCGGTCCTCGAACCGGCGTACGAGATCGGCGGGGACGCCTTCGACTACTCGACCTCCGGCAACGTGGCGCACGTCGGCGTCTTCGACGCGATGGGACACGACGTGTCGGCCGGGCTGACCGCCAACCTGGCCGTCGCGGCCTGCCGCAACAACCGGCGGCAGGGCCACGGCCTGGCGCAGAACAGCGAGATGATCGAGCGAATACTGATCGACGAGTTCGGCCGGGCCGACCGCTTCGTCACCGCGATCATCGGCGACCTCGACCTGGACACCGGCGTGTTCAGCTGGGTCAACCGCGGTCACCACGCGCCGGTGCTGATCCGCGGGGGCCGGTGGATCGCCACCCTGAAGTGCCCGCCCGCCCATCCGATGGGACTCGATCTCGGGCTTCCCGTCACGCTCTGCCGGGACCAACTCGAGCCCGGCGACCGGCTGCTCCTCTACACCGACGGCATCACCGAGATGCGCAACCCCGACAGCGGCGAGTTCGGCCTGGGCCGGTTCGTCGAGTTCATGATCAAGCAGAACGCCGCGGGGCTGCCGGTGCCCGAGACCCTGCGGCGGCTGATCCGCACCGTGATGGACTACCAGAATCACCGGCTGCAGGACGACGCCACCGTGCTGCTCCTCGAATGGCACGGCGCCGCCCACGAGAAGCTCAACCCCTGAGCCGCCTCTCCCCCACTAGTACTACAGCCTGATTTCGTGATGTTGGAGCCAGCGTTTCCAGTAGTGGCTGGCTCGGGCGCGGGCTTGGTGGTGTCGTCGGTGTTGGGACCAGGCGAGGGCGTGGCTGAGGGGATGGGTGATC